>JAJYSL010000408.1 GCA_021793595.1 Acidobacteriota bacterium
ATGAAATGGTGAGAAGGAAACTACTCTCCACTAGCGCCTCAACGTCATGTGTAATGCAGCGATCAAGTGCCAGTAGGTGACCGGCAGGCAACTCGACAATACCGTCCGGCAACTTAAGCCTCAAGTGCCCTGCGATGGTCTGGATAGAGATCCTCCCCTCGGCCCTATGCTCTTTCATTTCCGTATGTGCTTTCATAGCTACAAGAACAATTCGAAAATCCGGCTGTTTCACGAGGGTTTTGGAACTGCGCCCCGTTCCCCACTGCCATGATTCTTCCCCCCGAAGATGTTCAATCTCCACAGGTAGATCGAACTGCAAGAGAGGTTGCGCCAATTGCGGTAGCCTGGTTAAACCGCCATCCTTCCCATCGATTGGGTGGACGCTGGATTTCTCATTCATGTCTGATGCCTCCGAGGAATTGCCGCCTCTTCAGTCGTTCCATTCATTCAAAACGAACTGCCCAAACTTCAACTCACACGCCATGCTATCGACGATGCGACAACACCAGCTATGACTTTTGTCATACGGCGTCTTGTAAATTAGGTTGAGGCACAGTCGAATAATCCAGGCAATCCTCCGCACCTCGCCCGTCAATGCGAACCAAACTCCGTTCGGACACAACTTTTCTCCGTTTGACGAAAGTCTGTTTTTTCTGCGGTAGCAACCTCGTACCTTAGGAACTGTTAACAGTGTCAGGAGCGGAGACTTACGCCAGGAGCTTCCTAGCTTGCGGTTGAGTGGCAAGCGCTTCACAGTCATGACCGGCCTTTAACCTGGCACTTGAAATCGGCCCCAACGTTCTAGATTCGATCTTTCCAGGAGGTCCATAAATGTCGAGAGCCGTCAAAATTGCGGAGAAAGCGGTAACAATCGCTGCGCAAGGCATGTGGTCTGTTTTTGAACAGGTCAATAGGATTAGCCCCAACCCCTCGTTTATTCCGAGATGGTCCGATAAACCGTTGTTGAAGTCTTATGAGAAGACGAAGCCGCCGTTGGGCTGGCCGCGCACGACCGATTCGCTCTGCCCCAAGTGCGTACCGGAAATCCGTCAGCAAATTATTGAAGGCAAGCTACCGCACGAGATCCTTCTGAACGAGAAAATTGGTGAAATCAAGGCTCAGATCATTGAGCGGGATGGAAAGATCCTGATGGTGAAGGACTGCCCTAAGCATGGACATTTTGAAGACGTCATGTCCATCGACCCGGCACATCTGCGCCATTTGGAAGAGACTTTCCCAGGCCGCGACATTCGTGCCCACAACGATGAAAAATTGCATAATCATGGCACCTCGAGCATCACGCACGGCCGCGGCTCGGTGCTGACGATCGATCTGACCAACCGCTGCAATATGATGTGCGATCCGTGTTTTATGGACGCCAACCAGGTTGGTTTTGTCCATGAGCTGAAGTGGGAAGACATCAAGATGATGCTGGACAATGCAATTACCATCAAGCCGCGCCGCCAGATGTCAGTCCAGTTTTCCGGTGGAGAGCCGACGCTTTCACCGTACTTTCTGGATGCCGTGGCATATGCGCGCAAGGTGGGGTACAACTCGGTCCAGGCCGCGACCAACGGCATTGAGTTTGCGAAGAGCAAGGAATTCTGCCGCACGGCAGCAGAAGCCGGTCTGCGGTATGCATACCTGCAGTTTGACGGTATCGGTAATTCGGCAAACTCGCACCGCAAAGTCGGCAACCTGTTCGATGTGAAATTGCAAGCCATTCACAATCTGCATGAGGCGGGCGTGGACGTGGTCCCCGTAACCTGCGTAATCAATGGCATCAACAACGAGCAGGTCGGTCACATCATTGAGTTTGCACTCAACAATCCCAAGACCATCAACTTCCTCAGCTTCCAGCCGGTGTCATTTACTGGACGCGACGAGGGGTTGAGCGATGAGCGCAGGATCGCCCAGCGTTATACGCAAAGTCACCTGGCGCATGACATCAAGAACCAGACCGGCCTCGGGGAGCCAGCCCGCGATTGGTTTCCCATCAGCTTTATGAGCACCTTTTCCGACTGGGCCGATCTTGTGCATGGGCCGCAGCATGATTGGGGACAGCTATCCTGCGGATGTCATCCGGACTGTGGAATGGGCATGGCGCTGATGATTGACAAGGAGACCAAGGAAGCTGTTCCAGTAACCGCCTTCCTGAACGCAGACCGCTTGGCAAAGGACGTGGCCAAGATCAACGATGCGGCGCGGGGCCGGTTTTTGTCGATCATCGGAGTTACATTGGCGATGTTACGCAACTACGATCCATTCAAGTCGCCGACGCACTTCCATATCCAAGACATGCTGAAGAAGTTTGACAAGAGCTTTGGCGCAACCGGTCGCAATTACGGCAAAGTCACCGGCGACCGCACCATGGAAGACATCAAAAAGCGCCGTGCCGACCGCTGGAACTTCCTGTTCATCGCCAGCATGTGGTTCCAGGACCTCTTCAACTACGACTTCCGCCGCACCGAACAGTGCATCATTCCATACGCAACACAGGAAGGCGAAATCTCCTTCTGCGCCTATAACACCGGAGTGGGCTGGCGCAATATCATCGAGAAGATGCACATGACGTCTACGCTGACCAAGTGGTATGAAGAGCATGGCCGACACGAGATTTTCGCCGGCGGCCGCAAAGTGGGCATGGGCGATACGGAGAACACACTGGTACTCAACGACACCCATGTGAATGCGGCCGCCAACGACACGCTGGACAAGCTGGGTATTGCCAAGAATGCACGCGAGGAAAAGATTCGCGCGCGCGGAGACAAGCTGAAACAGGATGTCGAGAATGCACAAATGGCGACCTTGTACCGCGAGCACGTTCTGGGAGAAAAGCCGCAGGAGAATTTTATCGCGATCAGCTCCCTGATTGCTTCTGCCCCGGAGACGGCGGACGCAGCCAAGAAAGAGAAGGCGGAAGAGCCTGTGATGGGCGACTGATTGCTGCGCACCTGGATGAGTCGATGGCCGGCTGCAAATGCAAGCAGACAGACTGAACGACGGACGGAGAAAAGGATATTCCACTTCGCAGGCTTTCGGACTGAGTGACAACAGCAGAAGGATGATGGCCAACTTCTCGCGGATTTTCTGAGGGTTAACGAAGCTGTCTTGTCCTTACAGGCCTACACTTTCTTCTAAGCCGAGCATAAGGTTCAAATTCTGCACCGCAGCACCAGCCGCTCCCTTGCCGAGATTGTCCAGTACCGTGATGAGGCGCACCTGTTGTTGCTCTTTGTTGCTGAATACAAAGATTCGCATGCGGTTTGTACCATTCAAACTCTCTGGATCGAGAGCTGCGACATAACCATTCGCGTTCATTCGAACTGTCTGAAGTCTGACGGATTCTTCTTCCGAGGCGACATCGACAAATTGCGAACCTTTGTAAGCATCGGCCAGCGTATCGCGAAGATTTGTTGAAGTGGTAGTGCTGGGAAAAGCCCAGAGTTGCAGTGGAATTTCAAGGATCATGCCTTGTGCGTATCTTCCAACAGAAGGCACGAAGACGGGTGGATGCGCCAGTTCGGAGTATGTCTGGATTTCTGGTACATGCTTGTGTGCCAGAGATAGACCGTAGACGCGAAAAGCATCGCGTGTACGGGTCGATGGCGTGGTTCTCTCGAACTCGGCAATGAGAGCCTTTCCCCCACCGGTGTAGCCTGATAAAGCATTTATTGCGACTGGAAACTCTGGCGGAAGAAGTCCGGCTTTGATGATGGGCCTGAGTAATGCGATAGCGCCGATGGCGAAACACCCCGGATTGGCTACACGTGCTGATTTGGCAATGGCATTACGTTGACCACGCTCCATTTCCGCAAATCCGTATGTCCAGTCGCGTGCAACACGATGCGCGGTCGAAGTGTCAATGACGCGCACGTTGTCTTGCGTGATAAGCGATATAGCCTCCTTGGCTGCCTCGTCCGGTAAGCAAAGAATTACCGCATCCGCCCTGTTCAGAGCATCCGCACGCGCGGCTGGGTCCTTGCGGTGTGCCGGATCGATGGAAATTTGTGCAAGGTCAGCCCGGTTTCGTAGCCGGTCGCGGATTTGAAGACCGGTCGTACCGGATTCGCCGTCTATAAACACTTTGAATGCCATGAGCTGTATGCCCTCTGCTTCATCTACACATAACGCGAGTTCTTCAATTCATTATCCAATGATCGTTGACTTCGGGAAAAATGAGATTGTCGGTACAATGCGGTGTTGACTTGCGGATTCAAACTGCATTTCGTGCAGGCAAATCGCCCATTGCTTCATAAACAGGGTGGGAGATCGG
>JAJYSL010000409.1 GCA_021793595.1 Acidobacteriota bacterium
TTTCCATGCCAATGAGGGCGGGGAAGAATACCTGTACACAAAGGTGCAGAAGGGGACGCCAAAAGAGAACTGGCTTTTTGTCAAGATGAAGACGGACGGCACGGTGGTGCAGAAAATTACCGCTCCGCTGGAGGCCGGCTTCCAGACGCCCAACCAATGGCGATTGACAGCGGCGGTTCCGGCGCCGGACGGCAGTATCTTCATCGCCAATGGCTATGGGGACTCACGGCTGTTCAGGTTCGACAAGAATGGCGGATACCGAGCGAGCTATGCGGGGAAGGGCGAGTCGAATGGATTCTTCAACTGCAGCCACGGTCTCACAGTCGATACACGCTACGACCAGCCGTTACTGCTGATTTGCGATCGTGAGAACCGTCGGCTGGTTCATTTCGACTTCGATGGAAAGTTTGTCCAGACCATCACTCTCCATTTGCGACGGCCATGCCAGGTAAGTTTCTTTGGCGACTATGCGTTGGTTTCTGAATTGGAAGGACGCGTCACTATTTTGGACAGGGACAATGTTCCGGTGGCTTTCCTGGGAGACAATCCACAGAAAGCCCAGTGGGCGAACTACGGAGTCCAACCGGGCGCGGTGGCGCCGGCATACTTCAGCGCGGCGCATGGATGTTACATCGACCGGAACGCGAACATTTATGTTTCGGATTGGAATCGAATTGGCCGGGTGACGAAGCTGGTCAGGGCCGATGCCTGAACGGTTTCAAAGCCTGCTTGTCAGGATCATCGAAAATTGCGCCACGTGCGACGTTTCCATCGCAGGGATGTAGAGTCAACGGACAAGTCCTGCCCGGGAGCAGGTTGCGAAATTGCTGAGAATGCTGTGGTGGATCTAGCCGGTGGACGGCAGAAGTATAACTTCGATTCACAGTAGCCATTCTTTCGACGTGTACAAAAGGGCTGGAAGGAAAGAATGGTCGGGGAGAGAGGATTTGAACCTCCGACCATTCTTTCCAATTTGCATTTTGCAGATCAGATCAAAGGGGATATCTGGATGCAGGCATCGCGCTGGCTCCATCTATAGAAAAGTTCAAACACAGCATACTGAGCAGTTTGAACTATTCAGCAGAACTCTGCCCAAGATACAGCAAATGCCCCCTATTCACGAGTTCTAGATCTAACACTCTCTGCGCTTTCAGGTCTTTGTCGCCGATTTCGGCACCGGCGAGTCCGTCGATCGCCATTCTCACCTGGTGCTCTTCGATCTGCCATTCGCTCCTTTGCGTTGCCTGAAGTCTTCCCGAAAACAAGCATTCCCACGAAAGCGAAATAGGGCAAGAGTGTGGCACGCCGAACCACGAATCGCATACACTGCACCGATTGCGCCCAAGCGACACAGGCAGCACCGCTGCCCGATCGAGAACAACTTTCTCATGATAGGCACCGCGAAGCCACATGGCGATCGCTCCGACAAACCAATGCTAGAGCAAGATCCGCTGCCAAGCAGATGTCACCGGGATATCAAACAGTGCGTGGCGACGATGCACGGAAACACAGACCGAGTCCACGCGAAAACAATCCCGAAACTCCAGCGGAAAGCAGGAGCGTGAGAATCATCGCGATATTGGATTACTGCGGGCAGGCGTGGATGAGGGTTTTTGCAGGTCCACATGGTTGGGTATTCCTCCAAAGCTGAACCAGGTGGACTCAAGCCTCGGTCCTTCTACAGCTACAATGCGAAACCCGGACAGCGACCCACCCAGAGGCATACCTACGGCGCCCGTCACAACTTCCGTTAGCGGCCCATCCACTCCAATCGCATTCCTGTGATAGTGGCCGGCGAAGACGTACTTCACCCTTGCTTGTTGAAGTAAGTCGAGATATTGCCGGCGAGCAGGCTGCGGAATGTTGAAGTAACCGTCCGCTTCGTCGGGAGAGTGAATGAAGTAAGGAATGTGCTGAAACACAACAATCTGCTGTTTGGGATTCAATTTGGCATGTGCCAGAGTCTTCTGAAGCCACTGTTTCTGCTGCCGCGCCGCCTCGGGATCCTTCTGGGGTGCCTGGATGAGGCTCGAGTCAAGCACGAGACCGAAGATTTCGCCCTGCGAAAACGTGTAATAGTCGCGGCCGAACGCAGTGTGGTACCGGTCGAGCGTTGCAGACGTCGGAATGTTTCCAATATCGTGATTCCCTACGACGTTATAAACGGGAATCGATGGGTCCAGCTTTTGCAGCACGCGTTTAAATTCCGCAATTTCAGCAGGATCTCCGGTTCGGTTCACCAGGTCGCCGCAAATCACCACAAAACGGGGATGGAGTCGATTAAGATTCGCGATTGCGAATTCGAAATTGGCCGTTTCCTGGACGAAGTTTTTGTCTTTCGCGTACATGCCAAATTGGGGATCGGCGAGCACCGCGAAAAACCACGGCTTCGGCGATTCAGCCGTGGCTGGCAGCAAGATCGAGAAGAAACATAGCACAAACAGCAGGCGGCGCATCTAGAACTCCAGGCGACCGACCAACTGCAGGATTCTTGGATCGCCCGCACCTGTAATTTTACCGAAAGTATTTTTGGCGCTGACGTTGTTCCCGGGTTGGCCGAAATTCACGTGATTGGTTGCATTGAACTCTTCCACCCTGAATCTAAAACGCAGCCGTGGCCCAACTGAAAAAGTTTTCTGCAAACCGGCATCTAGATTAAAGTAATTCGGGTTCCTGATCGGATTCCGCGGCGAGTCTCCGAAGGTGCCCAAAGCATTCACAGTAAACGCGGCAGTATTGAAGTATTCGCTCAGTTCCTGCGCTCTGGAACGGCCGGACGGCAGGTGTGGATTGGCTCCTGGGACCAAATCGGCTCGATCCAGATTCACACCGCTCCTGGAGTTGTCCTGTCCGGAAACAATGGTGAACGGCTCCCCGTTGGCCCAGGTAAGGATTCCACTGAGTTGCCAGCCCCCAGCAATTGTTCGCAGCCACCGAGAGGAAGAATCCAGCCTCGGCAATTCGCCTACACCCGTAAAGTTGAAGGCATTGGGCACGTCATGGTTGGAGAGCCCGTCATTGAAAGCAAGGTTGAAGGGGTCAGGATTCGACAACGCTAATTGCACATCGTTCGATTGGTTGTCCGTCGCCTTCGAGCGCGTGTAGTTCGCCACGAAGGAAACCCCGCTGTTCAGTCTTTTTTCCAGGGTCAATTGCAGAGCGTTGTAATGGCTCCAGCCGTCGTTGTTCATCTCGATCATGGATGCATAGGTGGGATACAGAGGCCTGCGCTGATTTGTATTGCTGACGGTCGCTCCGGGGCGGTAGATCGCCGGGTTTTGCTCATTGTTATCTTGCAGGTTGTATCCATTATCACCCACATACGCAGCCCGAAAGACAAAGTTGGCTGCCAGCTGCTGCTCGATCGTGAGATTCATCGCCTGGACATAACCCAAGTGCCAGTGCGGGTTAAAGAATTGGTAGGTAATAGGCGTAACGAAGGTTGTTGCTGGAGAAGTTATGATCGGTGCGAAGGGCGGGAATGGATCTTGCTGGCCGGCGCTTCCATATGGGTCCGAAAAATTGACTCCATTGAGTGTGGCACTAGGGCTAAAGGGCGCATTCTGCACGAAATTGTTCCACAGAACCATAAATGGCTGGATATAGAACATGCCCGCCCCCCCGCGCAACACAGTCGGGTGAGAGCCCGATCGGAGTGAGTACGCGAAGCCCACTCGGGGAGAGAAATTGCCCAAATTGTTGTACATGCCTCCCTTTGGGAAGCCCGGATCACCCGCGAAAAGCAGTCCTGGAGGAGCGAGAGGAAACCGGGTCGATTGAGCGCCTGCTATATACCCCCCAATCTGCCCTTTCACTGGATCGGTATAGGCAAAGAACGGCTCCCATCGCAAGCCTAGGTTCAGATTCAGTCTGGGTGTGGGATGCCATGCGTCTTGCACAAACCCAGCGAACTGGTGACCGCGTGTGTACTTCGCCTTGCCCGCCGTCTGCTGCATCTGTTGGACATTTCCCAGAAGGAAATCGGCAAATGGATTCCCGCTGGCATATCCATTGAAATGGTAGCTTGGTTCTTCCAGGTATCCAGTATCAGAATCGAAACGGAGGTATGGATTGTATTCGGCGCCCACAAACAGTGAATTGTTGCCATGGGCATAGTTCAGTACGTCTGAAGCATCGATGGCCTCCTGATACCATTTCCCAGGTGGCAAAGACCTGCCAGTTCCCCAGCCGGGAAATCCTGTGACGACAATGGAGGTTTCACGATACTTCGCGGCGGGCTCTGCGACGTTTGTCGTTCC
>JAJYSL010000410.1 GCA_021793595.1 Acidobacteriota bacterium
TCTGGCGCGAGATAAAGCCGAAGCCCTTCGCGTCGTTAAACCACTTTACTGTACCTTGTTCCATTTGAATCTTATTTCCTAATCGATTTGAATTACGCTGAAGGGAATCGGAGCGACTACTAGCAGAATCTTGTGCTTTGGGGCAAAGTCTACAACTGCCCGGTTCTATTCGAACGCACGATCAGTGTACCAGATTTTCGCCAAATGCAAGAAAAAAATGCAGGTTAGCGGCGGCCACATCCGGCCGGCCCTTTCCTCCGGCGGTCATTCCCGCACAACTGCCTCATCCGTCATGCATTATGCTAGCTCACGACATGAAATTTGAGGAGCAGTCGCTCGCCTGGATTCATTGCGCTCTTTCTACTCTCGCGGAAGGCTTCTCGTCTCTGCCCGCCAGCGATCCACCTCCCATCGATGAAGCGGCAATGCTGAGGGTGCTTCAAGAAGCGGCAACCCGCCTCCGCGAGAATTACCCCTATTTTCACCCCTTCTATGCGGGCCAGATGCTCAAGCCGCCGCATCCCGTAGCACGCGCCGCGTATGCGCTTGCAACCTGGATCAACCCCAACAACCATGCCCTCGACGGAGGCCGCGCCAGCTCTCGGATGGAAATCGAGGCTGTTCAGGGGCTCGCCAACATGTTTGGATGGACCACCCACCTCGGCCATCTCACCAGTGGTGGTACCTTTGCCAATCTGGAGGCGCTCTGGATTGCCGGTCAGCTTCATCCAAACAAAACGATTCTCGCCTCCGACCAAGCGCATTACACCCATCGCCGTATTAGTGGCGTTCTCAAACTACCCTTCGATTCTGTCGCGACTGACCCACGAGGCAGACTCGACCTGACCGCCCTGGAATCCAGAATCCAAAAGGGCGACGTCGGCACTGTCGTCGTGACTCTTGGAACCACCGCTCTTGGAGCTGTCGACCAACTACCAGAAATCCTCGCCTTGCGCGACCGCTATGGATTCCGCATCCACGCGGACGCCGCGTACGGCGGGTATTTCACCCTGGCTACAAACTTGGACGCAGAAGCGGCGGATTCGTTTGTTAGCCTGACCGCAATCGACTCCATCGTCGTCGATCCGCACAAACACGGCCTTCAGCCCTACGGCTGCGGATGCATACTGTTTCGCGACCCTTCGGTGGGCCGCTTTTACAAGCATGATTCGCCCTACACCTACTTCACCTCGGACGAATTGCATCTTGGCGAGATCACTCTGGAATGTTCTCGGGCTGGCGCGTCTGCCGTGGCTCTCTGGGCAACACAACGCGCGTTGCCCTTAATCCGAGGCGGGGAATTTGCCGGGATGTTGCAATCCTGCCGCGCCGCCGCACTCGAACTCTACGGCCGCATTCGCGCCTCTTCCATGTTTCTCGCCCCAATTCCCCCTCAGCTGGACATTGTGGTCTGGGCTGTGCGCGGTGCCACTCCAGAGGAAAGCTCTGCCCGCGCACGCGCTCTCTTCGACGCCGCAGCCCGTCGAGATCTGCATCTCGCATTGGTGCATCTTCCTCGATCCTGTTTCCCCGAAAATACCTGGCCCGCATCAACCAGAGTGGCTCAGAAAACTACTGTGCAATGTCTGCGTTCTGTCCTCATGAAATCCGAACACCTGGCCTGGATCGATGCCATCTGGGAACGGCTTGAGGCCGCCGGTCAGGAAATTCTAACTGCCGTGGACTCTGCAATCTAGACCAATTGGCAAAACTCCCTCCCGCAACAGCACGAATCAACTTTTGCAAGTGTGCCTCATTAGATTTTCATGTTCCCAGCAGCGCACTGATAATATTCCATGTAGCGATCCCTGTCGGAGGCGTCGCACAACTAGAGTCCTTTCGCGGCAGTTCTATCGCCTGGTGGGAACTTGGGCTGAACCGACGCTGCTCCGACTCGATTCGTTTATGGGTCTGTCTCCCGCTGGGAGAACAGCTATAAACTATAAACTCTACCCTCGGGAAACAGAGGTTGAATGGCAATCAACGGCCAACCGGATTTGGCGTCGGAGATATCTCGCGACGATTGGAAGCGAATTCAAATCGCTTATTTTTCCATGGAAATTGCAGTTGCTCCCAACATGACCACCTACAGCGGGGGCCTGGGCGTTCTGGCGGGAGACACGCTGCGATCTGCTGCCGATACTGGACTGCCACTCGCAGCAGTCACGCTCTTGCACCGCAAAGGATATTTCCGCCAGCACTTGAATGCAGACGGCGTGCAAACCGAAGAAGACGAGCCTTGGAAGCCGGAGACTCTTCTGCAGCCGCTTGAGCCCTTGGCTGCCATTACCATTCAAGGCCGCCCCGTAATGGTTCGCGCATGGCGCAAAGACATTGTAGGCACGGACGGCCACGTTGTCCCCGTGATTTTCCTCGACACCGATCTTGATCCTAATGACGGTTGGGATCGTCAACTGACGGATCACCTCTACGGCGGGGATACGTTCTACCGGCTGTGTCAGGAGACGGTTCTCGGCATTGGCGGAATCGAGATTCTCACCGCATTAGGCTGTCAACCTGCCGTCTATCACATGAATGAAGGTCATGCGTCGCTGCTCACCATCGGCCTGCTGGAGCAGCAGGTCGCCGATGGCAATCTGCTGGACGCGACCCAAGATGACCTGGATGCCGTTCGGGCCCGGTGTGTTTTTACCACCCACACCCCGGTTCCTGCTGGCCATGATCGGTTCTCGCTCGATCAGGCGCGTCAGGTTCTCGGCGACGAACGAACCGAAGCACTCGAAAAATTTGGCTGTTGTCATGACGGCATGTTGAACATGACCTACGTCGCGCTCCGCTTTTCCCGCTACGTCAATGGCGTTGCCATGCAGCATGGCCGCGTATCGCGCGAGATGTTCCCGGAATACTCTGTGCAGGCGATCACCAACGGGGTGCATGCCGCGACCTGGATTCAGCCTTCCATGCAGGCCCTCCTCGACGAAAAGGTTCCAAGCTGGCGACGCGACAACCTCTACCTCCGCTTCGCCATCGGCATCGCGCCCAGCGAAATCCGCAGCCGCCACCTGGATGCGAAGCGCAAACTCATCGATACCGTTCGCGAGCGGGTCGGCGTCACCCTTCAAGAAAATATTTTCACCATCGGATTTGCCCGTCGCGCCGCCGCTTATAAACGCGCCGACATGCTGTTCGCCGATCCCACCCGCCTGGCCAGCTTGGCGGAAGAATATGGCGGTATCCAGATCGTCTACGCAGGCAAGGCCCATCCCCACGATGATGTGGGCAAAGCCATCATTCATCATGTGATCGAAACCAGCGCTCAGCTCAACTCCAATCAACTTCGCATTGTTTACCTTGAAAATTATGAGTGGGACCTGGGGGCGATTCTCACCGGCGGCGCCGACCTATGGCTCAATACCCCCCGCCGCCCCTACGAAGCCTCTGGGACCAGCGGGATGAAGGCCGCCATGAACGGAGTTCCCAGCCTAAGCACTCTCGACGGGTGGTGGATTGAAGGCTGTATTGAAGGCGCTACCGGCTGGGCTATCGTTGAGTCCGAGGACGAAGCCCAGGAGGCCGAATCTCTCTACGAAAAGCTCGAAAACGAGATTCTTCCCCTCTTCTATCACTACCCCGACCGCTGGGCAGAGATTATGCGCATGGCCATGGCCATCAACGGCTCCTTCTTCAACACCCACCGCATGCTCTACCAGTACGTGACCAATGCATATTTCCCCGGAGATGCCCCGCTTCGCCGAAAATTCCAGCCCGAGCTTGTCATGACTCGCTGACGAAGAATGTCATCGCAAGTGGCTGCCTTAGACGAATTCTGACTTTGCTCTTATCTGCGTCATTTATGTTGAGATGTTCGGCTGTGGAGGCTTGCCTCGAAGCATTTCCTTCCCCACATCTGTCCGCCTCACGTATACTGGGTGAAGTCGTAAAACTGTTATTTTGATTGGAATTACCATGCCGAAACTAAAGACGCACAAAGGTGCGGCCAAGCGCTTTAAGAAGACCGGAAGCGGTCGAGTCAAGCGCGGCCAGGCCTTCATGCGGCACATCTTAACCTCGAAGGCTACCAAAACCAAGCGGCATCTTGCCGCATCTGCAATGGTTTCGGATGCCGACCTGCCCAAGGTGTTGCGCATGATTCCGTACGCCTGATCAGCTCGCTTCAGCGAGTTAGGGCCCGAAAGCGTTCGAGGCCCCCGGAACTAACACATCCGAGATAGATCAGAGTAAGAAGCGAGTGAAGAGGGTATCCAGCGCAGGCCACCACCCGGAGC
>JAJYSL010000411.1 GCA_021793595.1 Acidobacteriota bacterium
GCAGGTTGGCGCGCGTTTTGGCTTGTTCGCGCCGGAGGCCGGTGAACCATGTGTTGTATGGTTCCAAAGACGCGAACAGAGGGCCTACCTTGCGCAACGCGCAGCATCGATCCGGAGCAGCCTGATGCAAGATGCCGAATTGTGCCTCCTGATCGGCGACGGACTGCGCGGGTACAACATTGATGAGATCCAAGTGCCAATCGGCAGTCATGCGGTCGCGATATTCGTAGGTTTCCTGGAAGTGATAGCCGGTTTCAAGGAACAGTACCGGAACGTGCGGCGCAAGCTCCCGCACCAGGTACAGCACGACCATGTCTTCCGCCTGAAAGCTGCAGGTAACACATGGGCTGGAGGAATTGCCAAGTTGGAGGGCGATGAGACGGCGGGCGTCTGCGGTTTTTTGTTCCAGCGATAGGCTTTCGAAATCGGGCTTGCTCATTGTGCATTCTCCGGAAGGGTGGGATAAATGTTTCGTCGATGCAGTTCGCGCTCGATGCGTTCGGCATCGGTAAGGTGGGGTTGAGGAGAAACGTCCAGAGAATCGGAAACCAACGCTCGCTGCCGATTGAGATAGGCAATGGAAGGCGGCTCGGCAGTTTCGGAGGCAACCAGAGTAATGACGCCAATTTGCAGGAGCGACTGCCACAGTGCTCGGCGAAGGACGCGCGTTGTAACAACGGCGTAGCCGCTTGCAAGAAGGCGCTGCTCCAGTTGTTGCAGGAGCGCATTCCGGTTGCCGAGGACGATGACCGCGGAGGTTGAGTGCCGCTGTTTGCTTTCATGCAACGACCGGCGCACCATGCCTGCGCCCACAGTTCCGTTGGTGTCCGGATCGATGAGAATGAAGCTGCCGGTGACATGATTGTCTCGATATTGATCTGCCACGACAGGCCGGCTGGTTTCAACCAAGGCCACGCCGATTTCGTTCATTCCCAGGGAGACGGCGGGATGGTCTTCGAGGGTTTCCACGTCGGTTCGATGGCAAAGCGAAACCGTCGCCTTGACCGTCTGGCTGGTGTGCTTGAGAAGGTATGTTTTCGCCGTATCAAGCGGGTCGGCATGCAGCCAGACAAGGGAAGCCTCCAGTCGAGAGGTTGGCTGGGGGGCGGCAGAGGCTGCGGCAATCAAGTCGCCTCTGCTGATATCCAGTTCGTGCTCCAACGTAATGGTGACGGAACTGGATGTCGAGGCGGAAGCCAGTTGTCCGCCGAAGGTATGGATGCTTTCGATACGGCTGGTTTTGCCGGAGGGCAGCGCGATGATCTCGTCACCAACCATCACCGAACCGCCTGCGATTTGACCGGCAAACCCGCGAAAATTTTGATGAGGGCGAATCACGCGCTGCACAGGAAAGCGGAAAGGAGCATCGGATTCCTGCCGTGTCACCGGGACGTTTTCCAGATGCTCTAATAGCGTGGGGCCGTTGTACCAAGGGGTGTGTTCGCTCGGCGTGACCACATTGTCACCGTGGAGAGCGCTGATGGGGATGGCAAGCATCTCAGGGATTTCGAGATTGGCCGCGAGGAGAGCAAGTCCGGTACGGTGCTGTTGGAAAATCTCCTCGGAAAAATCCACCAGATCCATCTTGTTGATCGCTGCGACGATGTGTCGAATTCCTAGCAACGAGGCGATGAATGCATGACGGCGCGATTGAGGGAGAATGCCCTTGCGCGCATCGATCAGAATAATCGCCAGATCGGCAGTGGAGGCTCCGGTAGCCATGTTGCGCGTATATTGTTCATGCCCCGGTGTATCGGCGATGATGAATTTTCTCTTGGCTGTGGCAAAAAAGCGGTAGGCGACATCGATGGTGATACCCTGTTCGCGTTCGGCGCGCAGGCCGTCAGTCAACTGCGCAAAATCGATGGAGGTCTTCTGGCTGGTCCCGGTGTGGAAGGTGACGGCGCGAATCTGATCCTCATATACATTGCGCGAATCGTAGAGCAGGCGTCCAATCAGCGTGGACTTGCCGTCGTCCACGCTGCCGGCGGTGGAGAAGCGAAGCAGATCTTTCTGCTGCTCGGAGGCGAGAAAGTCGTCGATTGAAAAATTCTGTTCGTTAATTTTCTGAAGCAGCGACATTAGAAGTAGCCCTCGCGCTTCTTAATTTCCATGCTGCCATCCTGGTCGTGATCGATGATGCGGTTGGCGCGCTCCGAGGATCGAAAAGACGCCAACTCGGCGATAATCTTGGGGATGGTGTCCGCATCGGAGCGGATCGCGCCGGTGCAGGGACTGCAACCCAGAGAGCGCAATCGACTCATTACCCATTGCTCTTCTCCTGGCAAGCCTTTCACGAACGACTGCTCGACCGGGATCAGGCTGTCGCCGCGCACCAGCATCTTGCGCTTCTTGGCAAAGTAGAGAGGAACAATGGGAATATTTTCCAGATGGATGTAATGCCAGACGTCCAACTCCGTCCAGTTGGAGAGCGGAAAAATGCGGATGCTTTCGCCGGGATTGATGCGCCCATTGAAGATATTCCACAATTCGGGACGCTGGTTTTTAGGGTCCCACTGCCCGGCGCGATCACGGAAGGAAAAAATGCGTTCCTTGGCGCGAGATCGCTCTTCATCGCGGCGCGCACCGCCAAAGGCTGCGTCAAAGCCGTGCGTACGCAACCCATCGAGCAGGGCCTGGGTCTTCAACAGTCCGCAGCAGCGCTGGGTGCCGAGCGATGCTGGATTTGCGCCCTGGGCGATGGCGTGCTCATTGCGCCAGACCAACAGGTTGACACCCAGTTCGCGTGTATACGCATCGCGGAACTCGATCATCTCGCGAAACTTGTAGCCGGTATCCACATGTAGCAGAGGGAAGGGAATTGGGCCAGGATGGAAAGCCTTTTGCGCCAGCCGCAGCATGACGGAGGAGTCTTTCCCGATGGAATAGAGCATGACCGGCTTCTGAAATTCCGAAGCGACCTCGCGCATAATGTGGATGCTTTCTGCTTCCAACATCTGCAGGTGACTGAAGCGGGTAGAGACAAAAGATGGCAGTACGACTGCGTTGGCCATAGTGCTTTCCTATCTGTGTGTGGTTTCAACTCGGAGGCGGGAAATAAAAAACCACGCTCCAGGTGTCGGGCGTGGGTTCGAACTGCTTATGCGGATTGAATAGGAATCGGTGGCCTATCTACAATGCTCGCACCCTCGCCGACATGCGCCGTTACCGCAACAACAGTTGCAGTGCATTCGACAATCGAGGATGAGAAGCTTGGAGACCATGAACTGAAAGTAATAGTACAACAGTTTTGCTGCAGTGGAGAGAAGATTCGATGCGTTCCGCAATTCAGCTTGGAATAGATTGCGAACCTTTGCAAGGTGTTCACCGCGCGCTTCTCTGCGAGACGGTCATTACCGTCACCACACGATTGCTACGCAAGCCCCAAATGTTCCTGCCCTTGAACGACGCACGACAGATCAACTTTAACTCAAGGCATCAAGCTACGGCGAAGACAATCGGCATTAGATTTTTCCGCGGCTGATCGGCGCCAGTTAAGGTTTGGACTGCGACAGATCCTCATATGTCAGGCACCCGCCACGCCCTAAAATAGTTGCGATCAGGACATGGACATCGGAAGTAAATGTAGCCACCTGCATGTACTCAGTATCCAACCGCAGCTTACAGGGCATGATCTGCTCCTGGTAATAGGTTTCCAGTTGCTGGGCAGGTACATTGCAAAGCAAGTACTGTTCGTTACGAAAAGCAAGCGTAGCTGCCCCGGTGGCTCCCGGACGACATGTCAGAGGGGTAAGCTCGTGATTCGGCAACTTGGGGCGAGGGCCAACTAGGCTCATTTCACCCCGCAAGACGTTGAAAAGCTGAGGAAGTTCATCCAGCTTGAAACGACGCAGAAAATGCCCAATCGACGTAATCCTGGGATCTCCTTTGGCGGTATGTCCTGGTCCCATAGCCTCAGAATCTTCCACCATGGTACGGAATTTATAAATGGTGAATAACCGGCGGTGCTGCCCTGCTCGTTTCTGGCGGAAGATCACGGGGCCTGGGGATGTCAACCGGACTGCGATTGCCAGGACGGTAAAAACAGGAGAAAGAAGAATGAGTGCGGGGACGACACAGGCGAGATCAAACAAACGCTTCCATATGGATGTGCACCAAGGACTAAGCTGTGCATGGCGTTCTCGTGTCCTCGTGGATACCGCGGTGGGGTGTGCCGTTCTGACAGGCCAGGAAATAGCGCCGCGCGCACCGGTGGAATAGGATGCAAGGCCGGATTCCAAG
>JAJYSL010000412.1 GCA_021793595.1 Acidobacteriota bacterium
ATAATTTTTGCTTCCTTGACACAATGGCTGCCAGTGATTGGACGCCATGCGCATCGGCTGGTATTTGGCTCGTTTGTCCTAAGCGCAGCCATGATTGTCGGGTTTGTCGCCTATTGGGTGGTCTTCCACCTGATTCTTCGCAAGTCCGTGTCGCCGACGCATCATCGTACACTGCAACGATTTCGCAAGCCCACATTCTGGATGCTGGTAGTGTCGGGCGCGATGCTGGCGGTTCCGGCGTTTGGTCTGTCCACCTATGCCGAAGACATTTCCGAGCATGTGCTTCACATTTTTTTCATCCTGTGCCTAGCGTGGATGCTGATCTGTGGCGTCTATGCGGTGCAGGATGTTCTACTGCGCCGCTACGATATCAGACTGGCGGACAATCTACGGGCGCGACAGGTGCGCACACAGTTGGCTGTCATGCGCCGGTTGGCCATCGGATTCGTCTGTCTGCTGGCCTTGGGGCTGATTCTCTACACTTTCAACCACACGCGCCTCTGGCAGGCTGGGGCGGGCCTGCTGGCCTCCGCAGGATTGGCTTCTCTCGCGCTTGCGGCGGCGGCGAAAACCACCGTCTCCAACTTGCTGGCCGGAATACAGATTGCCCTTACCGAGCCGATTCGCATCGACGACGTGGTGATTGTGGACGGGCAGTGGGGCCGGATTGAGGAAATCACTGCCGCCTATGTGGTGGTGTGTATCTGGAATCTGCAACGGTTGATCGTGCCGCTCAGCTACTTCATTGAGCATCCATTTCAGAACTGGACGCGCACCTCCGCCGCCCTGATCGGCACATGTTACATCTACGCGGACTATAGTTGCCCGATCGGACCGTTGCGTGAGGAATACCTGCGCGTGCTGAAGAGCACGGACCTATGGGACGGCAAAGCGCAGGTGCTGCAGGTGACAGATCTATTTGAGCAAACCATGCAGATTCGTGCGCTGATGAGCTCCGCAGACTCCGGAAAATTATTTGATCTTCGTTGTTATGTGCGGGAAAAGATGATTGCTTTCCTGCAGCAGAACTATCCCCAGTGCCTGCCCAAGCAGCGCATCGCCGAACTGCAGAACGCGCCGTGGGAACAAGCCAAGGAACAAGTGCAGCCAACGCATTGATTGGCGCG
This sequence comes from Acidobacteriota bacterium, assembly GCA_021793595.1. The sequence goes on from JAJYSL010000412.1 coordinate 1,128, forward strand.
GCGATTGAGGACATCAGTGCGATCGACGGCAAAGAACTCTATCTTCGCGGCGTGGGTTTCGTCAGAATGCGGAATGTGGTCCACGCGTTCGCAATGATCAGCGCACTGATCTGAATTACTACGGAGGCCAGATGTCCGGCACGCGTGTTGCGCAAAGCGGGAATGGCGAACTCGATGGCGACGCAAAACAGCATCGCGAGAATGATTGAAATTCCTGCGGTGCGATTGGCACGATACCATGTCGCGCTGTCGCGGCGCGAGCGTTCATTCCGAAAACCGTAGATTGCATTCGGGCCCACCCATCCGAAGATCAACGGGAGAGAATACAGCGTCGCGAGAATCGGGAAAGTCAGCAATAGAAACATAAGCCATTGTTTCAAAGTGGTTTACAAACGGAAAAACCGCCCGGCAACAGGGCGGTTTTTCCTTCAAGGGAGAATAGTTCCAACGGAGGCAAAGCCATCAGAACTTTCTGGCGTCATACTATGAGCCGTACCGGAGGGTGTCAAGGCATTTCAGGCCCAAATTTTTCTGAAAAATAAGTCCTAAAGAATCAAGAAGTTGTGAATCATCTCCCAAACGTGGCTCGAACCGCTGCTTTTTCACCTGAGCTTCGCTTTTGCTGTTCGGGGCGTAGCCTAAATGGTTGATTCCAATTAGATTTGCCCCCGAAATCACGTGGGAGCGCTCGCTGGTCTGCGATCGATCCACAATTTGACGGCATTCGTCAAACGACCCGAGCACTCCCGGCTGGTCACCTCACTGGAGATTCAGGCGGATAAATTCGGAGGATCCATCCTCCGCCAATCCAGATTTGTTGCGCGATCGCTGCCATGCTGCGCGACCCGCACCCAGAAAAATACCAAGAACAATCGCGATCAACGCGAAGATTCCAACCAGCGCGGCAACGTCCAAAATAATTTGCGCAACCAGTTTCGGATCGTCGACGTGCGGTCTCTGATGACCCAAGGTCACAATCTCTTCGTAGTGGACGCGTTGCAGCAGTTCATTGGCGGCGCCGCCGGAATAGCTCCCTGAACTGATCGCAAGGAGTGGACCGGATCGGCGCGACTGGATCGCCGAAGGATTGCTGTCGGTCAGCGCAGGTGTCCATGGATATTGCGGGCTGCCATGGCTTGCGAAGTAGGCCTGGATTGCATGTTGACGGTCAATTGCGATCTCAGAGTCCGGATAGTTGACGATCGTCAGCGTGCCGGTGCCACCCAGCGCGTTGTATTCCGCTGTGACCACCTCGGCGCTGCGGCCAAAGTCCACCAGGCCGGGAGGAAGCACGCCGCCGCTCATGACATACGATTGCGGTCCGATGGCGTACTTCACCGTTTCTTGTTCCAGATGTTGGTGAGGTAAGTAGTCGGGAAGCCGGGGCGGCGTAGCCTGGTTGCCGAGGGCTTTCGGCAACTGGTTGACCAGGTCGCGCAGTTCGCCGGCGGACATGGGAGTGATGTGTTGGAAAGTCGCATCGACCAAGCTTATTCCGCTCCAGAAAAGCACGCGCTTGCCGTCGAAGGCTGCGCCGCTTCCTATATTGGCTGCGGACATGGTGGGCCGGCGATAGAAGGTGAACGCACCGTAGGCGCCGGTCGCGTCTGCGAATTCCATGGCCTTCACCGTCACTTCACCGTCGTCGCGGGTATATCGGGCAGACTCGTATCGAGCGAATCCATATTCCTGCAGCGGAACGGCATCTCCCGGATCGGCGGTCGAGGCTTGCGTGGACTCATCCGGAGTTCCCGTAATCTGCCAGCCGGCGAATGTCTTCGGCAACAAGGATTGCGGCGCAGAAGACGCACTTTCGGTTTGCGACCCAGTCTTCGATGCGGAAGCGGTCTGTCGGGCAGGATGGCTTGCCGGGTGCGACTGCGCGTGTAAGGAAGCAGCCGTCAGCGCGAGGATCAGCAGCGAAAATGACGTTCGAGGTACAGACAAAGTCCGGAGCATGGTTCCGAACTCAGACTATCATTCAGGTCGCTATTCGGCAGGCGCGGCGAGAGCCTCGGCAGGGATTGTTTTGGCGATACGAACTCCGCTCATGCCATCGACGTATTCCGCCACGCCGCGATAGAGTGCCTCGGCCAGCCTTTCACGGTAGCGGGGCCGCGAGAGCTCGTCGGCATCTTCCGGATTCGTCAGAAAGGAAATTTCTGCCAGGATTGAAGGCATCTGTGCTCCGATCAACACCACAAACGGAGCCTGCTTGACGCCACGGTTCTTCAGCCCCGGATTGCCAAACACCAATCCGGAATAGAGCTGCTGCTGGACGTCGCCAGCAAATTCGCGGGATTCATCGATTTTGTCAGTCAGGGCGATCTTGCGCACCAGGTCCGAAAGATCGTACACCGAGCGATTGGAGTCGGCATTCTCCCTGCCCGCCACTGCCATTGCGTCCGGCGACGCGGTGAAGTTCAGAAAATAGGTCTCCACGCCGCGAACCTCCGGATCGGAACTGGAATTGGCGTGGATGGAGAGAAACAAATCTGCGTGAGCCGCATTGGCAATCGCGGTACGCTCTTCCAGCGGAACAAATCTGTCGGTCCGCCGGGTGTAAATGACGTCCGCACCCAGGCGCTGCTGCAACAGGTGCCCCAGCCGTAACGCGACATGCAGGGCGATGTCTTTTTCTTCAATTCCACCCGGTCCGATGGTTCCGGAATCGTGGCCACCGTGGCCAGCGTCAATGACGATACGGCGAACCCGCAGCCCGAGCACCCGTGCCATCGAGGGTTGCATCGTTGGCGTCGGCTCGCCTCCATAGGAGGGAGACTCAGGTGCGGGGGAAGCCCGCTTCGTTCCTTCAGGTGGCTTCGTACTGGGCGGAGCAGCGATCCGAGTTTGTGGCGAAGCTGTCCGGGGCACGGGGGGTGGAGTGTGCTGAATCGCGGGCGCATCCGCTCGCGCAAAATCAGTCGCCATGGCAGGCTGCAGATCCACAATCAGCCGCGAAGGATTCGACAGCACGAAGGAGTTAAAGCTCACCGGCCGTTTCATCTGCAGGATCAACGTCGCCTGGTTTGGGGTGAGCATACTCACGCGCATGGAGCGAAGATTTTCATCGTGCGATGCATTGACCGTGTGACCCAGCAAAGCTTCAGCCGAG
>JAJYSL010000413.1 GCA_021793595.1 Acidobacteriota bacterium
GCCGCCTGTTGCCACACCGTAATCCCACTCCGCCGCCCAAGCTGCTGATGTAGCGAGAAATAGAGGCCCGGGGGAGTAGTCCCGCCAACGGTGATCTGGAAGCCGGAATCATCTCGGACTGGAACCCTTCAGGCGATACAGCTTGGAGTTCATACCTGGTTGTGACGCTGTTCCGTCGTCGAGGTTGGTATTAGAAATTCCAATCAGAAGAACCAACTGTACGTTGTTGAGAAGGTCAGTGCATCGTCCAAGCGCGGCGTTACCGCTGGTCCGTGAATGTAGCTGAGACCGAAGGATAGAAAGCTTCCTGGAGCCGCGTGCATATTGTAAATTCCACTGATAATCGTCGTGGCGCGCGAAACTGGCTTCCCCTCGGCCGCCAGGGCGTCCGTCAGAAGTTCGCTGTGCGGGGAATAGCTTGCAACCAAGGCTGGAATATCCTGAGGCCGATTGCGGAAAGGTCCGATATCGTAAATGCGCGCTTCGTAGTACCGCGAGAACGCATTGAATTGCGAGGCTACGGTCATTGCCGAGCCACCGATGTATAGGCCATTCGAGGGGCGCGCTACGTCGGGCTGGCGCAACTGCCCATCGAACAGCGCATACGCGAAATGGTTTCCCGGCTCCATCTTCCCGTTGCTCAGGTTCTGGAAGCGCGTCCAATTCCTCATGTATCCCGCTCGGAACCAGATCGCGCCATTTTTAGAATCGGGTTTGCGACGCCATCCCAGTTCGTCGATGAGAAGAGCCTTATCGCCTTTGGGAGCGAAACGAAGACCAACCTTGTCGCGCCGCCATTCTCCCACGCCGCCGTTCGGGTCCACACTGCGCTGCACACCATTTTTGAGATAAAAGTGACTGGGACCACGCACCAGCAGATTGAAGAGCGGAGCTTCGACAGGAAAGAAGGACAGGCCTACTTCATTGGGCAGCGTATTGAAAACCGTGAGCCCAGCGGTGGCTGTTGAGCCGGCTACCTGCATGCCGACGAACTCGTCTGTGTTCAGGTCGTAACCCGCCTTCATCTCCACTCGGTCATGGGCGAACTCCTTGTAGAGGTAAAGATTGATGAAGCCCAACATCTTGGGCCCATTTTCCCGCCAGCTGACCCAATCCCACGTGCCAGCCATGCGAAACTCGGCATGGCGCAGGTGGAGCTGGCGCAAATCAGCCGAAAAAATGCCCACCAGAATGGCACTTTCATAGGGATACTGGCCTACGTATTGTTGCTCATCCGGTTTCGAGGGAGGCGCCAGAGTGTTCTGTGTGTACGACGGGATTACGATGAAGCGCAAGGCCTGCCCGTGTTGGAGCATCGACTGCCGAAAAGCACTACTTCCATCGATCAAATCGTCAGAAAATGGCGGATCCTCAACGTCGCCGCCCCTGAGGTTCAGATCTTCGATGCTACGACTTTCCTGCTGGGATGTTGCAATGTGTCTCGGGGTGTTCGTATTCTGCGCCCGGCTCTCAACTCTAATCAGAACAAGAATTACAGCGATAGCAAGCATCGTCTGTGCTTGTCTCGACCTTCTCTGCATTGCATTCTCCAACGGAAGTATGTACTTTACGCAAGGAATTGTTTCCCTTCAAGCCAACTTCGGGGCAATTTCTTTTATTTGGGACCTTCTTTACTGTAAGCGGATGGATGACAGATTACGAGTTTTGCGCCTTCGGGAGTACTGACGGTACGCCGCCACCGCCTGTTGCCACACCTAATCCCACTCCGCTGCCCAAGCTGCTGATGTAGGTGGTAGAAAGCGAGGGCAGCATCGTTTAGCCCTCTTCGAAAAGCTCTCCAAACAGCTCGCGAAGCTTTTCCTTGGCATCCCGCAGCGCATGTCGGCCGTTTGCCGTGGCGGCATAGACCCGGCGGACGCGACCGTCCGCGCCATGGACCGAACGCGAGCGCAAAAGCATTTTCTTTTCCATCGCATGCAAGATCGGGTACAGGGTCCCCGGACTCAGCCGGTAGCCATGGCGGCCCAACTCCTCAATGATTCCAAGGCCAAATATCTCCTCTTCCGCGGCATGATGCAGAATATGGAGACGGACCAAGGCCGCGTATAACTCCGGATAATCTTGCCGCTTGCGCCTTCGTAGTGCCATGGAGTAGTATCGATCCCCGATATCGCAATTCATAAATTCATCTGCGATTCACGTCTACTCGGCAGTATAGAAGACAAAGGAACACACGGGTAGCTGGCAAGCTCCTGGCGCGGTTCACAGCCGTAACCGGATGGGAAGGTCGCAGACATGACAAGCCAAATGGATCGCTATCACAAGAGCATTGCGCTGGTCCGCATCCTGGTCGGCTGGGTCTTCCTGTCGGAAGGCATCCAGAAATTCCTCTTTCCTGCTTCTCTCGGCCCCGGCAGATTTGCAAAGATCGGCATTCCTGCTCCTCACATCACGGCCCCCTTCGTGGGCGGGGTGGAAATTGTCTGCGGAATCTTGATCGTTCTCGGCCTCTTCACGCGGCTGGCGACGGTTCCCCTGCTCATTGACATCGCAGTAGCATTCTCCGCAACCAAGCTCGACCATATCGCCCAAAATGGCTTTTGGAGCACTCTGCATGAGGCCCGAACGGATGTCAGCATGCTGTTGGGGCTCATCTTTCTCTTGATCGTCGGCGCTGGCTCGCTTAGCCTCGACGCAAAATTCCATGCTCGGCGCACCGCCACGCCCTCGTAAGGTTCACTACTTCTTCCTTCGGAGATTCGTCGATGGAAATCTCTTTTCGCGCTTTCATCAGCCAGATCCACGGCATGCTGTTTGGCCTATTTTTTCTCCTGGCCATCTTCGGTGTCGTGGTCGAACTCTGCCGATCTGCCTATGAAACCGAACCCCGCGCTCTCACACAAACCGGTCGCTCGCTGGAACGCTTCTATCTTATCGGTACCGCCCTGCTCGGCTGGGCCGCGGTTCTGATCGGAGCCTACATCGTCTATCCCTGGTATCGCGCCATTCCTCCCACTGGCGTCGTCAACCTCGCCCAGTATCCGCAGGCTCTACTTAAGTCGAGCCCCACCACCGCAGGATGGCATTCGCTCGGCATGGAATGGAAAGAGCACATTGCTTGGTTCGCCCCCATCGCCATGACCATGGCCGCCTATGTGCTGATCAAATACAGGGAGCTTGTCCGGCAGCATCCGCAAGTGCGCAACGCTGTTTTTGTTTTCGTGATCGTCGCCTTCGCATCGGCAGGGGTGGCCGGATATTTTGGAGCCATGATCAACAAGCAGGCGCCAGTAGGAGGAAGCGTCACGATCCACGCAACGGGAGTCAAGCGATGAATCCATCGCAGTCGCGACAAACTACCTCGCCCCCTTCCTCACAACCATCCCCGTTCAACGGCCCGGTCGCAGCCGCAATCCTGTCCGCTGGGCTCGGCTGTTTCACGCTTGGCGTCTTTGCTGTCGTTGCCGACGCATCCAAACCAGTCGCCAGTTTCTTCACGTTTTACTTGCCGACTGGACCGCTCTCCGGTGTCACCACGACCGCGATTCTGCTGTGGCTGTTTGCGTGGTTTTTTCTGGCGCGCATCTGGCGCAACAAGCCCGTCGCCATCGCCAAGGTGAATATCGCCGCATTTCTTCTTTTGGCCCTGGGAATTCTGTTGACGTTTCCTCCCTTCGCGGACTTGCTGCGAGGCAAATAGTTTTCTTCGGATTGGTCAATGAGGTTCCACCACAACTGGAAAAGAGTTGCACTGTTGCTATGGATACCGGTGGCGGGCAAGCTCTGGGCGCAAGGTCCACCCTACCAAACCGATGACCCGGTCCCCGTGGAACTGCACCATTACGAGTTTTATGTCTTCGGGAGTACGGACGGTACGCCAGCAGAAACCGATGCCACAGGTCCAGCCTTCGAGTTCAACTGGGGTGCGATTCGCAGAGTGCAACTGCACGCCATCCTGCCCTGGGGCGTAATTGCTCCGTCGAACAATCCTGTGTATCTGCCCGGCGGGACAGGACCCAGCGCATTCGGCCTGATCGACGTGGAACTGGGCGCCAAGATTCGCCTACATCAAAGAGAGCAAATACTTTCCCCAGGTCGGCACCTTCACCATGTTTGAAATGCCTACCGGCAGTTATACCAGGGACTCGGTGTAGGCAAGGTCTGGTATCGGCTACCGCTGTGGCTGCAGAAGAACATCGGTCCCTGGTTGCTGGACGGTGGCGCCGGCGAAACGGTCGTCCCGCAGACCGGGTATCGCGACTTTC
>JAJYSL010000414.1 GCA_021793595.1 Acidobacteriota bacterium
TTTGGCTTGCGCGAGAAAGGAATTGACCTGCGCGAGATCGTCCTTGTGCTGGGCCTGTTGCCGGGCCGAGACACGTTTCAAGAGGTCTTCTGTAGACTCGATGAGATGTTGCGTTTGCGCAGTTTGCTCTGGATTAGCCGAAGTGTCATCGGCGGAGAGATTGCCTACCACTGAACTGCCGGTCGATGACGCCGGGGATGTTTGGCTGCTGACAGCGGCAGAAGTTTTTGATCCGGCGGCCCCAGTCTCGGGCTCAGCTTTGTGTGCGGTGCGGCGATGACGGGTCCGCTCATGGCGTTTCTTCACTTGCTCCACAGGAGCTGGTTGTGAGGGGGGCGGCGCTGGTTTGGGCGTAGCCAGTTGCACCGTTTGCAGGGTCAACGGAGGCAAGGTGGGAGGGACACTAATGGCAGGGGCCTGCGCCTGCGGAAGCGGCAGTACTTGCTGACGTCTGCGATGGCAGCCGGAGATGGTGAGCGTGAGCAGAAATGAAACAACAAACAGGCGCCAGTACCGCATTCTTCCCCTGCATTTCTTTGACGCGTAAAGTCTGGTCCATCCATTTACCGGCTCAGGGACATCCAGCGAATTAGCCAGCGCTTGTACTTGCAATCGGCCTTGGCTCCGACATCGCAGCTACAGGCAGCCGGAGCGTGAATTGCGTGCCTACGTCCACCTCAGATTCTACTTGAACCGAACCATTGTGGAGTTGCAGTATACGATAGGTCATGGCGAGGCCTATCCCTGTTCCATCCCGCTTGGTCGTGAAATAAAGATTGAAAATACGGCCTAGAATTTCGTGGGGAATTCCACAGCCCTCATCGCGAATTCGCAAGCTTGCTTCATGTCCGTGCTGGCGGAGATCGATATTCAATTCGCCCCCATTCGCCATGGCCTGGGCCCCGTTCAGGAGCACATTCAGAACCGCCTGCTGAATCATATCGCCGTCCACTCGGACAAAAACGGGGGAGCTAGGCATTGTACTTATCACACGAACGGAGCGCTGCTCCAAATCTGGCTCGGCCAGTGTCAGTACGGAAGTAACGATTGAGCGCAAATCGTGCATTGCTAAGTCCAGTTCAACGGGGCGCGAAAAGTCAACCAGCGTCTGAACGACACGATCGAGACGCCGAATCTCATTTTGAATCACATCCACGTGTCGCTCGGCGCTGCTGTCGTGCCGGGCCAGTTTTTCACGCAGCAATTCCAGATGCACCACAATGGCATTGATTGGGTTTTTCACCTCGTGGCCGACACCAGAAGTCAACCGGCCGAGGTCGGCGAGCCGTCGCGATACTTCCAATTCATTTTCAATTTGCTGTCTGGATTCCATATCGTGCAGAGTCAGCAGCGCCCCCAGAGTGTCGGAGGGGGTAGTTGGATCTTCGCTATGAATGAAATCGAGTGAAACCTGAATGCGCCGGCCAGTCTCTGTAGTGACTTCCTCCTGCATCAAAATAACGCGGGCGTTGAAGGCGCGGCGGATCACCTGGCCCAGGTTCGATTGACGGTCAAACAGGTCGTGCAATTCGACACCCAGCATTTGCTGCCGGGTGAGGCCTAGGAAATGCTCCACGGAATCGCTCACCATCACCACTCGCGCATCCCGGGTGAACAGCATGACTCCGTCCTGCAGATTCTCGAGTACCTGGTCTAAATTTTCTTTCAGAGCGGTGAACACTTCTTCAACGCTGCGCATGCGCTGACCAATGCGCTCAATTTTGCTGGACACGCGAGAAATTTCGTCGGTTTTTGCCGGCAAAACGGTGGGATCGGAGAGCGACTGCGGTTCGGCCAGGATGAATTGGTCCAGCCGGTCGCTGATCACTTGGAGTGGATGCAGAGCCATGTTTGAGAGGAAAGCTGCCAGCAAGATGGTCAGCAGCACAGACAAGATAACAATGATGAGCTCGGCGCGCAGCCAGGGCGCCAGTTGGCTGCGGAGAAAGGTAGTTCGCACGCCCACACGAATCGTGAGAAAGGGAGCGTTGTTGCGGTCCAGTCCGGAATCGACAGCATAAACTGCGGGCGGCCCGAATACGATGCGAAATTTTTGCCAGGCTGTTTGCTGCTGCAAGGAAGTGAAACTTGGCTCGCGGGGTAGCGTCGAACCCTGATTCAGGGGATCTGTGCTGAGCAGAATCTTGCCCCTGCTATTGGCAACATTGATGTCGTAAATCGTAGGCTCGTAGCGGATAAAGGACGTCAGGATCAAGTGTAGCGCGGCATCCTGCTGCAAGGCGCGGGTTATGGCGTCATCGAGCGCATGGGGATCGTTCTGAGGTAGCGAAACAAGGGGAAGGCCGTGTTCGATGGCGCCTCGCACGGCGAGCATTACCTGATGGGCCGCAATGTCGGTATGCAGATAACTCTGCTGGATACGCTCGGACAGCAATTGTGCCAGATAGAGAGCCGACAACGCCACCACGATGGCAAATACCATGCTGGTGATTGCCAGAACGAGCTTGATCCGAATTCTCATGGCCGATGTTGGGTCGCCGAATCGTTTCCAAGGCTGTGCAGGCAGTGCTAGAAGCAGGCCTCAGGCCAGACGGTAAACTTCCGCACGTCTGAACCTCTGCATCGTTGCACCTGCGGACGTTCAGTCACTCGTTGCCGCCGAACTTCCATATTCCTTGAGTTTATTGTGCAGCGTTTTCAGGCTGATACCAAGAATTTCCGCAGCACGGGTCTTGTTGTTTCCGGTCGATTCCAGAGTTCGTAGAATGAGTCTCTTCTCCGCCTCATCCACGGTGGTGCCAACGGGCATCCGCACTTGATCGGAATCGATACCGGTTGCGATGTGCGTCGTGCCGAAGCCCGAAGGAAGATGCTGCCGGCCCAAGGTTCCACTGCCACGCAGGACGACGGCTCGCTCCAGCACGTTGCGAAGTTCCCGGACATTGCCCGGCCAATCATAGGATTCGAACACCTGCAGCAATTCCGGCTCCATGCCGGTCACCTGGCATCCGTGGCGCTCATTCATGGTGCGGATCATCGCGTCGGCAATCAGCGGGATGTCCTCTCGGTGCGCACGCAAGGGTGGCATTTCGATATTGAATACGTTCAGTCGGTAATAGAGGTCGTTGCGGAGATGTCCATCCGCGATCGCGGTTGCAGGATCTTTGTTGGTCGCTGCCAGCACCCGCACATTGATCTGGGTTTCAATTTTGCTGCCCAGTCGCCGCAGGGTACGATCTTCCAGGACACGCAGCAGCTTGGCTTGCGTCGCGATGGGCATTTCTCCAATTTCATCCAGGAGCAAAGTGCCTTCCTCGGCCAGCTCGAAACATCCTGCCCGCCGTTCCACGGCTCCTGTAAAGGCGCCGCGCTCGTGGCCGAAGATCTCGCTTTCGATCAGGGTTTCCGGAATGGCCGCGCAATTCACGGCAACGAACGGTTTGCTGCTGCGTCCGCTGAGCTCATGCAGGGTTCGAGCCACCACCTCTTTCCCGGTCCCGCTTTCGCCTGTGATCAGCACGGAGACATTGTTGGGTGCGATGCGCTCGATCAGGCGAAAAATCTCCTGCATGGGCGCGGATTTGCCGACCAGGGAACCCAGAACTCCGGTTTCCTGGACTTTGACGCGGACGTTTTCAATCTCGCGTTCTGCCTGCTGTTGAGAACCAGCGCTGGCAAGCAGCCTTTTCAGGCGGATGGGATCCACCGGTTTCTGGATGTAATCGAACGCTCCCAGCTTCATGGACTCTACGGCGCTTTCGATACTTCCTTGCGCGGTGAGCATAATGACAGCAAGTTTTTCTTCCAAATGGACGATCCGGGAAAGTAGCGTCAGCCCGTCCATGCGCGGCATCTTCAGGTCAGAGACCAGGATCGACGGGTGCCAATTCTGGATGCGTTCCAGCGCTTCCACGCCGTCTCCAGCCACTTCCGTGGAGTAGCCCCAGCCAGAAATCAATTCGGCCAGGCCCATGCGGGCATTCGGTTCATCTTCGACAATGAGAACTTTTTGACTCATAGATTGGGAGAGGTGGTTTTGCGGTCACGCCACAGCGCAGTTTGGCGGGTTACAGACCGATGTCTACCAGCCTTTCAGTATCGCCTATCCTGTCCTGTTTGTACCATGGAGCGGGGTTTGCCGCCTCTACCTATGTGGTGACCCCCATCTGCTAGATGCCGCTTCACCATGTATTCTTAAATCGCATATGGAACATGAAATTTCTGTCCTGAGTTTTCAAG
>JAJYSL010000415.1 GCA_021793595.1 Acidobacteriota bacterium
AAGAACATGGACTGCAGTTTAAGGCCACCGTGTTGCAGACTGTGCCCCCAACCACGGTGGAAGGCGTGGAGCGCTACCTGGCCAGTGGATTTGTGAAAGGGATCGGCCCGGTTCTGGCCAGAAAATTGGTCGAACGGTTTGGGGCCGAGGTGCTGGATGTCATCGAAACACAGCCGCCCGCGTTGGAGTCGGTGGACGGGATTGGGCCCAGGCGGCGGGAGCGAATTGCGCAGGCATGGAGGGAAGGCAAGCAGGTGCGGCAGATCATGTTGTTCCTGCATGGGCACGGAGTCAGTACCAGCCGGGCCGTGCGCATCTACAAGACCTATGGAGAGCAGGCGATTTCGATTGTCCGAGAGAATCCGTATCTGCTGGCGAAAGACATTTATGGGATTGGATTTCAGACAGCGGACCAAATTGCCATGCGCGTGGGGATTGCGCGGGATTCCTTGCATCGGGTGCGGGCCGGAATCGACCATATGTTGCTGGAGGCAACTTCAGACGGGCACTGTGCTTTGCCGATCGATGCCCTGCGGCGGCCCCGCTGCAATTGTTGGCCCCGTTCCGGAGAAGGGAATCGACGAAGCGCTGACACAGATGCTGGTCAGCGGAGCATTGCTCCAGGAAGAGATCGACGGAGGGCCGTTGATCTTTTTGCCGCATCTGCGCAGGGCGGAAGTGGGGATTGCGGCCAGGATCCATCGCCTGACGACAGCAGCGTCCAGCTTTCCTGCCATCGACCTGGACAAGGCCGTGATCTGGTGCCAACAGCAGACCGGGAAGAAGCTGGCGCCGAGCCAGATCGCGGCGCTGAAAATAGTGTTCTCGAACCGGGTCGTGCTGCTGACCGGAGGGCCCGGGGTAGGGAAGACAACGCTGATACAGACCGTCTTGAAAATATTGTGTGCCAAGCGGGTGCGGTGTCTGCTGTGTGCGCCGACCGGACGTGCGGCCAAGCGCCTGCAGGAGACCACGGGACTGGAAGCCAAGACCATCCATCGATTGCTGGAGATCGAGCCGGCCACGGGAAAGTTTGCGCGCCATGAATCTCACCCGCTGGAGTGCGACCTGCTGGTCGTCGATGAGACGTCCATGGTGGATGTGGTGCTGATGCACGCGCTGCTGCGGGCGTTGCCGGAACGTGCCGGGCTGCTACTGGTAGGAGACGTGGACCAGCTTCCGTCGGTGGGGCCGGGAAGGTACTGGGAGATCTGCTGGAGAGCAGTGTGGTCCCGACAGTACGGTTGCGGGAGATCTTTCGGCAGGCAGCAAACAGCCGCATCGTGACCAGCGCCCATCGCATCCTGCAGGGGCAAATGCCGGAGCTGCGCGCCACGGATGCGAAGAGCGACTTTTACTTTCTGGAACGGAACACGCCGGAGGAGATCGTCGCTACGCTGCTTCGGCTGGTGCAGGAACAAATTCCGCAGCGTAGGGGCCTTGATCCAATTCGCGACATTCAAGTCCTGAGTCCGATGAACAAGGGCGCCACCGGTGTGCGCGATCTCAACATTCTGCTCCAGCGCGCACTGAATCCAATACCGGCCCGGCGAACCGGCGGTGGAGCGTTTTGGATGGAGATTTCAAGTGCGCGACAAGGTGATCCAGACCGAGAACAACGCCAGAAAGGATGTCTTCAATGGAGACATCGGTACCATCGTACGCATCGATCCGGTCGAACAGGAAGTTGCGATTTGCTTTGACGGCTGGCGGGTGAAATACGGGTTTGGGGATCTGGATGAAATTGCTCTGGCGTATGCCGTGACCATCCACAAATCGCAGGGATAGGAGTTTTCCGCCATCGTGTTGCCACTGTCGATGCAGCATGACTCCACGCTAACATGACGGTCTGATGGTGGATTTCCCTGCCACCGTTCACGCGATCAGCGCCACCTATCCTACGTCCGGAGAAAGTACGTCAGCGGCCATCTCAGACCGCGCCCGCGCTTCCACCAGGTGGCGGATGCGGTGTGCCGAGGATCGTCTCAGAAGGCAGATAGCGGCGCGAATCGCCGCAAAGCGGGCAGGTGACAAAAATGGACTGGAAGGAAAACTCCTTTAAGCCTGTGGACACAGAACTGTGGCATCGCTTGCAGGAGACCACGAACTGCTTCTGACCGGATCGCATTGGGAACATGCTGGAAGTATGGCGGATGAAAAGTGAAAGTCATCCACATAAAAAAGCCGAGCCCCGAAGCCACTATCCTTCGTCCTGCGTATTCCGGTCGATGTGTCCCCGGTTGACCTTCCAAGGCGCTGCAGTTCACCTTCCATGCGACTCTGGAATATTTTCCCAATCGCCATGACTATTCCTTTATTTATTGCCGCTTCTCGGCTCCGGCTATATCAGTGTTGGCGCGGTCGTAGCTCTTCACTGTGGCATTGAGATCTCTGGGCTGCGTAGCCTGGATACAGTAGCGCATAGCTGACTTGGGGTCGCCGCATCCCGTAGCTGAAGAAAATGGTTGCTGACGAGTTCTGTCCGGCACAGAATCGATGGATGGGGGATGTATGGAACCCCGGAGCGCTGTTTCAGAGGCGGGAGAGCGGCTTTCCGAGGATCTGCTCGACATCGCGGACCTTACCCCGAAGGCGGCCAGTGCCCCCCTTGCGGTCGTCCAACGTAATGTTGGTGAGTACGCGGGGAGCCAGTTCGAGCACGCGGCGATGGCAACGGAGGATCACCTCCAGCACCTGCTCTGGTTCGCCCTCGACGACCGTGTGCATGGGACCGAGCTGATAGGACAGGCCAGAGCCGTCAACGATAGACAGAACCTCGGCGATGATTTCCTTGACGCCTTCTCCGGCACCCAGGGGGACTACGGAAAAGCTGGCGAGCATGATTGTCTCCTGCGGCCATTGTAGTGGCGGCCCGGTTTCACTCACCTTCCACGATGAGACTGCGCACCCGCGAAGGACTCCAGCCTTCACCGATTCTGTGCAGGCTACTACCGAGTGAGTGAGACGCACGTATCAACTGGAAGCTTTAATCAGACGATGGATTTGCGCTCCATATTGTTTCACCATGCTCATCCCAATACCCGGCACAGCCAACAACTCCGCATCGTTCTTTGGACCGGTCGCAGCGATGCCTCGCAGCGCCCGATCGCTAAAGATCCGGAATGCCGGAATATTTCTGCGCTTTGCTTCGCTCAGGCGCCAGGCACGCAGAGCCTGCTCGATACGAATCTCCGCCTTCGGTTCGGACACGCGTGCTCCTGCCTGCCCGGACCGCGTTCGAGCTGTGACCCTGGGAGATACCGTGGTCTTACCGGGGGGCTTCTTTCGCTTGCGCCTGGGAACAGGACACGCAGCATCCTTCATGACGAAGCGCACCGGCGTGGTCTGATCCGCGGTTCGCCCGGCTGCAGTAAGGCTGACGGTGCGGTAGGGAATCTGCTTGCCTTGTTTTTCAAACACAGCATCGGCAAACGTGAGCAGTTCAGCCCGCGCCATCGCTCCCAGGACCTCTTCGAAGTTGTCTCGACTGATCTCGTTCCCTGGATAAAGCTCGGCGTACAGTTTACCGGTGGATTTCGTGTGGACCGAATGCATGTCGCGCAAGACTCGATAGAGAGCCGTTCGCTCCTCTTCCGTCGCGGTCCGAAATCTTTGGGCAACGCATTTTTCCGGAGCACAGAAATCGCATACCCCACACGCCGTGGCACGATCCGACGTATCGCCAAAGTGACGCACCAGGGATGTCATGCGGCATTGATTGCTCTCCGCAAAGCGGATCATCTGATCGATCTGCGCCTTTTTTTGCTGGCCCTGCAGAATGTAGGACGAGCGCCACATCTCCTCGCCGCGACTGACATTCTCCGCAAAGTCCAGCACGGCACCTTTATGGATCCAAAGTTTCTCCAGCGCTTTGTCAAAAACGTCTTCCTCCATCGCCAGGGTTTTACGCAGCGCCTCCTTGGGCTGGGGTTCTATGTGGAGTTTTGCGAACATTCGATCCAGCAACGCAACCTCCGGGTAGTCCCGACTGAAAAAGAAGTCATGGGTATAACGGTCTCCGTAGGAGTGCATGAGAATGGCGCGACTCGGCTTTCCATCGCGTCCAGCGCGGCCAATTTCTTGGTAATACCCTTCCACGCTGCCTGGCAACCCGGTGTGGATCACGGTCCGAACATCCGGCTTATCGATGCCCATTCCAAACGCCGTGGTTGCCACCATCGCGTCCAGCTTGC
>JAJYSL010000416.1 GCA_021793595.1 Acidobacteriota bacterium
TCGTCCGGAGACGGTGCTTGCTGCATGGAATTTACTTTGGCCTGGTAATACTTGTTGACCTCCGACTTCATGATCGGATGGCCATTGACGGTGGCCCACACATCCGGACCCGGCGCGTGGGAACAACCGGCGAGGGCAGACAAGCAAAGGACTCCGACAATCACTGTTAGACGAGTGTTGCGGGAAGTTGAAAATAATTTTTGTATCATGACTTTCAATCTGTTCTCCATTCACTTGCCTGCCCGCCTGCGCATTGCGTCGGGCTCCTTCTTTGAAACCGTGTTTCCTGCTGCGCCGGTCCGGCGATCAATTGCCGGACGAAGCAGGGGCTGTTGCCGAATTGCCGGCTGCTTGCGGAGGCGGCGTCTCGCCCGCATCGCGAATGGCCCGGTCCACAATGGTCCAAAGGGTCGCCTGCGGAAGCGCTCCCACGGCACGTTCTCCGTTGACAAACAGAGTGGGGGTGCCATCGACACCCAGCGCATCCCCCTCTTTCATGGAAGCGCGAATCACGGACTCGTCCTGTTTGGCGATACATGCGTCCAATTTTCCCGAGTCGACATTGTCGCGCTTCCCTTCGGCGCGGGTAGCATCGTCCAGCTTTTTGAAACTGGCTGCAATGCTCTGCTGAGCTCCCTGGCCGGAAATCTCTTGGCTGTGGTCGTGGAAATAGTCGACCAGATTCCAGTAGCCGGTCGGGCTCTGGTCGGCCATGCAGTTGACATCCACGGCAGCGTGCATCGCCCAGGGGTGCTCGGGAAGCGGAAAATCCTTATAGATATAGCGGACTAGACCGCCGTAATGTTTTTCAGTATCCGGGAACAGAACATGATTCATGCGGGCGCAGAAGGGGCACTCCAGATCGTCGAAGCTGATAATGGTGACCTTCGCATTCACATTGCCGCGAACGGGGCGCCCGAGAATGTTGATGCCTGCTGCCGGATTTCTGGAGAGATCGAATTTTTCCAGGCGAGCCAGGGTATTGTTGTCCCGCGAAATCAAAAAAATCGTGGTCTTCTTCTGGGTGCCGTTGCTGAAGGTGACGGGCAGGGTGTCGAATCCACTGATGTCGCTTTTGGTGCGATTGCCCAGAGTCACGTTGTAGTCCGGGGGGACGTTATATTGCGAGCGGATCGTTAGCTCGATCCGGCGATTCAGCTTCGCCTGAAGAGAACTGTTGAGGGGCACAGGCTGGGCCTTGCAACCGATGCCGGCAGCTAGGATGAAAACCAAAAAAAAACGAGATATGCGCAACGAGTTCCCCATCCGATGTATGTCCTTTTATTATCACACGCAGCGCGGGGTTGCAGCTTGGGCGAGGGGGTGTTTCGTGGTGCGATTGCAGGCGGTATCGCAGGCGATACCGGGATGGCGGAGCTGCGCGGCTAGGCGCAAAGCGAGCGAAAGCGAACGGCAGGCGGCGTGACTTAAAACAACTGGGTGGCACGGCTCAGATTGCCGGCGGAACCGACGCCTGCCAGGGTAAAGCTGAAGCTCACCTGATTTTCATTGCGGATGTTGCCCAGCGAGTAGCTTCTGTACTCGACGGTGAAACCGCAGCAGTCGAAGTTATAGGTGCCTTGCACGGATTCATACTCCAACGTGTTCGAGTTGAGGTCGATCCCGCTGCTGGTGGCGGCGCTGAAACCGGATTTGGTGAGGGCTCCGTAACCCACCAGGAATTGCATTTGTTCATAGTTGGCATAGTTGGGCGGCTGCGTCGGCGGAACGGGAGTTTCTCCCACCGCGTTGAGCAGAGCCAGGCTCCAGCTGGAAAAGAAATCTCTGCGGCGGTAGTTGCCGAATACATTGCTGGAAGCAACGCGGCCGGCTTTGGTGTCATAGTCGAAGTCCCATTCCAGATCTGTGTTGGCATTGGGATTGAATCGCAGCCGGGAAACGATGGGAGACACATTGCGCGGCGACGTGATATAGGCAATGCCGCTGAAGTCAAGGGTGGTGGCGAATTCATTGCGGCGTCCGGGAATGATGGCATTGCCAAAGGTAGGATCGGCGAAATATTTCTGTCCTACAAACCATGAGAACAGTTGTCGCGAGACCTCTCCACAGTCTTTATTTTGCGGTTCCAGGCGCTGGGCTTTGGTCAGGTTCTTGTCGCAGGGTTTGGGATGGAGGCGTTTGAGAAACAGCCGCTGCGTCAGGCCATATTCCACTTCATTGGTATCGCTGTAGACGTCGATGGGATCGAAACGCGGGACGCTATTGAAGTGGTGGACACCGGCGACATAGCGATAGTTCACTTCCGGCTCGATGGTATGGCGGAGAGCGACGCCAAAACGTTTTGCCAGATACGGTCCGTCGAAGTCTCGCTCCAACACAGGAGGAAGAACCTGAACGTCGGCCTCCACGGCCTTGCGATTGAGGCTGCCATTCTCCGGAATGGGCACGGCGTCCTGACCGGGAAGCGCGGTAGAGCTGGGGGGAGGGGTGGTCGGAGAGGCTACCACCGGACCGAGAAACTGGCTGTGCGAGTAACTGGTTTCGCGCAGGCCGAGGGTGGGGCGGAATTTCCATCCACCGGCGATCCAGGGCATGGAGACGTGGGGAAAAAGGTCGAGACGGCCCACGTTGTGGGAACGAAAGTAGGGTTCCGAGCGCGAGAGAACTGCCATCGACGCGATTCCGCCCCCATAAAATCCCCTTTTGCCGAACCTATGGTCCAACATATCGAAATCCACAGCGGGCACGTGGAGGATGCGAATTTCGTCGCCGAGTACATCGCTGGCGAAGTTCTCATAGCGCTGCGCATTGGGGCTGACAGCGAGTCCGTTTTTCTCGTGCGTCCAAAAGGCCCAGGACTTTACCTCGGAAGAGATGGCCTGGGAGAAATTTGGCGCGAACAGCTGACGGTAGGCGTAGGACGAGAGGTATTCCGCATTGGTGATGCCGCGCGTGTATTGGGTCCAGTCGTGTCGCGCGATGATGAGCGTATCCTGGCCGCCCTGATTGACATACAGCGGGGCTAGGCCGCGGTCTTCCATGCCGGTATAGCGTCCGTGTATAAAATCCTGGCCGTGTCCCTTATATCGAAATTCAGCGCTCTGCTCAAAGCCGCGCAGGGAATAATACTGAAGTCCGACCGTCAGATCGGCACTGCGACTGATGGCCCAATAGTACGCGCCTCCGATGATGGTCCCTTTGATGTTGTCATACGGGCTGAAGACAGGAATCAGAAATCCCGATTGACGACCCGATGCGTTGACTGCATGGGTGACGTAGGGAAGATAAACAATCGGAAATCCAAAGAGACGGAAGTTTGAATTCCAAGCCTTGCCGGTGCCGTTGTCGACCAGAATCCGCGGCGCAAGAATGCGCCAGTGAGGCTTGGGCACACGGCAGGAGGTCATACTGCCGCCAATGACCAGATAGGTATCGGGACCTTTTTTGATCAGCTCTTTGCCGGTCATCAAGAAAGGATTGGGCGTGGTATAGACGGCCCGGCCGGGAGCAGTGATGGAACGGGTCACACCGATCGAGCCGATGACGTTGTAAAAGCGGCCGGTCTGCTTATTCAGGTTGAGAGTCCCGTGATCGGCGTAGATGTCCTCCTGATCCGGGCCGCCGGTCACCTGCAAGTGGCCCTCGGCTACGACATCTCCGCTGACGGTGTTGTAGGTGATGCGGTCGGCAAGGATGACATAGTTCTGGTAGTCGATCTCGACATCGTCGCGGAGCTCGTAGACATCGCCGTGTTTTTCCTGCATGCGAGCGCGGATGGTGATGGGCACTCCCGTCGGCGGAGATGGAACGGGCTCGGCAATCGGCAGGTCGACAAGGGCTGCCTGCGGTGCATTGGGAAGTGCTTCGTAGGCGGAGGAGGAAGCGGATGGTTGCGGCGGAGTGGAGGTAAGTTCTACGCGGGAGTTGTGAGTGGTGGATTGGCGCGGCTGCATGGGAGCGGCTGCGGAAGCAGCGGTCGTTTGGGTTTCGGAAATGGCTGGCGGAAGCCGTGTGGTCAACGTCTGCGCGTTCATTCGCACATGACAAAACGCGAGCAGCGTGATACAGATACAAGCACGGGTTCTCATGGCCGGAACTCTTTCAGTGTAAATGCTCCTGCTGCAATCGAAGTTTTCGGCTGACAATTTCAGACCCGCCGCTCTGGCATTCGACAAACTGGATCATGTCGCTTTTGTGCTGCCGTTGAGCGCGCCCAGTCCTGCTT
>JAJYSL010000050.1 GCA_021793595.1 Acidobacteriota bacterium
GCCGGAGAAACTGCGCGGCTGCATCCTGCAGTCCGACCTGCCTTCATTTTTGCGCTGAGTCGTTACATTATTTATGCAGAGATCAATAATATCCAGATTCACGTACCCCGTGTGCAATCCGACTACACGCCCCGAGGCGCTGCCCGCACGCACCGAACGGCATAATCCACATTCAATCGCCACTCTGCGCCGCCAGATTGCCACACACCTGGCCCGCTCTCTGCCCAGATGCCCCTGCTGTCTGCGACACTTCTTATCACACAGTAGTACTATTACGGTGCCAAAAAAGGCTTGCGGCCTTTATCAATAGTGTTCGATTATTACGCCACGGGTGATCATAAACATGCAAAGATTCGCGTGGTAAATCAAACACTGGAGGACCGCGATCGATTGCGGGCGCGTGTTCGTATCTATGATTTGTTGGGCAACGTAAAATATGATCGGAACATCTGAAGGCCTGTATTCTTGACTACGATGGATGCTTTTGAGATCAAGAAAAAGTACGGTACGGCATCGCGCGTCCTACGTGATCGAGGCGCCCTAGGGTTTGTTTCAGCGGCGCGAGAATGGAAGGCAGTCAGAGGTAAATACGTCCAATTCGACGGATGCACCTTCACTCTCGACGTCGACGATCAGGACGTGAAAATTCGCTTGGTACGCAAGCAATACGAGGAGTTTGAACGTCGTGCAGTACAGCAGCACATTCTCACAGATCTTCCAGTCGTTGAGTTGGGAGGCTGCATCGGGGTGGTCGCCTGCGTTACCAGCAAAGTTCTGCGAGAGGGTATTTCCCATGTGGCGGTGGAAGCGAATCCATGTGAGATTCCCATAATAGAAACGAATCGAGAGCTGAATCGCTGCGAATTTGAGATCGTGAATGCCGCAATTGCATATGATCGTCCTACGGTGACTTTCTGCCCATCGCTGAGCCTTGATTCAAATTCCCTGCGCGACGATAGCGGGTCCAATGCAGTGACTGTGGATGCGATCAGTCTTCGAGATATCGTGAACCGAAAATATATCGGCTCTTTTACATTGATCTGCGATATTGAGGGCCATGAATACGAGCTCGTGCAACATGAATTGGATGTATTGAGGCGTGCAGAGACCATCATTCTGGACACCCACGCCGGAATAATTGGTGAGGCGAAAAATGCTGAGCTATTGGAAAAGCTAAAAGAAGTTGGTTTTAAGAAGATTGACGAAGAAGCAAGCGTGCTGGTATTGAAACGTTTTGGATGATGACCATGACAGGATATCTTTGAAGTTTTCACCATGGCCTAGACCTTACTTTCTTTGAAAGGTCACTGAGAACTCAATGGTCGCGGAACTTTGCGCGAAGTAAGTGCTTGCTGCCCGCGCTCAACATAATCCTGTTCCATAACTCTACATCCAATGATCGTTCCTGAAAGAACCTGGCGAGCTGCACAATACGATTTCTACTTATGCTCGAATAGTTCTACTTATCCGCATATCGACTTGCTCATGACCGAAGGCATCGTTGCTATGCGTTATGATCCGTGAGGGTGTGTCACATGATAACTGCATCAAAGTCATATCTGAGGATGCAAGAGTGCGCAGTATTTGCGATTCTCATTGCCGGTTCCACTCTCATTGGCTCATCTCCAATTGGCCGTTCGCAAAGCCTACCCAGGCTCAGTGCATCGCCGGCCAGAAGCCAGGTGATTGCGACAAACTACCCAGGCCCTGACATTGGCGCGCAAGTGAATGCCGCATTCGCCAGTTGCGGCGGGCAGTGCAGCGTCTCAATCCCCGAGGGCACTTACGTCTATGCGACTACGATCCAGATTCCGATTAAGACCACGGGTGGGCCCGAGCTGGTATGCGATTCAAATTCGACAACGATTCGGTACACGGGCGGCGGCGACGCGGTGGCTGCTTTTGGATTCGGAGACTCACAGGCGGGCCTCGTCATCCGAAACTGCACTATCGACGGAGGACTCTCGCAGTCCGGAGCGAATGGACTGCACCTAAGATAGTTCGGGGGAGATATGATCGAAAATATTCGAATCTTCAACTTTTCTGGCGCTGGACTACTCAACTCCGGGGCCAATGCAATTACTTTTTTTGGGGCGGATATCGAGGCGAACGATATCGACGTTCATAACGTGGGAGTCGTGGTCAATGGGCAAGGCTGGTCGGCCAACTCAAACAAAATGTATGGCGGAACCATTGGCTACGCTAAGAAATGGGGACTTTATGAGGACTCGGCAGAGGTCAACCAATCGTTCCCTAACGGTGGGAATATTTACGATGGTGTGGTTTTTGAAAGAAATGGCACCAATAACGAAATGAGCGGCAACGCATTTCTGCAATGGTGCGACGGCTGCGTGATCGCGAACAGCTACCTTGAGTATTTCGGCGTAGATCATGTTCCGGAGAACATTGTCATCGGCGGCACAAACGGAGATGCAGTTGGAGGGGTCGAGGCCTCTCCGCAGGGAATCAAAGTTGTGGACAATCATTTGCTGAGCGATAACTGCATCGATTCCATCCTGATCCTGAACGCGCGAATGGCCATCGTCGAAAACAACTCAGAAGTTGGCAATCCCACGAATTTTGTGAATATGAAGCCAAATGTTCAGTGGTCATACGTGGGGCATAACCTCGCGCTGGCCGCGACAAATCCTGTCGTGAATTCCGACACCGGCAATACCGGGAGCGGAGTGGCACCGGGAAGCGACACCGCCAATTCCAATGCGCCCACCACGCTCGGCTATGCCTTTAACGATCTCACGGGTTATACCTCGGATCTAAGCATCGTGAACCGCCCGGGCGGAACTCACAACTTAGTCGGGCTGGACGCCAGCGGGAACCTGATCTATCAGATCTACACCAACGGTGTAGGAAAATTTCCTGGCATGATGGTGGATAATTACGGACTCACCTTTAACACGATTCAATCTCATATCCTCACGGTTGGGGGAAACAACATGGTTACCGGAGTGCTCCAACTGATTCGCGCGGTGGCCACAACGGTGCAATTTGGCGGCCAATATAACACCCCGCCGAACTGCACGCTGACTCCGAGGCAAAACATGAACTTAGTAAGTTGGTGGGTACAAACTTCCCCGACGTCCGTCACCGTCCGTACAAATATTCCGGTTACTGCCGCGTTTACCTATCTCTGCGTCGGAGATGCAAACTAACGCGGGCTCTTCAGTCTGATACTTGCCAACAACGATCCGCACAAGTGGCCAAGAATTCTTCGCTATCGTGGATCGTGGGTGATATATTTCGCTTACCTGCTAATTATTTGATGCTAGGTGGTCAACAACCATGAAGCGTTGTGCCTGGAATGTTTTCTTTCTCCTTGGGATTCTTGCCAAGGGTTCGACAGCATGCGCGGTGCAGCCGTCAATTTTGCTGCAAACCCCGACTTTTACAATGTATGCGCCTCCCGGAAATATAGGTTATCTGGCATCCCTCGGGGTCGCAGGGGATGTCACTGGAGACGGAACACCCGACCTCGGCGACTCGAACGGCATCTTCAATGCAGCGGATTGCGGACTTGCCAATCCACCGTCCTGGTGCTCGGGCTCGGACATCGGCGCTTGGATCAATGCTGCCGTCGCGGCGGGCGCTCAGACGATCTTTATTCCTGATGGAACATACGGTTGGTCCACATCCGTTAAGATCACGCAGAGCGGCAGTCAACGGCTCACTATCGAGTGTTCCAGCAGGAGTGCTACGCTGAACTACACTGGGTCTGGAGATGCGGTTTATTGGACCAGCACCGGAAGCCCACTCACGCAGTTGAACCTCGAGAACTGCACTCTGAACGGCTCGGAAGCGCAGCCGGGAGCCAATGGAATTCACGCCTATTATGCGCAGAACATGCGTATGACCAACGTGATTCTCGAGGGCTTCCCAGCTGACAATTTCCTAGGGCAGGGACTTATTGGAGCAACCCTCCTTGGGGACGACATCCTCCAGGCCGGTCAGTGGAACCTGAAGCTGGAGCCTGACACAGCCCACTCCTTTGCCTCGAATGCCAATCGGATCATCAGCGGCAGTCTTCAGTATGGAGGATCCGGGAACTTCTGGGATGCGGGGATATCCAGCGGCTATGGGTCGGACACACAGAACGGGCTGATTGGCGCTGTGATGGAGATGAGTGCCAACGTTCCCCAATTCGTTATCGAGGGAACCTGGGACGACTACATCGAAAACTCTTATATCGAATACATCAACTTTCCGACGTCCACGGGCAACCTTTACTCCGGATGGGTGGGAAATTACGCTGGGAGCGGAGTCGGATCGGGGTCAACCTACACGGCCACCAGCTTTGTCTTTCGGGGCAACTACCTGATCACCCCGCGAGCGGCGTCCAGCTTCACGACAGCTTCCCTGTTCGTCGCGAATTCCAGCAATCTAACCGTGCAGAGTATAACGGATGAGGGAGCGCCCACATATGGCATCTCCTTCTACTCATCGGGGTCCAATAGCGCGCCGTTCAGCTCTCAGCTCCATGTGGGATGGCAGGCAGCCCTTTATAAGAATCCTCCCGCGACGGGATGGTTAATCCAGAACCCTGGGCAGGCTGTCGCACCCGGGCAATACCAGTGGACATCCACAGGCCCTATATTTGGCGGAAATTCGCGGGCTGGCAATGTAACGGTAACCGGCGCCGCATCAAGTGGCTGCAGCGGGATAACTTTCGGATCCACCACGGTGGGGGCTGCCTCCTGCGGCAGCCTTAGCGGAGCCGCTGGGTGCCGAGTCGAATGTATAGGCGGAGTGTTGCACTACGAGCCGTACTGGTAGCCAGCGGCGCGAGCAGAGGGGTGGCCGCTGCCAAAGCAAGAATGGCCGGTAACAGGAGCCCAAGCCTGGGTCCGCGAACCTCGATCAGGCAATAGAGCCACGAGGCCACCCCGGAAGCGATGATCGCCGCCCAGGGAAGACGGCTGATCGTTTCCTCGGCGCAGAGCGGAACGGCAATAAAAAAAAGGGGCCAGCTGTAGGCAGTCAGACGATCGAGTGCCGACCCGGCAACGGGGGCCAGCACGAAACAGGCGAGCCCATATAGAGCACAAAAGCGGATCCATGCCGCTTTCTTTTGGGCAACTTGCGGAAGCAGAAAAAGGAATAGTCCGAATTCGCAGAACAGAGTGGCCAGCGTATACAGGGGCAGATATACGGAAAAACCACAGATGCCAATGGCCGATATTCCGCCAATGTGCGCGGGGATAGACCAGCGCGGAACCGAACAGGTATGGGGCAGCGTGTTAGCCCAAGGCTCGATTCCGAGTGCGTTGTAGGTGAAGTTGAACGGACCCTTCAGGGCGAGATAGGCAAATTCGTTAAGGTGGTCCACATTGCCGGGACTATGCGCCGAAAGAAACTTGACAGAGACCAGGCCGGCGATGAGGCTGAGCGCTCCGATCGTCATATGGCGCAATCTCAGTTTTCCCCACGCAGCGACGCCAACAGCGATAGCGATCAAAACGACCGTCTCACGGGATAGCGCGAGTGGGAGGAGCATGACCATGGCAGCCATATACTGCGAACGCATCAGGAGAAGGACGAAGATCAGGAGCAGCAGATTATTCAGCGTATCCGGAAGCATGAATCCACCGAACGCGATCGCCCAGAAGCTCGTGAGCGCGACAAGGGCCATTGTCTTCACTCCGGCACCGTGAGAGTTCAGAATCCAAAACAGGCTCGCGGCAAATGCAACGAAGGAGAACAGTCCGATCGCCTCAAATCCATGAAGCAGAGATAGACCAGAGAGGTGCAGCAATCGGGCGAGAAGCGGATCAAGTTGACGCTCAGCGAAGGGGCGCCGAACGGGATTACCCGAAGCCATCTCGTAATACCAGTGCGCGTCTTCGTACCGCCACAGCAGAGGCCAGCCAGCCAGAATTCCTGAAAAGACGGCTGCGGCAATGGAACCCAGCGTACATCTCAACTGACCTTCTCCGTTCCCAACAGAATAGCAGGGGCTTCGTATGGGTGACCGGCGGCACTGGGTCTTCTGCCTTCTCCAGTCAGCCTGTAGCATCGGGATTGTCGTGACGGGTAACGAAGCGTCCTTTCAAGCGCAAAAACGGCATTTCCAGCAGGTGATAACTGAGAGCGGAGATACCCAAGAATGATGCCGAAGTCAACGGTATAGAGAAGAACATACGGAATGTGCCATCGTTTGAGCACGAACACTACAAGCAGCGGCTCGAGCAGCACGTGATAGACATAAAATCCGTAACTGTATCGCCCCAGCAGACGCAGCGGCCCGAAGTTCATACAGAGGAACAGTAGATTTCCCGGTCGAAGCGAGCAGAGAATCAATCCTCCGGCAGCGAGATCGATCAAGGTAAAGCCGTATTCCTCCATCCACGGGGTGGAGGGTGCGAGGTGGCCCGCATGAATTCCTCCGTGCAGCAGCCAAACGGCCAGCAGAGCAGCCAACGCTCCAGTGAAAAGCCTTGAGCCGGAGCGCAGCAGAGCCGATTCCTTTGGACCGCGCATCAGCAGCGCCAGCAGCCCTCCGAACAGAAAGCCGTCCGCCTGGGAGAACGTCATTCTGTAGAGGAATTCCAGATCGAGAATGCGGTGAGGCAGCAGCAGCGAGAGAAGAATGCGCAGCAACAAAACGGCGAAGATAACGGCAATACAGATGCGGATCAGGCGCTGCCGATTGTTCACTCGATAGACAACAAGCGGCCAGAGAAGATAAAACTGCTCTTCGACGGCCAGCGACCAGAAGTGTCCAATCTCGAAAGCGAAATGGCTGGTCCAGATCCTGTCGACCGCAGTTGCCCCCGCGAGAAACCTCGCGTAGTTTCCAAGGTAGAGGGGCCAGAGCATCTGCAACGGATGCCAATGCTCATGAACGAACAGAGCCGCGACAAAAATGCAGAACCAGATGAAATAAAAAAGCGGGAAAATGCGGAGGGTGCGGCGGATATAGAAATTGCGAAACCGTCTCGGCTTATTTCGATTATCGTAAAGACCGCCGGTGATCAGAAAGCCGGAAGGCACAAAAAAATGAGTACGCCCGACCAGCCGATCTATCCCATTAGTCCAGGGACATAGTGAATGGTAAAGACAGGGAAAACAGCAATGCCGCGCACACCGTCGAGAGCTGGGTACCATTCACCATGCGGAGTTGGCCGGGATACGGTGGTGTTCCGACGATTCAGCCGACTCATCCAAGAACCTTGAGATTGCAAGAGACGCAAGTTTGCCTGTGTTCGGACCTGACTGCAGCCTTAGATGCAGTTCCACAGGGACCGCTGTTTACGGCTCATTCGCGGTTCACATTCCGGCAACACCATCAACGCCGCCTTGCGCACAAAAAGCTAGACGGCAGCCCCAACGCGGCGCAGTTTTTTGATGATTGGAACTTCACGCTCATAGACGCGCTTGACCCCATCTCCCTTCGACTGCTCCCACAGGCGGATATCCCGCACCAGGCGGGAAATACCATTTGGTTCGAGGGAGGCTGCCTGGTCCGATCCCCACATGGCACGATCCATCGTGATGTGACGTTCTACGCAGCAAGCCCCGAGCGCGGCTGCGCAGACGCTGGTGGGAATACCGGTTTCGTGGCCGGAATAACCAATGGGTACACCGTAGCGCGCCGCCATGGTCGGAATTGCGAACAAGTTCAGTTCGTCATAGTTCGCAGGATAGGTACTGGTGGTGTGCATCAAGATCAGATCTTCTTTACCCAGCACTTGAACCGCATGATCGATCTCGTCATAGGTGCTCATGCCGGTCGAGAGAATGACTGGCTTCCTGGTTTTGCGGATGTGCTTCAGAAGATTGTCGTCGGTGAGCGATGCAGAGGCAATTTTGTACACCGGGGGATGAAACTGCTCCAGGAAATCCACCGAGCCTTCGTCCCAGGGTGAGGCAAACCATGTCATCTTGACGGATTTGCAGAACGCATCGATCTCCTGGTACTCCTCCTGCTCAAACTCCAACCCATATTTGAGGTCACCGTTGGTCGGACCGAACGGATTTTCACGCGGTTTTGACAGCTCATCCTGGCTATACACAACGTCGACCGTGCGCTTTTGAAACTTAACCGCATCGCAGCCAGCCGCCACAGCCACGCTGATGAGCCGTTTTGCGAGATCGATGTCGCCATTGTGGTTGATGCCGATCTCCGCGATGATGAAGCACGGTTGATCGTTACCGATAATTCTGTTGCCGAGACTGAAAGGCCTCATGTGAATACCTCACTGATAGAATCCAACTGGTCAAGTTTACACAAGACGGTTGGGAAACACGATAAAGCAACGTATTCGAGAAAATCGCCCAGAAACACGGACAAGAGAATGGGCAATTTGCGGAAAAGCTGCGCGGCTGTTCGTCTTTGAATCGGCGCCGGACAGATTCACACAATGTAGAAGCCCACAGTGTAATGTAGTTTTAGAGAACGACGCACGCTGACGCGCTGAAGATGGCGATTAAACTCTTAAGAGTGACCCTGGATTTCCGCGCTACCGTTGTTCCACGACAAGCGCACGCGCCAGTCACCGCAAATGCATTCAGGATGGCGTCCATGGCGCCGTGCCACTGGCACGATCAAGTGAATCCGTGAAGAAATCAAAGACAAACGAGAATGCAGTTTCGCGGCCGGAAGTGCGTGAGGATGGTCTATCTGCAGAGACAGACAAGTCCGCTGCAGATTCCGGCTCCGGGTTCCAACGGGTCGCCGCCATTCGCGATTGGCTGCACAGCACTCTCGGGATCGACCGGGCGATCGCGTTTACCGTTCTTGCGAGAGTGTGGGCGAGCAGCGCCGGCCTTGTAACTGTAATCCTGATTGCCAGATTTTTGACTCCGGCGGAGCAGGGCTACTACTACACATTCGGCAGCCTGGTCGCGCTGCAGATCATGTTCGAACTTGGGTTTTCTTTTGTCATTTTGCAGATGGCCAGCCACGAACGAGCGCATCTTACGTTTTCATCCGACCAGAAAATCACCGGTGATTCGACAGCCCACGGCCGATTGGCTTCAGTGATTCAGAAAACGATTCGGTGGTACTCGGGCGCAGCGTTGCTTTTGGCGGTCTTTCTGCTTACAGCGGGGTCATATTTTTTCGCAAGTCATCATCAGGCTGGGCAGACGGTTTCGTGGCGAATTCCCTGGTACGCCGATGCGCTTGCCGCAACCCTGACGTTTCAGATCGATCCGATCCTTTCGTTTTTGGAAGGGTGCGGATTTGTGGCCAATGTGGCCCGAGTTCGATTTGCACAGGCAGCAACAGGAAGTCTGCTTGCCTGGATGGCGCTGCTGGCTCATCACGGCCTGTTTGCTCCGGCCATGATGATTTTAGGGAACGCCGCCGTTTCGACGGTGTGGCTCTTAGGACGTCGCAAACTTCTTCTTGGACTGTGGCGTCACGATCCTGGACCGAACCGGATCCATTGGCTCAAGGAAGTTTGGCCATTTCAGTGGCGCATCGCAGTCAGTTGGTTGTGCGGTTATTTCATCTATCAGATTTTCAATCCCGTGCTTTTTGCCTATCAAGGCGCTGTTGCCGCCGGGCAGATGGGGATGTCGTTGAGCCTCGCCAATGCGCTGCAGGCGGTCGCTATCTCCTGGCTGAACACCAAGGCTGCTCCATTCGGGTCATTGGTGGCTCGCAAGCAATACGCTGAGCTCGATCATCATTTTTTCCGCGCTCTGAAACAGGCCATCGGGGTATTTCTTGCGGGCTCTGTCGTCGTAACGATCGGCGTGTTTTATCTGAACGTTCGGCATCTCCGCTTTGCCGGCAGGCTTCTCAGCCCGGTATGCATCGTGGCCTTGCTGCTTGCCACAGCGGTCAACGTGGTTGTGTTTGGTGAGGCGCTGTATCTGCGGGCGCACAAGCAGGAAAAATTCCTCTTGAATTCAATCCTGGGGGCCCTGCTGGTTGCGCCGTCTGCCTATTTCCTGGGAAGGTACTACGGCGCCGCCGGGATCGTGACTGGGAACCTCGCCATCGCAGTCCTGATGGGCCTTCCGCTGGGCACCTACATTTTTTTAAAGTACCGGAGAATCTGGCATCAAGAAGAGCTGCCCACGTCAGATGCCTTGGGTTGAAGGTTCGTGGTCCGTGGCCTGTGTGGAATTCGGGAACTCTCTGCCGAAGGAACAGGCTCGCGCTCGCGTCCAGCAGGCGCAGGCCTTCTTCAGCATCCGCAGCTATAATCGGAGCGTAGCGAAAGATCACTCATGCGAACGCAACATGCTGGAACTTGGCGGCCCTAAAGCAGATCGATGGCAGCCCTGGAGTCAAATACCGGAATGGCCGCAACTACTGACAGACCTCTAGGTCCCCTTCTTAGCATCGCAATTCCAACTTTTAATCGAGGGAAATATCTGGCGGAGTCATTGAGGGCGCTTGCTCCTCAGTTGGCCGGCGAGCTGCGCGTGGAGCTAATCATTTCAGATAATTCTTCATCAGATGATACCCAAACCGTGGTTGGGTCTTTTCTACGTGAAGGGTTGTCGTGTCGGTACATTCGCAACGAATCCAATATCGGCGCTGACGCCAACTTCCTGCAGTGCTTCAGAGAAGCGCGGGGAAAGTACGTATGGCTTTTGGGCGACGACGACATATTAGTGCCAGGAGGATTGGCCAAGATTCTGCCATTATTGGAAACAGGGAATTATTCTCTTGTATATCTAAATTCCTACTCATTCACCAGCGACTATCAGGCCGAGAGAATGGCCGACAGATTCGGTCGATTCGCTCAAAAATTTTCAGATCCGAAGCACTTTCTGCGAAACGTTGGAACTATGATCGCGTTCATCAGCTCCGTTATTGTCAACAAAGATCGCTATCGTGCTGAAAGAGGCTTCAATCTCGATGATTTGCTTGGAAGCAACCTGATTCACTTGGGATGGCTCCTCCCGCTGCTGTGTAGCGATGGCACGAATCTCGTCATTTGGGCACGATTGGTAGCAGCTCGAAAGGACAATACTGAGGGATGGGGAATTTGCAAGGTGTTTGGCGAAAGTCTCATGAACATCTCAGACACAGCTCTTAAAGGCCGGCGGGATATCGCCAGAGAGCTCGCAAACTACACTCTCCGAAACTGGTTCCCTGCGAACATTGTCGGAGTTCGGAGGAGCCGCGATGGCCGTCTACTACACGAAGATATGCGAAAACTGCTCGAGCCATGGTACCGCTATAACTGGCGTTATTGGTTTTTTGTATTCCCCGTTATCTCACTTCCTCTAGCTCTGGCAAGCAAGTGGTACTCGGCAATAAACTTCTCGAATCGCTTGGGCAGGCTGCTGGGGCTCGCGGTGCATTATCCACAGTGGCGTCGAAGCAGGGTCAGAGAACAGAAGAGCGCGGAATTACAGCACGAGAAAATCACAGCGTAATGCAATTTTTTCGTTTCTGGATCGGATGGCGATTTGCGGAAAATCCGTGAATATGTTCGTGTGAATGGCTGGTACCTGCTGCTGGACGAAGTATTCGCCCGAACCGGCGCCATTGTCAGAGGAGGCATCCTCAGTCGCAGAGCGGGAACAAGGGGACTTCGCCTGGGCGCTGGCTCGTATATTCGCGGCCTGGGGTGTATGCGGATAGGAGCTGATCTTCATGCCGGCCGGGGCCTCTGGTTGCAGGCGATTACCCGACATGGCGATCAGCGGTTCACTCCACGGATTGTCATCGGTGACAGCGTGCGGATCAGTCACTATGTGCACATCGCCGCGACGAACTATGTGGAGATTGGCGATCACTGTCTTTTCGGTAGTAAGGTGCTGGTGACTGATCATAATCATGGTCAATATACCGGCACCTACAGTTCCCCCAATGAGCCACCTTCCGTTCGTGCTCTCGATGATTGCCGCAGCGTAAAAATTGGACGCAATGTATGGATCGGCGACGGTGTCGTGATCGGCCCGGGAGCCACGATTGGCGACGGATGCGTCATCGGCGCGAATGCAGTGGTTCGGGGCGCGCTTCCCCCGTTCAGCATTTCCTCGGGAAATCCGGCGACTGTTTTTAAAATGTATGATTTCGATCGTCAGGAATGGATCGGATCGGAATGAAACAGGCGGCGTGTACGATTGTCTCTTTTAATTACCTTCCGTACGCGCGAGCACTCTGTGAGTCCTTTCTCGCGACGCACCCAGGTCGAAGCTTCCATGTCTTGCTTGTGGATCGCATGCCCGCCGGCTATGACAGTTCTCAAGAGCCGTTTGAGCTTCTACCGGTCGAGCAACTGGAGATTCCGGACTTTCTATCGACAGCGTTCAAGTACGACATCCTCGAGCTGAATACGAACGTCAAACCCAGCTTTCTGAGACACCTGCTGAACCGGGGAATCGAGCATCTGCTTTATCTGGATCCGGATATCTTTGTTTACAAGGAACTCACCCCTGTCTTTGAAGCTCTGTCGCACAGCGCAATTGTGCTTACTCCGCACATGCTGTCGCCGGCCAACGATGACGTTCGGCAGGAAGTGATTTTGCTCTCGGCAGGAGTCTTTAACCTGGGCTTTATTGCGGTGAAGCAGTGCACGGAAACGGATCGGTTCCTGCTGTGGTGGGAGCAACGTTGTCTCCATGACGCGTTTGATGAACAGCGCGCCGGTATGTTTGTGGACCAGAAATGGATCAACTTCGTCCCTTGCTTCTTTGATTCCGTCCATATACTGAAACACCCAGGGTGCAATATGGCGTACTGGAATCTGCATGAGAGGAAGCTTTCAGGCGACGACGGCTCATGGACGGTAAACGAGGACGCCCCGCTCTTGTTCTTCCACTTCAGCGGTATCTCTGTCGACGGGGGAGAGAGAATCTCGAAATTCACAAATCGATACACGCTTTCGAACCGCGCTGACCTGCGTCTGATTTTCGAGGAGTATCGCGCGGCCCTGGTTCGTCATGGAATTCGTGACGCTTCCGGGAATCGTTATGCCTTTGGCAGCTTCGACAATGGACAGCCGATCCACCGCCTGTGCCGGTCCATCTATGCGGCGAACCTGGATCGTTTCGGCGGAGAAGATCCATTCCGCAGCCATGGCAGATTCTATCCATGGGCCAGCCGCAAAGGGTTACTCGGTAGCGGCAACGCAGCGAAGCACCCCACCCCCGCAACATACTCCAAGGATCATGTTGGTGTCCGCGCCATCCATGGAGCACTTCGAATGGCATTGCGGATTCTAGGGGCGGATCGATACATGATGCTGATGAAATATCTTTCCCATATCTCGATCTTGCGAAATCAGAAAGATGTGTTTCGAGCCAATTGACAGAGTCATTCACGCGTGACCGCGCCGCTCTCAGTCAGGCCGCGCGCAGGCGAGGAAATTCGCTTCGAACCGAAAAGAGCCCGTGCTATTACTATCGAAGGATGGGAATGAAGGATGGGACGATTGGGTGTCGCGCTGAACGCGCTTAGACGGGATACCTCAGGATAAATTTATGCCTACGCTTGAGGGGATTGTCTTTCTACCCCTGGCAATCTATTTCTTCTTTCGCCATCCTGACCGGCTGTTTCCGTTACTCGTCATTTCCACGGTCTTTGAAGCCTCCTCCATCGTTTCCTCGGGTCCAGTTGGAATCCAGCCGTACTATGTCGTCGCCATTCTTTTTGTGCTGCAGGCGATCATTCGTCATCCGGGACTTTTTGCCGGCGGCAGTTCGCGTTTTTTGCCTTTCTGGATCCTGGCTGCATTTACGATCGTCGGGCTGGGCTCCGCGATTCTATTGCCCGTGCTCTTCGCTGGCATTCCCGTCTACGACCCGCGGCTGGGCATCGATGCCGGATTTCTGTATCGGCCTCCGCTCCAACTGGCACCGGGAAACTTCGCGCAAGCCGTCCTGCTCACCATCAACATCCTGGTGGTGATTGCCGCGGCAGCCGCCGGTCCCTCGCTAGAGCGCACCCACAAGGCGTTCATCGCGGCGCTGTACATCACTGCCGGGATTGTGATCGTGCAGTTCGCGTGCTTTGCGACAGGTCTCCCATTTCCAACATTTCTGCTGAATAACAATCCGGGATACGGGATTGTCAATCAGAGCATTCATCAGCTGAGGCCCAATGGATCGTTCACCGAGCCCTCCATGGCAGGAGCGGCGCTTGCGGCTTTTTCGGGAGCAGCGCTGGCGATGTATCTCGACCGTAAACGAGGGATAGCAACCGGCGCTCTGGCGGCTCTAGCCTGCTTGCTGGTGGCGTCCAGTTCCTCCCTGGTCGCGCTCACGATGCTGGTCCTGCTGTTGATGTTGTCGCAGCGGGTGATCCGCTGGCCGTGGTACATTATGCTGAATCCGCTCAAGCGGATGTCGGTTTTTGTCATCGCGGGCTTGTTGAGCGCATCGCTGCTGATTGTGCCATCCGTGCGCAATATGGTGATTGCGCAGACGATCAACAAAGGAAGTTCGGCCTCGGCGCTGGTACGATTCAGCGCGGATATATATTCGCTCGAACTGTTGGTCAAAACTCATGGGCTGGGGGTTGGCCTGGGAAGCAACCGGCCTTCCAGCCTGGTGACGTCCATTCTGAGCCAGGTGGGCGTTGCGGGATTTCTTCTCTTTGCAATCGCGGTCTTCAAAATTTTGTCAAAGATTCCGCAGGAGAATCGCTGGATTCGGTGGAGTTGCATCGGATTGCTGCTGGCCATGTGTCTGGGAGTTCCGGACATTTCATATCCATTCCTCTGGGTATTACTGGCCATGGCTGTGCAAAGCAAGGCTTATCGATATGGAGGGAAGACACAATCAGCCATGCGTCGCTCGGAGCAGAATCGACCAGGTATCGCGCGCGCAGCGCTGCCAGGTGAATCCGCGGGCATAGGCAATCAGGGAATCTCGGCTCCCATGTTCCCCTTGTAATACGCGTGAGATTTGCCGGGCAATGTCTTCAGGAGAATGTGGATCGCAGTACACCGCAGCATTGCCGAAGACTTCCGGCAACGAGGCTGCACTTGAAACCACCACCGGGCAGCCAACAGTGAGGGCTTCCAGCGGCGGCAGGCCGAATCCTTCGTACAACGACGGAAACACGAAGCACGAGGCGTTTTCATACAGCGCTCGCAATTCTCCATCGGTGACGAAACCCAGGTCCTTGATGCCCTTCGAAACGTGTGCGGTGTCCGCAAAGACGTTGCGGTTGGAGCCTCCGGCGATTGCGAAACAGACATCCGCAAGCGGAGGTTGCGCAGACGCCTGGATGAGCCCACGGAGGTTCTTATTGCTATTCTTCGAGCCGACGCCGAGAACAAAACGTCCCGGCAAAAGAGCATTTTTTTTCAGCACTGCGTCATCTGCAGCGTGTCGAAAGATGTGCTCCCCGGAAAGCCATGTATAGGAGATCTTTTCGCCAGGTATGCGAAGGTGCTTGATCAGCTCTTGCCGGGAGAACTGGGACACCGTGATGACGTGCGTCGCGGTGTGTGACAGAATCTTCTGCAGAGTCTTGTAGTAGTTTCTGTAAGCGCCGGAATAGGCTTGGGGAGTGCTGAATGGTCCGGCGTCATGAATTGTGATGACCTGTCGATTATGGGTGAGCGGAGCGCCGCCGCAGGGTGTAAACAGCAAACTGCCGCGCGCGAAGAGAGGAAGATCGAATTGTTCCCAGAGTTGGCCGGTGAAATGCCCAATCTTTCGGACGCGCAGCGACGACCAGTCAGGAAGCTGTGCTGCATCTTTCGGGACCAGAACCGTCACCGGGAGCGGTTCGAGAACTCCGGCGCTCAGCAGCATGTCGAGGGCAGTCAGCAGTTCGTAGGCATAACGCTGCACGCCCGTGATCGGCTGAGAGAGGAATCTTCCATTGACCGTGATGGATCGGAGAGCTGGGCGCGCATTCTTCATGGATCACTGACGCAGCTAAACGTATTGCTCCGCGTGTGAGGAAGCTGACTTCCCGGTCGTTAGACAAGAAATGGCAAAAAGTCCTCAGTCAAAACAGTATACGGTTCTCCACGTTGGTAAATTCTATCCGCCGCATATGGGCGGAATGGAAATATATCTCCAGCAGTTGGTCGTGGGTCAATCCACTTCGATCGATGTTGCAGCCATTGTCGCGAACGATGCGCGGCATACTCAGGTGGAATATAGAGATGGGGCGAAGATTGTGAGAGCTGCCGCATTTGGCAGTGTCGCCTCGATGCCCATTGTCCCGACGCTGGCGTGGCAGATACGCCAACACGATTCGAGCCTGATTCACCTGAATACGCCAAACCCTGGCGCGGCGTTTGCTCTGCTGGCGAGCGGGCACAGGGGAAAGCTGATCGTTACGCATCACGCCGACACGCTGGGACGAAAACTGCTGCGCCGGATAAGCGATCCATTCGTAGCGAAAATCATGGAGCGCGCCGCTGCGATTATTGTCACGTCGAAGGGGTATCTGGATAGCTCGGAAGAGTTGGCCCCGTATCGCGAAAAGTGCCGCGTCATTCCCCTGGGGATCGAAGCAACCCCCTTTGAAGGGCTCGATACAAGTGCCAGCCATGCCATTCGAACCAGGTTTGGGAATCGCTTGATTTTGGCGGTTGGCCGTCTTGTTCCTTACAAGGGGTTTGAATACCTGATTCGCAGTATGCGGGACGTACATGGAGTCTTGCTTCTGATTGGCACCGGCCCGCTGCGGGAGTCGCTGCTACGCACCATCAAAGAATGCGGGGTGGAGGACAAGGTTACGGTGTTAGGCCACGTGGACGAAATCACACCGTACTACAAGGCCGCAAGCATGCTTGTGATTCCCTCCGTTACGCGCGCTGAAGCCTTCGGGGTGGTACAGCTTGAGGCCATGGCTTCGGGAATCCCGGTGATCAACACAAACATTCCATCGGGTGTTCCGGAGGTGTCGGTGCATGGACAAACGGGGCTCACTGTTCCCCCGAGAGACGCCGGAGCGCTGGCAGATGCAATCAATACACTGCTCGACGATGAGGGATTGCGGGAAAAGTTCGGACAAATGGCAAGGGAACGTGTACGCAACAAGTTTTCAGTTGAAAGTATGGTGGCGCAAACGCGGGATTTATACGCTTCAGTAATGGCATCGTCCAGCCCGCCCTAGAACCCCGACCTGTCGACTTGGATAGCTTTCCATTGGGTTTTCACTTCGCCGCGCCGTAATACACTTGATCGTGTATCGTCAGATAGCAGAGATTGGAAGGGTTTTACCTGTACTTCCAACCTCTGATGAACATTTCGCGCCGTGCAGCGATCCTAGGCTCGTGGACGAAATGCTCTCTATTTCCAAACCTTGTCAATGGATCGGGTTACACCGCCATTTACACTAGAGTCACCTCAGATGCCACGTAGAATTCTCTCCCTGATTGCAGCGCTATTGTGTACCGGATCGATGGTGGCGACCGCCCAGTTTCAGGGTGGAAGCTCGACGCCGCCAAGCACCGATTGCTCCAGCCCCGCGAACGCGTCTTCGCCGGAATGCAGCGGAACGACCGTCAATCCCTATGTAAGCGAGCCACAATATGGGACGCCACAAGGTTCGAACATAGGTGGAAATGGTATCCGCCAAAACGTTCCCACCTACAACGACCAGTTTCCGAACGCGAATCAGTTTCGTGGAGCCTACCCGAATCCGTACAGTCCATATGCGGGATTCCAGCCGAAGCAGCCCCTGACCGAATTTCAGCGCGTAGTGGCAGGCTCCGTGGGTGCTGTGCTGCCTATCTTTGGAGCGAACCTCTTTTCCAGCAATGCAGCCCAGTTCGCGCCCATCGATCGCACGCCGGTCACGGCGGACTACGTGGTCGGCCCCGGAGATGAGCTGCTGATCCGCGTATGGGGCCAGGTCAACTTCAATGTTCACGCGACCGTCGATCGAGCCGGGGATGTGTACATTCCGCAGGCGGGGAATATTGAGGTTGCAGGCCTGCACTTTCAGCAGCTCAATGACTACCTGAAATCCCAGCTTGGCCGCGTCTTTCGCAATTTCGACCTGAGCGTCAACATGGGCCAGCTGCGTTCTATCCAGATTTATGTGGTCGGCAACGCCCGACAGCCTGGAAGTTATACCGTCAGTTCGCTGAGCACACTGGTGAACGCATTATTTTCTTCCGGCGGCCCCTCTGAGCAGGGGTCGATGCGACGGATTGAATTGAGGCGCAACGGCAAGGTTGTCACCACGTTCGATCTGTACGATCTGTTAATCAACGGCGACAAATCCCATGACGCTCCGCTGTTGCCTGGGGATGTGATCTACATTCCTCCTGTGGGCCCCGAGGTAGCGATTGCGGGCAGCGTGCATGTGCCCGCGATTTATGAATTGAAGGGAACGGAAACGGCTGGGCAAGCCATTGCGCTGGCAGGCGGCCTGGGAACCATGGCGGCCAGGCAAGAGGCTCAGTTGGACCGCACCAACCAGAACGGAGCGCGTAAGACGGTTCAAATTGCGCTGGATGCGGCAGGCATGGACACGCCGCTCCGCGACGGTGACATATTGCGCATTCCCGCGATGGTGCAGCAGTTTGAGCGGACTGTCATTCTGCGCGGCAACGTTGCCAATCCAGGCCGCTATCGCTGGACCCCGGGGATGCGGATTCTCGATTTGATTCCGGACAAGGATTCACTGCAAACCCGGGGATACTGGCAGCGAAGGATTGCGCTAGGCTTGCCCGCGCCCGAGTACACCCCGCTTTTTTCTGCCTATCACGCTGATTTGCCCAGCCCGTTTCAGGGAAACACCCGTACTAGCGCTTCTGGGCGACAACAAAATGTGAGCCCCTATACCACTGGGACCTCGGTGGCAGGAACGCAGCATGAGGGGTACGACCAGCAACCTCAGTACAGCGAACAGGCCCAGGGGCAACCACCAGGACAGATCGTCCAGAACAATCCGAGCAACAACAGCCCAAACAACAATCCAACGCAGAGCTTTACCTCCAACCCCAACCAGTCGAATTACGGGCAGCAGAGCAACAACTTTTATGGGAACAACCAGAACCGCCTGGAAAACTCCAGGAAAAATACAATCCCCTCGATTCGGTATTTCCCGCCAGGAGATCGCTTTTCGCAGGGACAATTTCCAATTAAGAACGAGCTGCTTCGTACCGCTCCCAGCATCGATTGGAGCTACGCCGTGATTGAGCGGACAGATCCCCACACGCTGGCGACCAGACTGATTCCATTCAGCCTTGGCAAAGCGGTGTTGGACCATGACCCGTCGCAGAATCTTAAGCTGGAGCCCGGCGATGTAGTGACCGTATTTTCAACGGCCGACATTCAAGTACCGCAAGAGCAGCGGGTGAAATATGTGAGTCTGCAAGGCGAAATTGTCCACGCCGGAATCTACAGCGTTGAGCCAGGGGAAACTCTGCGAGACGTGGTGAAGCGTGCTGGGGGATTGACGCCGAAAGCCTACCTATATGGCTCGGAATTTTTGCGTGAGTCAACGCAAAGGCTGCAGCAAGCCAGGCTGGACGAGTATGCGAATTCAATGGAACGTGATATTCAGCTGTCTGCTTCGAACGCATCTGGCTCGCTGGTGAATGCCACGGGCGCGACGGCCCTGAGCTCAAGCCTGCAGAGTCAGCAAAGCCTGATCATCACGCTGAGGAAAATGCGTGCAACCGGAAGGATTGTTCTGAATTTAAATCCCTACAGTCATGGAATTGACGCGCTCCCGAATTTGCCGCTGGAAGATGGGGATCAATTCATAGTTCCGGTTGTACCTGCCACGGTGAACGTCGTGGGTGCTGTCTACGATCAGAACTCCTTCCTCTACCGACGTGGGGAACGTGTCCAGGACTATTTAAAAGTGGCCGGTGGCACCACGCGAAATGCGGACAAGCGGCATGAGTTTGTCATCCGCGCCGACGGTTCAGTGATAAGCAAGCAAACGGCGGGTGGGACGATGTTTACGGACGAATTTGGCGGCAAGTACGCCTATCCCGGAGACACGGTAGTGGTGCCTGACAACGTGAACAAAACCACCTTGTTGCGCGGGCTAACCGACTGGTCGACAGTGTTCTCTCAATTCGGTCTAGGAGTGGCGGCACTCACGCTGTTCGGTTTATAGCGGTTAGCATAAGCATGATGCCAACGGATACGAATACGGAACCTGTCAGAATAGAGGCGGGAAACCTCGTCGCAAATTCGGGGATGGCTTCGCCGCAGGGTGAAGATTCCGTGAATCTGCTGGATCTGGCGCTGGTTTTGGCGGCACGAAAACGTTTCATCCTTTCCGTCAGTTTTGCAGTCGCAGTTATCACTGCCATTGCAGTTCTCATCATGCCGGTCACCTATACGGCGACAACAACAATGTTGCCTCCTCAACAGCAGGAAAGCACTGCGATGGCAATGTTAGGTCAAATGGGTGGGCTCGCCTCGCTGGCTGGGGGTGGCACCGCCAGCGCCCTGGGATTGAAGAACCCTGACGAACTTTACATTGGACTGCTGCAGAGCGAGCAGGTTTTGGACGGAATCATCCAACGTTTTGGCCTTATGAAGGTGTACAAGGCGAAGATATTGAGCGATGCGCGCAGAGCTTTGCAGGCCAATACGAAAATTGTCTCTGAGAAAAGTTCTCTGCTCAGCATCTCTGTCAAGGATCACGATGCAAAACGAGCAGCGGCGATAGCGAATGCATATGTGGATGAATTGCATAAACTTATGTCGCATCTTGCCGTAACATCGGCCGCCCAGCGCCGGATGTTTTTTGAACGGCAGGTGAACCAGGAAAAGGAAAAACTGGCAGACGCGGAAGTTGCCCTGGAAAGAACCGAGATGAAGACCGGGATTATTCAGCCCCAGGGGCAGGCTCAGGCCATCATCGCGACGATTATGCAACTGCGATCCCAAATTTCCGCCACTGAGGTGGAGTTGGAAGCATTGCGCACCTCAGCTACGGATCAGAACCCTGAAGTCATCACTTTGCAGTCTCAGATTGCTGCCTTGCGGACGCAACTCGCGGAATTTGAGAAGGGTCATCCCAAATCGGTACTGACAGAAGGAAATGTGCTGACTCCGACCTCCGAGGTTCCGGCAGCAAGTCTGGAATATCTTCGTCGCATGCGAGATGTTCGCTATCAGGAAACACTTTTTGAGTTCATGACCCGGCAATATGAAATGGCCAGGGTGGACGAAGCCAAGCAGGGTCAAATGATTCAGGTTGTCGATCCGGCATTGATTCCCGACAGACGATCCTGGCCACCGCGCACGCTGCTGACGCTGTTGGCGTTCTTTCTGACTGCCATGGTCGCCAGCTTATGGGTGATCCTGCAGGCAGCGTACAGAAGCCGGATGGAAAATCCCGAAGACGCCGCCAAGATCGTTCGGTTGCGCCAACTCTTGCGATTCCGAAACTATCGTACATAATAGGGCGGAGTGGTTATGTTTGCTTCTTCTACCCGACGATTCGCAGCATGTGACATGCGTCACGTTTCATTTTAATAAAAGTGAGAATAATATCGACTCTGCAGCTCAGAAAACCCTTGAGTTGCTGGGGATGCACGGTGTAAATTTAGTCAGCAACGATTGTGCTCCTGAGATGACCTGGAACCGTGACCCTTGGCCTTTCG
The DNA here is from genome assembly GCA_021793595.1 of Acidobacteriota bacterium. Next base: position 21,480 of record JAJYSL010000050.1, read on the forward strand.
GCGGTTCGTTGCTCCAGAGCAAGCCCTTCGAGATGTGCGCAATTGGATTATCGTTGCATTTATCGAACAGATGCAGCTAGCGACGAGGTAAAACATTGGGTTGGTTGATCAATGGAACATACTTCCATTTTGGCGGCCCAATGCCTAAACTTCAGATAGTCCTAACCATATAAGAACGTCTGTTCGATGAACGCGGAGATCACAGACTTTGAGTAGCGAACCGTACCTTCCCTCTTCGCCACAGTACATTGCCGGGGCACCTTCGCGGGTCCGGCAAGCTGGTATCCCATGGCTGGTTCCCAACCCGAGACCGGCAGAAATTGAAGTGCCCGTTCCGCAGCAGATGTTTGTCTCGGGGCCCAGTTCCTGGTGCGGCTCCAAGTGGAAGCGGGCTTTTGACTTGTTTTGCATTATCCCAGGCCTGATCCTCGTTTCCCCCGTCTTAGGAATGATTGCGATTGCCGTTCGTCTGACTTCTCCGGGGCCGGTCATCTTCCGGCAACAGCGCGTGGGCCAGAATCGCAAATTATTCACAATTTACAAATTTCGCACAATGGTAGAAAACTCTGAATCGATCGGCCCGGGACATACAGCAAAAGGGGATCCACGGGTGACGCCAGTGGGGCGCGTGCTGCGACGCTTCAAGCTCGACGAGCTGCCCCAGCTATACAACGTGTTGCGAGGAGAGATGAGTCTGGTCGGTCCCCGGCCAAAATTGCCCAACCACGACCCGGCTCCAATGTCGTGCCGTCCTGGGGTCACCGGGGCGGCAACTCTGGCTTTCCGTTACGAAGCCCGTATCTTGTCCGAGGTACCGTCGGAGCGTATCGAGGGCTTTTACCAGCAGTACATCGTCCCTCATAAGATGAGGCTAGACAGCGAATATATGGGACGAGCGACGGTCATGTCTGATATCAGAGTGCTTCTGGCGACCGTCTTTCGGATCGGGCAACATATCACCCACGAAGACCTCATGCGGCACAAGTCGATGGCCCTGTTTTTGACAGATCATACTGCGTTGAGAACCGACGAAGCATCGATGAGCACGGCATTCCGCAGAAATTCCTGATCGTTTCGGCGATGGAGTCCTCAACTTGGAGGCCTGAAGCTAGGTTTCATCGGCTATCCCTGTTCGAGGACTCTCCATCGACGATGACGATCGCCCGGCTTGGTTTCGTCGCAACAATTCCTCAAGCGGGGTAGCTACCTCCTGCTTATCCGGTTGCTTCAGCAAGCCACAAGGGGTAGTGTGATGGTGTGTCGCGTCCAGGATTTCCGAAGAACCTGTATGAATTCCAGTCGGAATTCGCCAGTG
>JAJYSL010000417.1 GCA_021793595.1 Acidobacteriota bacterium
GACCACGCTGATGCGCAGGAGTAGTGCGAACGCGATGGCCGCCGCCAACAGGCCTCCGACAAAGTTGACCATGCCGGTGCCGATCAGGTTGCGGATGCCTTCGACATCGGTCATGATGCGGGCCACCAGTGTGCCTGTGCGATTGGCGTCGTAAAAAGCCACAGGCAAGCGTCCGATGTGGCGTTGTACCTGGACGCGGAGATCTGCGATGAGTCGCTGCGCGGCGATCGATAGCAGTTGCGTTAGGGCATAGGAAGCTGCGCCCTGAGTGGTCGTCGCGAGCAGAACCGCGCCGATGATCCACGGCAACAGGCCAAGTTGATGATGACCCATGACCCTGTCAATCAGAAACTTGGCGGAGAGCGGCAAAACGAAACTCGCCACGCGGCTGATGACCATGAGCAAAAGGCCGAAGGCGAGCAGCCAGCGGCGCGGACGGACCAACAACCAGATCTCCGGCAGCACTTTTCGCAGCTCGGGCTTATTCTTGCCTAGCGGCTTGTCGGCTGGCACGCGGCCACCCGCGGATTCCGACTTATGGCCGCTGCGCATTCCCATCCCCACCCATGTTGGTTTAATCGACATAAACTTCTTCTTCCAAACCCTTCTCCTAGGTGCGCGCGCGACGGGCCGCAATGAAGGAGCGTACACACATAACCACGAAAACCAGGCAAATACCTGCCATGGCCAGCTCTTCTTTCATTGCCAGGGGACGCAGCACAGCTTGGCCGCGAGTTGAGGCGATGAAATCAGAACCTCCACGATAGCCAGGGAAGACGACGCCGATCAGTCCGATGGTGACGGCGATGTGCATGAAGAGCATGCGGCGCTTGCTGTCCCTGGTGTTTGCCAGCAGACCGAAGATGCCGAGCAAAATGCCAAAGTAGGTAGGGATCAGCGCTGTGGGCGCGTGACTGCCGGTCGCCACAAAAAATGCTACGCCTAACACAATGAGAACCAGCGCAATGACCAGGGTAAATTTCGCCATAGTATCCAAATCTCCTCTGTTGCTGTTTTGTCCCGCTTCCTTCCAGCATAGCCTTCTCTGGTCGGGGCTGGCCTGATGCGGCGGCAGCGGACGGACATTGCCCAGTGAGATGCAGCATGAAAGCTCGTCTCACTTGGTGGGCCGAAGTGGTAGAGGAGTAGGCGAAGCCGCCTGCAGCGCACTGAGGATTTCCTGGACCATAGCAGGAACCGTTTGAGTAATGGAAATCGGAATGGCGTCCTGCGGCGGCTCCAAGGTCGCCAACTGGCTTGGCAGCAGAGACTCCGGCATGAAGTGGCCATGTCGAGCTTCCATGCGCTGCTGAATCACCACCGCCGGACCGGTCAGGAAGATGAAGCGAACCGAGTCGGCGGGCGTTCCGTCCGTCAGCGCGTTGCGATACGACTCCTTTAGCGCGGAACATGCCAGAATGCCAGTTGTGCCTTCGCGCAGCCATGCAACAATCTGGTCGTGCAACGCCTGTAACCAGGGTTTGCGATCTTCATCGGTCAAAGGGATGCCGGCATGCATTTTGGCGCGGTTGGCCGTGGAGTGGAAATTGTCTGCATCGGCAAACAGCCATCCGGTGCGTTCCGCCAGCGCTTCGCCCACAGTCGTTTTGCCCGTACTGGTGACCCCCATGATCACAACTACCATCGCTTGTTTTCCCTTTATCGAGCCACTGCAATAAGGATGCCGGTTCGGCCTGAGAAGGTGCAGCAAAATCCCAGTGTCGGAATTCTCGTCGGCAGCATCTACCTCTCCTTATTTGTGGAACAGCCTGTCGTAGCTGAAATGGTAACGCACCTCGCCGTAGAACTGGCGTGGCGCGTTGTAATGAAATCCACCAAATGTGAGACTGTTGTCCAACAGCACGCGATGATTGGTCACATTAGTGGCATTGGCGGTAACGGTGATGTTTTTGCGAAATGTCTTTCCCAATGAGATGCTGAGATTGGTATCGTGTGGCAAATACGCTCCTTGATATGGCGAAGCAGGATCGCCTACCTCTCCATTACTAAAACCCGAGCCATAGTAGAAATTGAATCCGCCGTAGGCATGGCCCGGCAAATTTGCATTCATGCCGAAATTCAACGTGTTTCTTTGGTCGTGATCGAGCGCGACATAGTTGAAGCTGGAGTCGCACTGCGGGGCAGTAATGGGGACACAGACGAGTCCGCCGGTAATAGCACCGCGTTGCTGTGCCAGTTGATTGGAATAGGCAAGATGGGCTTGGCCAAAGCGCCACAGCGTTGGCGATTTTAGAGTTAGTTCCCAGCCTTGGATGAGTGCACCGTCAATCGTAACCGGAAAGAAAATGTTGGACTCGCCGACGTTGGAGTGATCGAGGAAATTGTTGGCGCGCGTCTCAAAATTGTCCGCGTCCAGCAGCCATCCACGAAAGGGAATCTGCACGCCAAACTGATGCTCCTCATCGCGTTCGCCGTGCAGAGGCTGAAAGCTTGTATTGTTGCTGTGCGCGTAATCGATCAGAGGACCGGATGCGGTGAGCAGCGGCGGCGGTTGATAGTAGCGGCCGTAGAAAGCGCGGAATACCCAATTGATTTTAGGGATCTGAATGGCAACACCGAAGCGAGGACTGTTTTCTATCTCGGTAATGGTGGAGATGAATTGCGATTCGCGCAAACCGGCGATGAGCGTGAGCCATCGCGTCGCTTTATAGTTGTCGGATACATATTCTTCGGTCAGCCCTCCCGCCGCGCCAGAGTTCAGTAGAAAATTGGAATAGCTTCCGTCATTGAAGATGGCGCCGAAGGAATAGCTGTCATGCTGGCCAAAAGAATAGAAACCCGCCTCCAGCGTGTTCCTGGCAATCTGGGTGGTGAAGGAAGCTTGCACGCCGGCATAGTTGGAAGCGCGGTCGGCGGTGGTTGCGACCGGGATATCGCTGGGGTTGGGTGTGTAGTTGGAGCTGTTGTAGTGGAAGTAAGGAGACACCTGCAGGAAGGTTGTGGGATTGAACGTATGCACCCAGGAGAAGACGGAAAAGCCGTCGAGTTCACGCTGGCTATCCCGTAGTCCGCTGGAGTCGTACTGCTGATTTTCGTAATCGTTGGGATTGGGATCGTACGGAATCTGAAAATAATCGCGGCGCAGTTGCGACACCAGCCGCAACTGGTCGCGCGGTGTCCGGTTGTCGATCAAGGAAGCAAATCCGCCATAGCCGTTGGCCGCGTCATGGTACGGCTTGGAGATAGGCGGCATTAGACCGTAGTTGGTGCGGTTTCCGTTCAAGCTGCCGTAATAGGCAAACTTCTCCGTGTGGCTGCCGAAGTTGAGCTGATCGTTGGTCTGGTAGAAGTTTCCCGCGCTCAAAAGCAGCTCTCCCTCGTTGTTACGTTCGAAGCCGGTGCGCGGTGCGACGTCAAAAACGCCGTAGGTGCGATCACCGACATCCGCGTTGTAGCTGCCCCTTTGTACTTCCACATAGTCAATATCCTTTGGATCGATCTGAGGGCCTAAATTGCTGGCGATGTTGGTGTTTGGAATCTCGACACCGTCAATCTCCCAGCTGACCTGGTGGCCGCCGCGCACGTGCAGCATATCGTGCACAGCATATGCGCCGGGCACGAAGTCGGTAATCATGGCAAGGCTGTCGGTAAGATCGGCTCCGGGCGTGCGGGCAATCTGCTGGCGGTTGATCAGTGTGGCGGGAGTAACTGAGTTCCCGTTCACGACATCCGTTTGCGCGGAGACTCGGACTGACTGCAGGATGCTGCCGACCTGCAACTGAAAGTGGAGGATCGGAGAGCTATCGGAATACACTGTGATGATCTGCTGCAATATGTCGAAGCCGGATGCTTCAATTGAAACTATGTAATTGCCCAGCGGTAAGGTAGGAAAAGAAAAATAACCGTTTTGGTTGGCGCGGATTGTCTGGGTAAAGTGGGAGTTGTCGGCGTGCACCGTGACCTGTGCATGTGCGATGGGGCGATGCTGAGAATCGTGCACGATTCCCTGCAGTTCTCCAAAGACCGTCGCGTGCGCTTGCAGACTGTACAGCGAAAATAAAAACACGACGACTGCGGCGGCCAGATATTTACGCATAATTCCGCTTTCACTTCTCCAGGCAAAACCAGCCTGGCATGGACAGGTATGGAAATGGCTCCATTCGCGTTCAAGCATTTCGCCAGACATGACAGGCCGATGGCATCGT
>JAJYSL010000418.1 GCA_021793595.1 Acidobacteriota bacterium
TTTGCGCGCCGCCTTATATGCGGGATAGATGGAGCCTATCAACGCGCTGATGAATGACAACACAGTCGCCAGGATGACCCAGTGCGGGGTGATGGCAAATGCAATGGTAGGAAATTTGGCCAGCACACCTTCGCGGACCACATAGCTAAGTCCGACGCCCAGCAGGATACCTCCCGCAGCCAGCATTCCGGTTTCGCGAAGAATGACCGCGACAATATAGCCACTCGATGCTCCCAGCGCTTTCAGTATCCCGATCTCTCGCGTCCGCTCAATAACGGCTGTGTACATCGATTGAAAGATGACGAGAAATCCAATAATCAGGGCAATGCCGATGACGGTGTCCAAGGCCGGCTGAAGTCCTGGCAAGCGGGTTGGCGTCATCTGGGAGACGATATCCTGGATGGTTTGCACCTTATACGCCTCCATTCCGGGCGTCTTTTTGATCTCTTGCTCCACCAGCGCTTCATTGTCCGGAGTGTCGAGCTTTAGATAAAAAAGCGATGCGTTTCCGGGCGAGCCGGTCAATTGATCCAGCGTCGTCAACGGGATGAATTTTCGGCCTCCTTTGCCATGCTCGACGATACCGCAGATGCGAAACTGGTGGTTCATGATGGAGATTTGATCGCCGACCGTGTTTTTGCCGGTCCTGGCGAAAATATCATCCACAATTACGTCGTATGGGCGTTGGAATGGGGTACCCGCCAGAAAAATAAAGGGCTTTAGAGCGTTAAAGCTTTCATAATCTATGCCGAAGATGTTTTCAAGGGATTTTCCCGTGACGAATTGCACGGCAACCGGTGCGGCGACGGTAACGTGGGGCAGGCGACCCAGCACATTTGCGACCTTCGCGGAAACTGGCGCGCCGCTGACGCCCACCAGAAAACTGGTATTGGCCGGCCGCACAATCAAATCCGCGCCAATACCGCTGGTACGGGCTTTGGAGTCGTTCAGCATGCCCAGCATGATGGCTGTCACTGAGAGAATCATGACCACTTCAATGGCGACAGCCGTAAGGCTCAGAAGAGATCGAATGGGTCGATGGATCAAATTGCCGAAGACAAGTTTGTTCATAAATGGAATCGGGAGCGACTTCAAGTTTCGTCCTGGTGCATATCCACGGTAAGTATATCGGGAGATGGAAAGAGCGTTTTCATCGAGTGGGCGTAAAAATAGCGAAGATTACTATGCGGATGCCTGCCCAACGAAAAAAATTTGCCAAGATACAACTTTTTATTTGACTCATAAATTGGGCAGGAATATGCTGCAAGTGTTCACAAATCAGTCTATCGAGCGACAGGTCTCCCCCAGTGACTGCTAGCGCGACACATATGGCCCATTTCGGAGAAGCGTTGCGCTGCGAGCGCCAACGTCGCTCTGTCTCTCTGGAAGACATCGCCCAGACGACGAAAGTAACGGTCCGTAGTCTACAGGCATTGGAGTCAGAAGCTTTCGAGCAGCTTCCCGGCGGCATTTTGGGCAAGGGGATCGTTCGCGGCTATGTTCGCTGCCTGGGCCTGGACGAAAATGAATGGGTTGCCCGCTTTCTGGATGCCAGTGGCCAGATGGTCGCCCCGGATCCGACGCATGATCGCGACTGGGTGTCGTTCGCGCTGAACGTTTCCAGCAATCGCGGGGGCGGAGGAATCACAAACTTAAAGCTGCGTTGGGTAGGTGTAACGGCGTTATTGTTATTGCTGGCCGGGTTTGGCTGGATTGTCTGGGGCTATGTGCATGACCGTGTCGCTTCCCTGACTCCCGCAGCGCCGACCCACTATTCCTACATCGATTCGCCAGCTCCTCCCAGCGTGCAATCGCACGCTCGCGCGGCACACCGTTCACTGCCGTAATCCGCACGCCATAGGCTCATCCTCCCCGTTGGCTGTCCATCCGTTGCCCGTCCAAATTAAAAATTTGTTAGCCTGAATAGAAGCGTTTCATGCTTCGTCGAAGCCATCGCAGCATCCTGGCGGCTCTACGAATGCAGCGTGGACTGCGAACCGTTTTCCAGCATCCTAAAATGTGTGGCTAAATTAAATCTTTAGCAGCCGAAGGAATGCGCAGGACATACCAGGAGGAACATTGCCAACACGCGACCGTTTTCTATTTACATCCGAATCTGTTACCGAAGGGCATCCCGACAAGATCGCCGACCAGATTTCCGACTCAATACTGGATGCCTGCTTGCAGCAGGATCCCTACAGCCGCGTGGCCTGCGAAACGCTGACCGCAACCGGCCTCGTAGTCATTGCCGGGGAAATCAGCACCCAGGCGTATGTGGACTTTCAATCGCTGGTGCGCGGCGTCGTCGCTTCCATCGGCTACGACAATGCCTTGTATGGCTTCGATTCCAACACATGCGCGGTGATTTCAAGCATTAACAAGCAGTCCGGCGACATCGCCATGGGCGTGGATACGGGAGGAGCTGGCGATCAAGGCATGATGTTCGGCTATGCCACCAACGAGACCCCAGAGCTGATGCCGATGCCCATTTCACTGGCGCATAAGCTGACCCGCCGTCTCTCCGAGGTGCGCAAGTCCGGTCAACTCCCCTATCTTCGCCCCGATGGCAAGAGTCAGGTGACTGTCGAATACGATGCGGAAGGCAAACCGGTCCGAGTGGATGCGGTCGTCATCTCCACCCAGCACGCGGAAAGCGTATCCAACGACGAACTGCGCGCGGACATCCTGAAGCACGTCATTCAGGCCACGATACCGGCAGAACTGCTCGACGAGAACACCAAATATCACATCAACCCAACCGGACGCTTTGTTATCGGCGGCCCCATGGGCGATACCGGCCTGACCGGACGCAAAATCATCGTCGATACCTATGGTGGCATGGGTCGCCACGGCGGTGGCGCATTTAGCGGAAAAGATCCGACCAAGGTAGACCGTTCCGCCGCGTACATGGCCCGGTATATCGCCAAGAACATCGTCGCGGCTAGCTTGGCCGAGCGCTGCGAAGTCCAACTGGCGTACGCGATCGGCGTGGCCGAACCGGTCAGCGTGCTTGTCGATACGTTTGGCACGGGAACCATCCCGACGCAGCAACTGCAACAGTTGGTGCGCAAGGTGTTCAAGCTGACACCAAAAGAAATCATCGAGACCCTCAACCTTCGTCGTCCTATCTATCGCAAGACGGCAGCCTACGGACACTTTGGCCGCAGCGATGCCGACTTTACCTGGGAAGCTACGGACAAGGCCGCGATGCTGCGGGAATACGCGGATGCCAAGGAAGCTGTCCCGGCAAAGAAATAAATTAGCCATCGGATGAAACAAAGGGCGGGCTCCAATAGACTGCCCTTTGTTTTTGGAAAGTAGGCATAGCCCGAATCGTCGCGGAGAGGTAGCTGGCTTCGTTGCCAGGCCAGCGATTGTCGTCGAAGCCGATCCCTCAGGAGATTGTCAAGTATTTTTCTTTTAAGTTCTTGAATTCACACCATTTAAAATGGCGTGATTCGACCAGCAAATACTATAAAATTTAGTTGTGAGTTATGCTCACTAATGCACTTGCATTACACACGTTGTTGGAGCATCATAAGTAAGTAGTGTGCAGGTATCCACTCCTGCTAAGCCCCCAGCCAGGGAATAATATGGTTAGAAGAGGTCGCCTTTGAGCGGCCTCTTCGATTTAAGGCCAAAGTTTGATCAAGGTTTCTTCATTTGCAAACCTTTGTCGGGGAAACATGGTGACTGGAAATCGTCGTTTCCCCGCTATGCCACAGATAAGGACCCTAAATCGTCTTCTTCCATCCTTCCCAAAGTTGCGGATGTACGCTTCGCCCGGATTCGCTTTTCCTAATGGCTGCCAGTTTGGGACAATCATCTGTGGGTCCTGGATTACTGATAGAGCACAAGCCAAATCCTTCGCGCGTTGCATAGAGAAATTTGCTGGTGAATACTTCGTTCCATGGAAGAGTCTGAACTCGCCCGCCTTTATCCTGCGAATCGTGTCGATCCTATTTCTTGGCTCTTTCCCGTACCTATCGGTGATTTTGACAAAGTGCACAAACTCTTCTTCGCGGAACGTCACCGGAAACCCTCGGCAATCTTTAATCTCAGAGCGGCAAAATTGCCGCCAATACCAATTGAACAAGTCCAGCATCGAGTCCAATGGTGGAAGGGCAGAAGACCCTTGCGGGAGCTCTATACCTCC
>JAJYSL010000419.1 GCA_021793595.1 Acidobacteriota bacterium
CCGCGGCGAAGATCGCCCAAGCGGAGGAATTCCTCCAGGAGCTTGGATCGATCCGCCTCCAGGGTAGCGAGCGCATCCGGCATGGGGACTCCTATCCGCCCGTAACTATACGCACAGCATTATGCCACAAAAAAAGAAAACGGCAAAACTCCACTTTTATGTCGCGCACCCCCCACGGTCAGCGCATTGGACCGGTCACTCCATTTTGACTATTCTGAAGAGTTCTTTCTTTTCATAAATTGCAGCACAGTTCTCCCGTGAGGACGAGTCTGGAAATCCATGTCCCTGTTAGGTAGCTTCGCTCTTTTGCTCGCGCTCCTGCTCGCAATGTACGACCTCGTCATGGGTGCAGTCGCACTGCGGCAGCTTTCTACCGGAAGCCAGTACCGAATTCCTCCGGATAGGCTTGCCGTTTCGGCCCGTCTCGCTGGGCTGGCGGGCTTCGGAGCGGTATCGGCGGCGGTCGTCGCGTTGCAGTGGTTGATTTTTGCCAATGATTTTTCGGTCGCCTATGTCGCGAACGAATCCAACCGTGCGCTTCCAGCGGCATACAAATTTGCCGCGCTCTGGGCCGGGCAGCAAGGCTCCCTGCTGCTGTGGGCGTGGCTGCTTTCGGGCTATGCTTTCGTGGTCCGCATACGTCACAAAAACATGGACTTCCGGCTGAATGCCTTTGCGTCGACCATCCTGGCCGGAATCGAGGTCTTCTTTCTTCTTCTGCTGAACTTTGAGGCATGGCCCTTTACGCGCGTAGTTGGCGCAATACCTGCCGATGGGTTTGGCATGAATCCCCTGTTGCAATATCCGGAGATGGTCATTCATCCTCCGCTGCTCTATCTGGGCTATGTCGGATTCAGCGTGCCATTCGCGCTCGCTCTTGCGGCGCTCATACTGCGTTATCCGGCAGAGAAGTGGCTCTCTGTCACCCGTCGCTGGTCAATAGTGAGCTGGATGTTTCTGACCTGCGGGATTGTCCTGGGCATGCATTGGGCTTATGCTGTGCTGGGCTGGGGAGGCTACTGGGGCTGGGATCCGGTGGAAAATGCTTCGCTGATGCCCTGGCTAACCGGCACAGCGTTTCTGCATTCGGCTATCATGCAGCAACGGCGGGGCATGATGAAGATCTGGAATGTCTGGCTCATTTTTTCAACCTTCATGCTTTGCATCCTGGGAACACTGCTGACTCGCTCCGGCATCGTCAGTTCCGTTCACGCCTTCGGCGCATCCTCGATCGGCGCCTGGTTCTGGACGTTTCTGCTGCTTGTTCTGCTGGTTTGCGCGCTTGCCTTTGTACGCCGGCGCGACCACTTGAGCTCGGAGCACAAAATTGCTGCGCTGGTCTCGCGGGAAGCGAGCGTTCACTTCGGTGTGCTGGTACTCCTGGCTGCATGCGCCGCAGTCTTCCTCGGTACGCTCTTCCCAGTCTTCTCTGCACTGGTGGACGGCAACAAGGTTACTGTCGGACCGCCGTTCTACAACCGCGTGGTCATACCCATCGGACTCCTTCTGCTCTTGCTTACCGGGGTCACTCCGCTGCTCTCTGGCCGAAGCACATCTTTCGCGGGCACGGTAAAGAATTTCGTATTTCCTGGGCTTGCTGGCGCGCTCATTGCACTCCTACTCATCGTGTTCGGTATTCGCCCATGGGAGAATCGAGGGGCGTTCTTTTCCTGGCTGTGCTTCTCCCTTGCCGCTTTCGTTATCACAGCCATCGGAACGGAGTTTTTGCGTGGAGTACGGCTGAGCCAACGGCTGTCTGGAAACGGTCTGCTCTCTTCGATGCGCCAGCATGTCTTCGCCAATACCCGACGTTATGGCGCCTACATCGTGCATATCGGCATCGTTCTGATGTTCGTCGGCTTCGCCGGTTCGGCCTTCAATCGCAGTATCGAGAAGCCACTCGATGTCGGGCAGAGAATGGACCTCGGCCCCTACCAGCTTGTCTCCCGGCGCTACGTGCAGGAGTCAAATGCAAACTATGTCTCCGAGCGCGCGCAGATCAATGTCTACCGGGATGGTAAGAAGCGGCTCCAACTTGCGCCGGAAGCGCGGCTCTACCAGACCAGCCAGAACCTTCAAACCGTGGTCGCGAATCACTCCACGCTGCTCTGGGATCTATATACAGTCTATGCGGGACGTGATCCAGACAGCGGCCTTCCGGAGATCAAGGCATTCCTGAATCCGCTCGTCCTCTGGATTTGGATCGGCGCTGTCATCGTCCTCCTGGGCACGGTGGTCGCGATCATACCAAGCACAACTGCGGCGGCAGCTTTGGCAGAAAGAAAAGTTGTGCATGCCCGCTCACACTCAGAGATTGCTGTTTAGAGATCGATCTCACGCATCCATGGCAGGCGCAACACGATTTCCGGCACTGGAATGGCCCTTGCCTTCGTCGCAATCCATTTCCCCTTGTATGCATGCGCCATTGCATTCTACTGGCACCCAATATAAAGCCTTTCGCGGGAAGACTTCCACACCGAAAGAGGACCATCGGAAAAGAAGCGGGAGATCTGAATGAAGATCGATTCGAGAGCGGGACAGATGGCCATTGCTTCCGATCTTTTCGATGCACCGAAGCTGATCGCGGCCTACTGTGAGGACCATCCGGAGTCCCTTCCTGCGACGAGGAAGGGAATAAGGCCCGTGAAAAATCGGCGATGGCAAAAAATCGAAGGTCTGTCGTAAACGTATAAAATGCGGCGCAGAAAATCGCCTGGCGGGGCGGTTTATTCAAATCGATGTTCGTCGCAAAGCAGTTTCAGCATTGACCAGGATTTTGCGATGCCTTTGATTACGTTTGAGGTGCTGGGTACATGGGCAGCGAGGATATATCCCCGAATGATGGAGCCGGCCTTCCAGGAATCAAAGCGGTCTACGAGTAGGCCGCCGCGAATCGCGCGAGAGAGTGTCGCATAGGTTGTGAAGGGAGTCCTTCCGTTACTGGAGCTGAGAATGGCCCAAAAAACTATGTCTCTCGGGAACTTCTGGGATAAGTCGCTGCCAGAACTGTTCCGACTACTGCAGACAAGTCCGGCTGGGATGACGACCGAAGAGGCCGCCCGGCGATTGCGCCTCTACGGTCCAAACAGCCTGGTGGCAGAGTCTCGCTTCACGTCGTTGCTCAGCTTTCTCGGGTTTTTTGCAAATCCCCTTGTCATCATCCTCGTCGTCGCCAGTGGCGTATCGCTTGCACTCGGAGAACACCTCGGGGGACTGATCATAATAACCATTGTCCTATTCAGTGTGGTCCTGAATTTCTCAATGGAATTCCAGGCGCGGCATGCGGTCGAAGAGATTCAAAAGCAGATTGCGATTACAGCAGTCGTAATACGAGATGGGCGAGAACAGGAGCTGCCGACAGCCCGGTTAGTGCCGGGAGACATCATCCGGCTCAAAGCGGGAGATCTGGTGCCGGCGGACGCCCGTTTACTCGAGGTGAAGGACCTGCACGTGCGTGAATCCGCGCTCACCGGCGAGTCGTTGCCGGTCGAGAAAACAACGGATGAACTTCCTCCAGAGAAGCACGGAGTGGCAGAGGCGAGCAACAGCGTTTTCCTGGGCACTGCCGTTCAGACCGGAATCGGTACCGCGGTCGTCGTTTGTACGGGTAAAGATACTGTCTGCGGTGGGATCGCTCACCGTCTTGCGATGCGGCCACCAGAGACGGAATTTGGACGAGGCGTTCGTCGCTTCGGAATGATGCTCACATGGGTGACCATGTTGCTCGTCTTATTCGTTCTGCTTGTCAACATCGTCTTCCATCATCCCGTGATGGAGTCTTTCCTTTTCTCGGTCGCGCTTGCTGTCGGAATGACACCTGAAATGATGCCGATGATCATCACGGTGACATTGGCGCAAGGCGCTAAGCGAATGACCAGGAAGAAAGTTCTGGTAAAACAACTCGCAGCAATCGAGGACTTCGGGAGTATAGCTATTCTTTGCGCGGATAAGACGGGCACGCTCACCGAGGGTGAGATTGTGCTGGATCGACACGTGGATTTCCGAGGCAACGATAGCGAGAATGTCTTGCAGTTCCTGTATCTGAACAGCCATTTTGAGACGGGCATCAAGAGTCCCCTTGACGATGCAATTTTGAAACACAAATCCCCCTCCATTGAGGGGTACGAGAAAGTAGATGAAATCCCTTTCGACTT
>JAJYSL010000420.1 GCA_021793595.1 Acidobacteriota bacterium
AACGGCCGAGATCCTCGTAGACCTGGCCCTTCGAGGTCAGCAACTGAAAGAGATGCGCATCCAGGCGCGCCCTCGGTAGGCGGCGAATGGCTTCGTCGGACAACGCGAGAGCTGCCTGATAGCGATGAAGACCGCGCAGCGCATCGATCTTGGAATTGAACGCGATGCTTGGGTAGGCAATACCCGGAGACCGAGCCGCCGTGTGGATTGCACTATCCAAAACGTGAACCGCCTCGTCATATCGGTGTAGCTCAACCAATCCGGCCCCATAAACACTGGCGTAACGCACTTGCGCCGCCGGATCATGCAGATACTTTGCGACTATCCATGCTCTTACGACAAGCTTTTTCGCCGTTGCGATATCCCCCAATAGGAATGCTGCGATTCCTTGCTCGCCAATCGCACGGGTCATCAGGAGATAGTGATGCTGTTGTCTCGCCAGGGTCTGAACCTGCCTCCATGTCTTCCGTGCTGTCGCAGCGTCGTAGTTCGTCTCAATCATTCCCTGAATCACAAGAATGCGGAGCCTGGTTTCGGGATCCTGCGCCGCAGGCAATGCCAGATCCTGTTGAAGCCCGAGCAGCAAGACAGGAATTTCTTCCGATTCCGCCTGCGGGACGATTTGGCTCACATGAGCATAGAGTGCCTGCGATGGCCGATTCTCTCTCGCGAAGAGTCGCTCGGCGCTGGCGTAAATCGGGGCCGCCTCCATCCACTGGTTGTTCCAGGAGAGATCATCTGCCCGCTCCAAAAGAGCCTCGGGGGTTCCCTCATACCGGTGATGTCGATAAAGCAGGATGCCAGTGAGCAGAACCGCCGCCGTTCCCCAAGCAACAGCGAAGAAGCGAACGGTGTTGGATCTCAGCCGGAACATGATCGGCTCCCACCCTTGAATTGGTAGTACAAGCACCCACCCGTATCCGAGAGCGTATAGCGAGAAACATCGCACAGCCAATGACATAAGTCATAGCTCTACTTCAGGTTTTCGGTAGGCTTTTGAACAGGAGCAGAGCGGAACATCACCCAAATCTGTGTCGTGATCGCAAGGAGGAGAATTCATGGACTATACATATTTTGCAGACCTGTTTCGGGAGTTCGATCTTCCGGATCAGGGGATTCTCAGTCGCGTGCTCCATAAGGATGATCGGTTGAATGTGACTGTCTTCGGGTTCTCCGCAGGCCAGGAACTCTCGCTGCATTCCGCGCCCACGCCGGCGGTTTTGTATTTTTTGGAAGGCGAAGCAGAGGTGCAACTGGAGAATGATAAAGTTGCTGCCCGGGGCGGCTCTTTTATCTATATGCCTCCCATGCTACCCCATGGAATCGTTGCACGATCCCCCCTGAGAATGCTGCTGGTACAGATTAAGGAGATTCGCCCTGCCGAGCAGGGAGAAGGCTCGAAGAGCAATATAGTTTCTGCAGAAAATGGCAAGACCGACTGACTCCACTCAGCGATATTGCAAAACGGAAGGGCGAGTAGAGCGTACCTGGCTCTGTTGACATCCTCGGAGTATGGCGGGCGGCCAGAGGCGGTAGAGATTGAAGGCGAGGCCGAGCAGCAGGGCCTGGCGGGACTGAGTGACGATGGTTCTGCCGGGAGCGCGGCAGGAAAGTTTGCGCTTGATGGCGGAGAAGACGCTTTCGATCAGGGAGCGTTTTCCATAGAGTTCGCGTGGGAAGTTTTCCCGCATCTGGGCACGGTTGCCCGTGGCCCGGCGGCTGGTGAAGCGGGTGGCGGGGATGACGCTGTTGGCGTGGAGCAGTTCGCGACAGAAGAGATGATTGCGTTCCGAATCGAACTCGGCATCGGCCAGCACGCAGCCGACGGGGACCTGACGATGGGCGTGAAGCACCAGCGGCGGCAGAGTGGCGCAGTCGTTCCAGGGAGCTTGCCGGGCATGCTGGGCGAGGATGATCTGGCGATCCAGATCGACCACGGTGAGCCATTTCAACCAGTGTTTCCAGGTGCGCGGCTTGTCGCCGAAGTGTTCCACGCGGCGGATGAAGTAGCTGCTGACCGCGCACTGCGCCAGTCCGGTGGCATCGACGGCTACCGTGGCTGGAGTCGCCGCGGCGACCCACCTCCCGGGCATGCGCCGCACGATTTCATGCATCACTCGCGCCACATCTTCTTCCTCCAGCCGCCGCAGAAAACGATACAGCGTGGTGTAGTCGGGAACCGTGTGCAGCCGGAGCGCGGAGCGCAACTCGGCATGTTCGCTCAACCGTACCTCCGCTTCGCGGAAGGTCCAGTCCTCATAGCGCATCAGACACAGCACCGCCAACAGTTGCGGCTGCGTAAACTGCCGCTTGCTGAATTTGGTGCGATGCAACCTCAGCACCGACTCGCTGACTTCCAAGGCCAGCCGGGCGAATTTCACCAGTCCAATTTCCGCCATCGTCGATTGCGAAGACGCCTGAGCAGTTTCAGATTAATCTTGTCTTCGCTTCCCAGATACCCCCGAATCGAGGATGTCAACAGAGCCAGCGTACCTGTAGTAGCAGTTTGAGCACAGCGGTGTTGGTTATGTCCGCCAACGTGAACTCGTCCATTTTGACGAAAAAGGCGGCATAGCCACGGTCCAAGCATTTTTTAGGAGGCAGTCGGCACGAAACGGATATGGTTGTGTAAAGCAATCAATCAAAGATTTCCTTGGCTCGGTCATTCGTAGGATCGGATCTACGCGAATCGAACCAGGCGGGCAGTGCAAGCGCGTACCTCCATCCCATACTATGCATCTTTGTGTTAACCAAAAGAGGACAAGAAGTTGGAATGGAACGATGCAAGCCGCAACGACAAAGAATTGCATGCCGATCTCCAAATGGATGGGAGCAGGCCCCCAAGCGGAGACGGTCCCAAACGTTGACCTTGCCCGCTCATGCGGGGGGATCTGATGGAATGGAGGACTTTTAAGAATGGAAGCTGAAACAATTCCCGATCTGCGAGGACGCATGACACGCGGCAAGCGGCTCATGCCGGACGTCGAAGCCCGTGCGTTCTTACGCGAAAAGAAGATTGCGAATATCGGTACTGTGGATAGGAATGGCTGGCCCTACGTCGTCCCGTTGACCTATATCTATGAAGGCGGAGAGCAATTGTACTTTCACACGGGAGGCCACCAGGGGCATTTTCTGACAAACCTGGAACAGAACCCCAAAGCTTGCCTGGAAGTCTCCGAAATTGGGCCATTGCACAAGGGGCAACGTTTTGCGTGCGACTCCGCACTTGTATACACCAGCGTGGTTGTATTTGGGACAGTAAAGATCATCCATCATGATCGTGACAAGAAGGCATGGTTTCTGGACCAGCTTCTCGCCAAGCACGGCGATCCCTCGTGGACCTTTGAGCCCGGCTATCCGTTGCTCGACCAGATCATCTTGTACGAACAGAAGATCGAGATTTTGACTGGAAAACATAGTTCGGGGATCTATCACTGAGTGTTCGACGAATGAAGTTATTGGCAGTGACTTTTGTCATGGATGGTTTTTATGCCGGGTAATAGCTTTGAAGCAGAGGTGGTATCTGTATGGCTTACGTAATCGCTGAACCTTGTATCAATGTGAAAGACACGGCATGCGTGGATGCGTGCCCTGTCGATTGCATTCACCCACGGAAAGATGAGGCTGATTTTTCTCAATCGGAGCAGCTCTATATCGATCCCGTCGAGTGTATCGACTGTGGGGCGTGTGTTCCGGTCTGTCCGGTATCGGCAATCTTTGCCTCGGAGGACCTGCCAGAAAAGTGGAAGAACTACGCCGAGATCAATGCGGAACATTATTCTCGCAAATGACCGTACCCCAGGCATGTGTGGTTCTGTCCGCATGGAAAGAGTCGATCCATGAAAGGCGCATAGCAGAAACGGACGACAGGAGGTGGGGGGAGATGACACAGGCCCAACATGCTGGCGGCGTTTGGGATACACCTCAGTCTCGGCCCGTAAAGGGGCAGTTGATTCGCGATTTCACCCTGAACTCCACACTCGGGCAACCGGTCAGTCTTTCCGATTATCGAGGGCGTTCTAACCTGGTTCTTATATTTTGTGGAGATGGCAGCATTCCGTCCGATTTCGGAACTCTGACTGAGATCGAAAAGGACTATCCCACTTTTCAGGACGAGCAGACTCAGGTGCTTGCAATTCTGCAATGCCAGCC
>JAJYSL010000421.1 GCA_021793595.1 Acidobacteriota bacterium
TCCGCTAATCCTGACCAAACTGCGCAAACGCAACATCTCATCGAGTCTACAGAAGACCTCTTGAAACGTGTCTCGGCCCGGCAACAGGCCCAGCACAAGGACGATCTCGCGCAGGTCAATTCCTTTCTCGCGCAAGCCAAACAGGCGTTGAACATGAACGATCTGGTCGGTGCTCAGACTTTGGCGAATAAGGCAAAAATCATGGTCGACGAGTTATTGAAATGACCCTGTCACTCATGTAAGAGGACAACGCCGCCTCGCGCCCCAAACTTCTTTATCCCAAACCATGTCTGTCCATCGGAAAATCCTGGGCAAGTTAAGAAATTCCGTGGGAGTTTAGATGCTGAGTATAGGCCTTGTCCACCTTCTGGATGTGCTGCGTAAGCCAATCTTTCAGGAAACTCAGGACTGATACCGTATTCGGACGAAGGCCTCCGTCAAGTTCGCGCTGGAATCGTTCTACATCGGCAACCAGTTTTCGATGCAACTCCCGGTGCGCTGAAAGTTCCGGGTATTGGGTCCTTTCCATCAGGGCTTCTTCCTGCTGGAAATGGGTTCGCGTGTAAAGAATAAGCTGGCTTACGATGTCTGATACAACTTCCTGTCCTTTTCCAACGCGCATCGCATCCGTGAGTTGATTGATGATATCGAAGAGCTTCTTGTGTTGAGCGTCGCACTGGTGGACACGAACACTGTAGGTTTCGTCCCACTTGAAAACAGCCATGACCATTCTCCTTATCAAGGGTGTCTATAAGGAACTATCGGCGGCAAAAAGGAATGATGAGAGTACTTTCCCTTCCTGTGCTTGCATGGCGAAAGCATTGCGTGTCGTGCCAGGATCCCAGATTGTAAGGATCGGCATGCTGCTGATTGCACTTGACAGAACATCGATACGGCCGCGGGACAGCCGCTTCTATCGTTCGCCCCACTTCAATTTGGCGCGCAACACATCGAAAAAGCTATTCCCGCTCCGGCGAATCAGGCGAATCGTATAGCGGGACCGGCAGCAGTACAACTCGTCGCCCAACTTCAATTCCACTGCCTCCTGTCCATCGACCGTCAGATAAATCTGCTCCGGTATTCCCTCTATGGTCAACGTGATTTTTGCGTCTCCACGCACCACCAGAGGGCGCACCGTCAGCTGATGCGGACACACCGCCGTGATGATCATTCCGTCGATATCCGGCGCCAGGATAGGACCGTTGGCGGCCAGGTTATATGCCGTCGAACCCGTTGGAGTCGCCACAATCACGCCGTCCGCGCTGAACTGGGCCACCATCTGATCGCCGGCTTTGACCAGAATATTGACCATCCGCGCGATGGTTCCCTTCGTAATCACAACATCGTTCAGCGCTTCAAATTCATGATGGACCAGGCCGGCCCGGCGAACCTCGGCATGCAGCATCGCGCGCTCATCGATGATACAACCGTTCTGACGCCAGGATTCCAGCGTGGTGTACAGCTCCGATAGCGGAACTTCGGCCAGAAAACCGAGTGAGCCCAGATTGACGCTGAGAATCGGTACATGGGTGCGCGCGAACGCCCGTGCCGCCGCCAGCAACGTGCCGTCACCGCCCAGCACAATCACCAATTCCGGTTGTCGCTCGTGCATCAAATGCCGGGGGACCGCCTCTGCGGAATCGAGGTAGCCCGCGCTGATTGGGTCAAGGATCACCCGATAGCCATGTCCCTGCAACCAAACCGCAAGCTCCGGCAGGACCGTGGACAGTTCCGCTTTTTGCGGCTTGGAGATAATCGCTATCGATTGCATGGTTTTCCCTCAAAACCGAGCGTACACCAAAAATTCGCGATCTCCATCCCCGCCAGGGATGGGTGAATCCATTACATGCTTCTCGACCACGCCTTCCGCGGCCAGCGTTTCCCTGGGCTGTCAATCGCGCGCCGATGTCCCGCCTGCTTGCGCACAATCCCGCGTTTGCCGACAAATTCCCTGCCCGCCACACACTGCGACTTGACCCGGAAACCACTGCCTGACTGCCCCTGCTGTCTTGGGTCTTTGCCTCCTCTTGGCAAAGCCGCTGCAATCGCCGCTGGCAGCACCAGAGATGCCGCAATAGAGCATTCTCACTTTAGGTATAGGGAAATCAACCATCACGGCGCAGCGTTTCCCTGAACCGGGGCCACCAGCGGCAGGTCTTCGCCGCTGGGGTAGAAGGAAAGCTGCAATGAATCGCCCCAAAACAACACGGCCAAAGTGAAAATGCTCTCAAAGATACTTCACCGGCAACGAAGGAGATTTCTGCAGGTAACATCTGCGCGGTCAAATAGCGCGGCGCTTTCCAATAGCAAAAGGCACGTCTCCGCTCGGAGATTCTCCGCCAGCCGGTCACCGCCATATTCACCCGATTCAGCGAGCAAGTCCTTCATCAAGCCGACCGCTGGAGATGCCTGTGAACTCGCGATTACTTCGGATCAAGGACTGGTGACACGCACCTGGACACCAGTTCCCGTCAGAGGAAGATTGGCCCCGATCGTGTCGCTCACTGTATCGATAATGCTTACTATATTGGTATCCGGGGACACGACGTAGACTTTGCCTGTGGGGGTTCCCACGGTGGCGGCAATGGAGACGGGGTGAACATTACAGAGGACGTTTGGCTGGCTTGCCGTGCAAGGCTCCTGCGGCAACGCGATGGTATGGATTACCGTATTGGTGGTCAAGCTCACTACGCTCACGGTTCCGTCTCCGCGGTTGGCGACATAGGCCCGGGTCCCGTCCTGCAAAATCGAGACGGAGTCCGGATCGTTGCCCACCGGTACCGTGGCTAGGATCTGGCCGAAATTGGGGCTGTCATTGCCGAATGAATCCTCACTGATATTAATCAGCGTGAGCGTATTGGAGAGGGAGTTGACTACCGCAAGGATCGATCCATTGTTGTAAATATCGGCCCAAACTGGCCCTTGGCCGACTTGAATCTGGCCCGCTGGCACCCCTGGTTGATTGGCTTGCAGATTCGCACTTGTATCGAGTTGATTCTGCTGGCTGTCAATCACTGAAACCGTACCGCTGTTTTCATTCAGTATGAAGGCCCGCCTGTCGTCCAGACTCATCACGCCGTAAACCGGGCAAACTCCCAAGGCAAGCTTGGACGAGACAGTATTGGTCGTTGTTTCGATTCCGGTCGCTGTACCATCAGCGCCCCCAGAGCAGCTCCCGTCACTGTTCCTCTGGCTGGAAGCATAACTGATGGCATAAATACGCTGTGCGTTCGGGTTTCCTAGAAAATTTACTGGATATTGCGCCGCTGTCGGATGGGTCGGGTCGGTAATTGGAATCTCAAGAAACACGCCTGGCGCCGTTATACCGTTAGAAGCCTGCATGACTGCGATGGAGTTTCGGCCAGGCTGGGAAATGTAGAGATAATTCTTCGTCGGTAACATCGTGTTCGGTGCAGCATTTGCCAGCAGAGCGCTGGTAAACACGTTGTTGCTCTCCACCTGAGTCGTTATATAGAACGAAGACATTGTGCCATCTGCATTGATGCTGTAGACATAACCGCCACTGCCGTTGATATTGGGGGTGACCTCGGCCCAGCGCGGTCCGTTGCCTAAATTCACTCGAACCGTGAGCAAGTCACCGGAAAAGTCCACCACCGAGGCCTGTCCCAGCGCCGTGCTGTTGGCGCAAATCTCGTCGAGAGTGGCGGCAGAGATATTGGCATTGTTGCCGCAGGTGATAACCACCGCAAACTTCTGCGGCTGAGACGCGGGCTCGACGGGAGGCACGCTCGTGACGACAGGACGGTAGATATCTCCGCAGCCCAGGATAGAGACAAATAGAAGACCCAATCCCACTAGTCCCCAAGGGCTTCTACGCCCAGAAACTGACACCACTCGTGAATACCCCATAGTTCCCAGCAATCGACTGTAGCTGTCACTGATTGTAAATCAGCGCCGCTGTTTCTCGCGGTTTCCAGTCCAGCTTTTATACAGGCTACTCGCGATCGCCGAAGGAACCTTTGGCGCTCTCCTGAACCCCAGCCTCGCATTTCAAACACAACCCATCAATGCAGGTGCAGGCGCCACAGCGTATAGCTGGCCATTTCGTGCGTGTAGCGTTCGGCCAGATCCAGATCGCTTACATATTTGCCGGTTTCTCGCGGGGAAAGCAGAACGTGCAGCCCTT
>JAJYSL010000422.1 GCA_021793595.1 Acidobacteriota bacterium
CATCCAACTGGCCTGTTTCCGGATTGCGGTAGCGATAGTAGGTTCCGAAGCCATCTGATCCAACCGACTTGGAAAGGTTGCCGATGCTGCCGAAGCCATGATTGTCAAAGAGAACGATGTTGAGTTTGTAGCCTTCCTGAATGGATGTGACAATTTCCGAGGACAACATCAGGAAAGATGCATCGCCTACGAGAACAAAGACCTGGCGCGAAGGGTCCGCCATCTTGACGCCCAATCCGCCTGCAATCTCATAACCCATACAGGAATATCCATATTCCATGTGATAACCGGATGGGCGCTGGGTTCGCCAAAGCTTATGCAGATCGCCAGGCAGGCTGCCGGCGGCGTTGACGATTACATCATCCGGGCCCACCACGTTGCTGAGTGTTCCGAGAACTTCCCCTTGGCTCAAAGGCGGTCCGCACCGAAGCGCAAAGATTCGGTCTGTTTCTGCCTCCCAGGCGGTTTTCCAATTGGCAATAGCCGATGCGTACGATTTGTCGACGCGGAATCCGGACAGCGCTGAGGTCAAACGTTCGAGTGCAGTTCGAGCATCGGCAAGCAGGGGTAGGGCGGCATGTTTGAAGGCATCGATTTCCGCCACGTTGATGGCGATAAAACGAACCGCAGGATTCTGAAAAGCGGTTTTCGATGCTGTTGTGAAATCGGCGAGGCGTGTACCGATGGCGATGACGAGATCGGCTTCGCGGGCGGCAATATTCGCCCCAGGGGTGCCGGTGACGCCGATGGCTCCCAGATTCTGCGGATGATCAAAGGGAAGCGAGCCTTTCCCTGCCTGTGTTTCTCCAATAGGAATGCCTGTGGCAGATGCGAAATCCGCAAGCGCCTGACTGGCTTCGCTGAAAAGTACGCCGCCGCCCGCGATAATAAGCGGCCGCTTCGATTGGCGAATCCATTCCACCGTTTTTGTAGCTAACACTGTTTCCGGTTCTGGCCGAGCAATGTGCCACACTCGTTTGGCAAACATTTCTTCTGGGAAGTGAGCAGCCTCTGCCTGGACATCCTGCGGAAGTGCGAGGGTAACGGCACCGGTTTGAGCCGGGGATGTGAGCACCCGCATCACTTCGGGGAGGGAAGTGATCAACTGCTCCGGCCGGTAGATGCGGTCCCAGTAGCGGGAGACTGGCTTGAACGCGTCGTTGACAGAGACGTCCTGCGATTGGTCGGATTCCAGCTGTTGCAGCACCGGCGCAACATTGCGACGGGCGAATATATCGCCCGGCAGCAACAGAACGGGAAGCCGATTCACCGTGGCGGTGGCAGCTCCGGTGATCATATTGGTCGCGCCAGGTCCAATGGAGGAGAGGCAGGCAAAGGCGCTTTTGCGGAGGCGCGCCTTGGCAAAGGCAGTGGCAATATGGACACCACCTTGCTCATTGCGGCAGAGATAGTAGGGGAAATCCGGGCTCTCCTGCAGTGCCTGACCGAAGCCAGCGATGATGCCGTGGCCGAAGATGCCAATGGCTCCAGCGAAGAACCGATTCTCGATTCCATCGCGTTCGACGAACTGATTTTTCAGGAAAGCGACCAGAGCCTGGCCGGTAGTGAGATAACGTGTCTGCATGTGCGAGTCCCCAGGCAATTTTCAGTTCTCCATTTGCATCGAAACCACAGGAACGCGTGGATCCTTCTCGTGCCAGTTCTGGCGCACCCAGATGTGATTGGGATCGTCGGACGCGGCAAGGGATCGAGCCGAACCTGCAAGGGCGTTCAAATAATAGACGTTGTATCCGTGTCCTGCGACGACTGGATGATACCCCTCCGGAACCAACACGAGTTCGCCGTCACGGACCGTGATCGTCTCATCCAAGTGGTGATCCGCGGTGTAGACCTTTTGAATGGCAAAGCCATCGGGTTTATCGATGCGATAGTAGTAGATTTCCTCCAGATCGACTTCGCCCGGAGGGTTATGGACATCGTGCTTGTGAGGAGGGTAACTGGACCAATTGCCGGCCGGCGTGTATACCTCCACGACAATGAGACGCTGCGCGGGGAAACTTGGCGGAAAGATACTGTTGATCTGGCGGGTGGCATTGCCGGCACCGCGAATCTCGACTGCAACATCTGAAGGCGTGACAAGCTTGGCGGGGTAATATTGGTCGGCTTTGGAGTAGCAGAGGGCGATGTCGCATTGCGAATCCGCCGTGATGGTGAACGAAGATTCAATGGGCAGATAGAGGGCGTACGGCATTCCCGCAAAGACATTGGGTCGTCTGCCGATTTTGTTCCAGCTTCCTCGCGAGGATTCTACCGAGCAGGTTCCACCCAGGAGCACGATCCCGAGTTCGCAGTCTGCCGTGTCCGACTGGAACTGCTCGCCGGGGTTAAGCTGCAGCGAGTTCAATTTGAGAAATTCAAAGCCAGGACATTCGGTAACTTTGCCGGGTTTGGGTTGGATGAGCAAAGGCATAAGATTTCCTCTCTTCAGGATCTCGGCCTCAAATCATTCGAGAGCATAGATAGGCTGCGAGGCAACAGCACTTATGAACACGTGTGTATGGTAACTGAGGGTATCGATCTTTTGCAAACCGAGTATTTATATTGGAAGTTCAATGGAACGCGACTGTTTCTTGATCGAGAAGGAAGGATGATGGTAGGATTTTACTGCACACGTTTTCTTTTCCGGGGGATGCATGACTCAAGTTTCAGCGCCGCTCCTATATAAGAGTCCGCTTTTTCAGATGACGCAGACGACGCCCACCTGTCTGTGGAACGATTCGGCATCCATCGAGGAGCTTCGTTATTCGATTGAGCATGGGGCTGTGGGCGCGACTTGCAATCCTTCGATCGCCGTTTCCGTGCTGAAGAAGGAGATGGCGGTATGGAAACCTCGCATTCAGGCGCTCGCCGAGAAATACCCGCAGGCAACAGAAGACGAAATCGCGTGGAAGATTGTTGAAGAAATGTCTGCCAACGCGGCGCGTCTGCTGGAGCCGATCTTTGATGAGCAACATGGCCGCAACGGCCGTCTCTCCATTCAGACAGATCCCAGGACCTATCGGAATTCCGATGCGATCCTGGCGCAGGCTGTCCGATTCAATCAGCTTGCGCCCAACATGATTGTCAAGATTGCGGCCACGCGTGCGGGCATAGCTGCCATGGAGGAAGCGACCTATCGCGGGATCAGCATTAACGCGACTGTCAGTTTTACGTTGCCTCAAGCTATTGCCGTAGCAGAAGCTGTGGAACGGGGCCTGAAACGAAGAGAGGCTGAAGGGCTGGAGATTGCGAGCATGGGGCCGGTCTGTACCATTATGGTGGGCCGACTCGATGATTGGCTGAAGGTTTTAATGGAGAAGAAGAACCTTTCCGTTGACCCAGGCTATCTGGAGTGGGCTGGAGTCGCAGTATTCAAAAAGGCATATGGAATATTCCAAGAGCGAGGATACCGGATACGTCTTTTATCGGCGGCCTTCCGGAACCATATGCACTGGAGTGAATTTATCGGGGGGGATGTGGTGATATCGCCACCTTGCGCCTGGCAGCGTCGATACAATGCCAGCGATATCGAAGTGATTCCGCGGATGCAGAAGCCAGTGGATCCCCTCATCGTCAGCACGCTGCTCAAGAAGTTCCCGGATTTTGAGCGCGCCTACATGGAAGATGGATTGTCTCAGGCGGAGTTCGAGACCTTCGCTTCTTCACGCAGAACCCTGCGGCAATTCATCGCCGCCTGTGCGGAGATGAATGAAGTTGTGCGCAATGTCGTTCTTCCGAACCCCGACACGGAGTAAGCTAGTTCTTCGACGAATCGAGGAGAATGGGTTCGCGGGTTTTAGAGGTCACGCAATCTATCCCTGCATGGGGATGCAGCGATTCTACCGCCGGCTTCTCAAGCCAGAAACTTCTGGATATTGTCGTAGCTGATCTTCAAGCTCTGCAGAGGCGGCCGCTCAGTGATGTCTTGCTCGACAAACATATAGCGAACGCCTTCATTTCTAGCCAGAGGCAGGATTTTTCTCCAATTCAGAGTGCCATTGCCTACTTCGGTAAAGTGCTGCGATCCGGGACCGGTCTCCAGAGAAGTCGTGACGCCAGCTTTGCGATCTTTCAAGTGCAACGTGGTAATTCTGCCGGCATATTTGTGGAGCATAGTTATCG
>JAJYSL010000423.1 GCA_021793595.1 Acidobacteriota bacterium
TGGTCTGAGTGGCGAAGACGACATCAATTCCTCGCTCAGTTCTTCCACTACCGAAAACAACGGCTTCTGCTCTTGGCCACTTAGTTACAACTGTAGTACTAGGAGCCAATCCAAAATAAAGGGACGAGACCGAGCGCTGCCAGGACGGCCAGTAGCGCGAGGCTCTGAATCCCGGTCTTTCGGTCGCCGAAACTGTAGGCGTAGATGCCTTTCACCAGGTTGTTGCTGGAGGCGGCAATCAAAACTGCTGCCGCCGCCACTTTTACCGCTGTCAACGTACCTGCAGCCTGGGTCATTCCCATGATGAACGGATCTACATCGGTCACGCCCATAATAGCGGCCAGCGTATTCACGCCCGCTTTGCCCAGATAGGTGACGGCCAACTGTGTGGCAATCAGCATCGCCAGAAACAACACGGCAAATAGAAACGCGGCTAACAAGTCGAGCGGATTCTTCGGCTCAAACTCCTTCGAAACGGCTCCAGCCTCCGCATCCTTGCGACGCGTCCACAGCCAGCCAGCGAAAATTCCCAGGGCAGCCAACACAAGGAATGGAATCGCCAGCACGTTCATCAGTTGTCGATTGAAGATCGCCAGCAGCGCCGCCAGCCGAAGATACATCACTCCGGAAGCAATCAGTATGCTTCCCGAAAACAAACGGGAATGTTTTTCCAGTGCGGATCTCCGTGCCATCACCACAGTGGTCACGGTCGACGAATACGCTCCACCCAGGACGGCCGCCAGCACGACTCCGCCCCGCCGCTTCGTCAATTTCTGCAGCACGTAGCTGCCATAGGAAATGGTGCTGACCGCAACCACCACGAGCCATGTGTTGAATGGATTGATGTGGAATTTGCCAAGCTGTTGGTTCGGCAGAATGGGCAGGATAACGCCCGCCAGCAACAGAAACTTGGTGAAGGTAAGGATTTCCTGCGCCGGAATGCGCGCTGCCAGCTTCTCCAGGAATTCTTTCAGGTCAAGAAATAGCAGGGATGCAACGCTCAGTGTGGTTGCCACCCAGAAATGCCCGTGGCAGATGAGCGCACCCACCAGAAATGTCGCCAGACCCGACATCTCTGTCGTTACGCCCGCCGCCGTCGCCGACGAAAGCTTGTGCCAGTACGACAACAGCAAAAATCCGGCAATCACCAGAAATCCGACGGTCAACGGCAACAGTTGCGTGCCCGCAAGCAGCGCCAGCGAGTAGCCGATCAGCCCGATCAGCGGAAAAGTTCGCACCCCACCAAAGGAATACGATGTCCCGGCGGCCTTATGCTCCTCCCTCTCCAGCCCGATCAGAAAAGACAGAAACAGGACCAGGACAATCTTCATGGCCTCGGGATGGAGACGCGCATAGATTTCCATGTGAGCTTTCTTGTCCCGTCCTGGGGATTGCTATGCAGTATAGTCGCCCCCGGTTCCGCAACAGAGCAAAACATTGGCAAGCGCGATTCTTTATGACAGCATGTGACGCGCTGCACTGCGGTGAAGTACATGCCAGACGCGAGATGGAAATGTTGAGATCTTTTCTTCCAGGAAAATATCTGCGAGATGGATTGCTGCCTAAATTTTGATTTGTGACAAAAATGCTTGCTGCATGCGATTGAAGCTGCGTCCGCGCAAAACTGCCGCCACGATGGTGCGTGTAGCTCGGATGTCGTCGATGCGGATGTAGCGACAACCTGCGTTTTTGTCGATGGCCATTTCAGGCACCAGGGTCACGCCGACTCCGGCGGCCACCATTCCCAGAAGGCTGCTGAACTGTCCACTCTCAAAAGCAATCCGTGGGGTCACACGCGCCTGGGCACAGGCGGCGATACTAAGGTCGCGGAAGCAGTGACCGTCGCGTAACATCACGAACGGTTCGCCGCGTAGTTCTTTGAGAGATATGGATCTCTGCGCGGCGAGAGGATGATTATTGGGCAGCACGACGTAGAGAGGCTCGGTCCGAAGCGGGAACAATTCAAATTCCTTGTGGCGCAGGGGCAGGGCGAGGATGGCGAGGTCGATGGAGAGGTTGCGAAGGCTTTCGACCAGTACAGGAGTGGTTTCTTCCACGATGCGGAGCCTGGCTTCAGGATATTTCTTTGCGAAAGCAGAGGTGTAGCGCGGGATGAGATATGGCGCAATGGTGGGAATGGCGCCAACGGCCACGCTGCCGCGGACGTCGGCACGCTGATCTTCAATGCCAGCGCGCGCGACTTCCATTTGATGAAGGATGGAGCGGGCGTGCGGCAGGAAGGCGTGACCCGCCTCGGTAAGCCGGACGCTGCGGCCAAGTCTGTCGAAAAGCTTTGCTCCCAAATCCTGTTCGAGTTTGAGGACCTGCTGCGAGAGCGACGGCTGCGCGACATGGCAGCGCTCAGCGGCGCGGCTGAAGCTGCCGGTTTCGGCGATGGCACAGACATATCGAAGCTGGTTAAATTCCATAGACAATACCTATAACTAGAATGCAAATCATCTATTGGCTCTATCCGTCTCCATGATGCTACATTGTGTGCATTGAGACAAACGTGCATGGTACTGCGCCGAATTCGTCGTTTGTATTCGAGGAGAAATCATCGCTCATGGAAGCGCGCAGTGATGCTACAGCTCAACAGAGAGAGGACAATATTATGGCAACTGAAGCGAAGTGCCCGTTCCATCGCGCCGCAGGTGAAGGCCCATCGAACCGTGACTGGTGGCCGAACAAATTAAACCTCAACATCCTGCGCCAGCACTCATCCCGGTCCACTCCTATGGACAAAGACTTCAACTACGCGGAAGCCTTCAAGAGTCTCGACCTGGCGGCCGTGAAAAAAGACCTGGTGGCACTGATGACGGACTCACAGGACTGGTGGCCGGCAGACTTCGGCCATTACGGGCCATTGTTCATTCGCATGGCATGGCACAGCGCCGGAACGTACCGCATCGGCGACGGGCGCGGAGGCGCTGGTTCCGCTCAACAGCGATTCGCTCCTCTCAATAGCTGGCCCGACAATGTCAGTCTCGACAAGGCGCGTCGGCTATTGTGGCCAATCAAGCAGAAGTATGGCCACAAAATTTCATGGGCCGATCTGATCGTCCTGACCGGCAACGTCGCACTGGAATCGATGGGCTTTAAGACTTTCGGTTTCGGCGGTGGGCGCAAGGATGTGTACGAGCCGGACCAGGACGTCTATTGGGGAAACGAGACCACCTGGCTTGGCGGCGACATACGCTACGGTAAGGGAAAATCCCCCGATGAGGGCGTGCCCGTGGCCGACGAGAAGTTGCACGGCACGGAAAAAGATCGTACCAGCGGCGGCTTCAATGAGCGCAACCTGGAGAATCCCCTTGCAGCCGTGCAAATGGGTCTGATCTATGTGAATCCGGAAGGCCCGGATGGCAACCCGGACCCGCTGGCCGCGGCTCACGACATCCGCGAGACGTTCGCTCGCATGGCCATGAACGACGAAGAAACTGTCGCGCTGATCGCGGGCGGCCATACCTTCGGCAAAACTCACGGTGCCGCTCCGCCGACCTATGTGGGACCTGAGCCTGAGGCTGCTGGCATTGAGGAGCAAGGCCTCGGCTGGAAAAACAGCTTTGGCGCCGGCAAAGGAAACGACACCATCACCAGCGGCTTGGAAGTGATCTGGACGAGTACGCCGACAAAATGGAGCAACCAGTATTTCGATCATTTGTTTCGCTACGAATGGGAGCTGACCAAGAGCCCTGCGGGAGCGAATCAGTGGAAGCCGAAGGGTGACGCAGGCGCCGGTACGGTACCCGACCCGCACGATCCGTCAAAGCGTCGCTCGCCGTCCATGCTGACCACGGATATCGCGCTGCGCGTCGATCCTGCGTATGAAAGGATTTCAAGGCGCTTCTATGAAAATCCCGACCAGCTTGCCGACGCCTTTGCCCGCGCATGGTTCAAGCTGACACATCGCGATATGGGCCCGCGCGCGCGTTATCTTGGCCCGGAAGTCCCTGCCGAAGATCTCCTCTGGCAAGATCCCATCCCCGCGGTCGATCACAAGCTGATTGATGAACAGGATATTGCTGCATTGAAGGCCAAGGTTCTCGCTTCAGGCTTGTCCATTTCTCAGCTGGTTTCGACCGCTTGGGCATCGGCGTCTACCTTCCGTGGGTAGATCG
>JAJYSL010000424.1 GCA_021793595.1 Acidobacteriota bacterium
GTGGCTGGCCGAATCGCCGCGATAGTAAAAACTCGTCACCGTCTCCGGCAGCGCCGCAAAAGCCCGTTTCGCCACCGCCAGCGGGGCCATCATCGCCGGCACATTGCCGTCCCGGAACTCATCGGCCAGGATCACATCCATCTCCGCCCACACCGCCAGCATCGGCTGGTAGCCGCGCTCGCCTTCATAGGTGCGCAGCGCCTCCCGCTTGTGGCTTTCGATGATGGTCGCGTCCTGGTCCACCGTGGCGATGCGCTGCTCCGGACAACGCCGGCCCAGTTCCCGCACCAGCTCCCGGTTCACTTCGCCCAGGCCGGCCAGCGCATCGGCCTCTTCCGGAATGAACGCGATCTGCTCTGGCTTCCGCTGCTGTTTGGCCTGCTCGATCTTCTCCTCCGAATGGAACTGTTTCAAGAACTGCCGCGCTGCTTCCGGAGATGGAACCTCGTGCCCCAGCATTTCCTTCAGCCCCGCGTCCTCCCGCAAGTGGGCAAAGTCGTCCACCCGCTCGCCGCCCACCGCGTTGAGCACCACAAAACTTTCCACCATCGTGGCCTCGTCGTAGCCGCGCTCCCGCTGCTTGATATGGACGTATTGCCGCACCCTGGCAGGCACGCCCAGGGAGCGAAACGCCTGCACCGCCAAGGGCACGCCGCCCCAGGCGGTCAGCGTTTCTTGCAGTGGCTCATCGTCCAGTTCAAACAGCAGCGGAGATTCGGTGGGAGAAGGCTTTCTTGGCTGGATCACGCTTTCATCGTAACCGCGTGCCTCACCTCACTGGTGCAAAAAAATGCTCCAATCTCGCGCTCCGTTTTCGTCTGCCCCGCACCCCAAGCGGACATTGGCAACCTTGGCAATTTCTGTCCAAAATTACCGACGGATTGGGGTTCAGTTCTTCTTCTTGACACTTGTCCAAAAGTTATCGTATTTTGTCCGTATGCTGGAAGATCTAAAGCTCGGCAAAGGTTACGACGGCTTTTTGTTTCTGGCCGAATCCATTAGGAATCCGCCCAAGCTCGAAAGTCATCACCATATCGAGTTGGAGTTGAACTTGGTCGTGCGAGGAACTATCACTTACGTGGTGGGCGGCCGAAGATTCGCATTTCAACCGCGATCTCTGTTGTGGCTTGATCGGATAATGCGCAGAATTATGTGGCGGTTTTTAAACCCGCCCTCATCGCCAGGTCCTGCCGCACCGATGCTTATGAAGGTTTGAAGCACAAGAATCATGAAAAGGACGGCGTTTTGAACACCCTGCTCGAACCGGATTCTTTTGATCTGGTTCGCAAAACGATGGATTCGCTGATGCAGGGTTCTTTGGATCCGGATCTCCTCAATCGGGAGGCTGGCTTTTTGGGATAAGGTCGAATTTTGCTTTTCGTCATGCCGACCCAGACGGATTGAATGCCGGACTCCATCATTTGCTGCTGCTGTGTTGGCGCATTCGGCGCAGTGGAAGAGTGCTAGGGGATGCGGTGGCCCTACACCCGGTCGTGCGTCGCGCACTCAAGCTTTTGAGCGAAGGAGACGGAAATCAGAATCTCGCGCAACTGGCAAAAACCTGTGGGGCGAGCAAGTCCTATTTGAGCAGGACGTTTCGCCGGCAGATTGGCGTCCCCTTGAATCGGTACCGGAATTCGCTACGGTTGTCCCGCTTTTTTGAAGGGTATCGTCAACCGAACCAAAAAACACTTACGGAAGCCGTGTATGCCTCTGGCTTCGGCAGCTACGCGCAATTCTACAAGGTCTTCACGCAAATCTACGGGCGCGGCCCCAGAGATGCCATGATGTCCAAATCGCACGAATAATGGCCGTTGCGCCACATCAAAAATGCTACCGGCCGGAAATGTCGGGCAGGCCGCCGATGTTTGGACAAAATTCGATTACTCTTGGGCACGTATTGAGAAGACATCCGCGGAAACTGTCTGTAACCTTCAAATCTGAGACAGAAGGGGGTTCACGCTGAAGGGTTTTGAAGACAAACATCTATTGGTTCTTCCGTACATCCTGATCTTCAGCGTGGCGCTGCTTTGCCTCGAACTCGCCAGCCCGTACAATGTTGTGCCCGTTTTTTCGTGTCTGCTTTTCTTCGAGGCGACGCGTCCCCGGGAAGAGATGGTCTTGCCGCTGTTTCTTCTGGTGGGCGTAGACATTTTTATTACCACACACCGTTATGGCTATCCGCTCAGCTTCGACGCCGTGGTGACGTGGGCCTGCTATTCGATCGCGATGCTGCTCGGATCGGGCGTACTGCGGAGTTCACGCTCGTGGCAGCGTGTTGCCGGATGTTCCCTGCTTGCATCCGTCTCCTTCTTTGTGTTCAGCAACTGCGCCGTATGGGCAGTATGGCAGATGTATCCCAAAACGCTGGCCGGCTTGGCGACTTGCTATGTCGCAGCTCTTCCTTTCTTCCGCAACAGTCTGACCTCTGAACTCTGCTTCAGTCTGTTGCTTTTTGGTCTGATAAGTCGTGCTAGATCGTTTACGGCGGTTGAGGCAGATCGGGAGGCTCACTGCTAATGCTTTTATCTTTATGGGTATAAATCATGGCTCAATCCAAAGAACTTTACGAAGCAATCTTGAACGGCGATGCCAAGAAGGCGCACGCCGTTACGCAGGCCGCAATCGAAGCGGGCGCGGCGCCGATGGACCTGATTACGGGCAATATGGTGCCCGCCATGGACGAAGTTGGCCGGCTGTTTGAGACGGAAGAATACTTCGTGCCTGAACTATTGTTGGCCGGTCGGGCCATGAAGAGCGCGATGGAGATCCTGCGTCCTCTGATGGTGACTTCCGGCGAGAAGCTGTCCACCCGGGTCGTCATCGGCACCGTGAAAGGCGACATGCACGACATTGGAAAGAACCTGGTCGCCTCCATGCTGGAAGGCAGTGGGTTTGAGGTGTTCGACCTGGGCGCCGACGTGGCGCCGGAAAAATTTGCGGCCGCCGTGGAAGAGCATACTCCCCAGGTTGTCTGTCTTTCCGCGCTGCTGACCGTGACCATGCCGGCCATGAAGACGACCATCGACGTGCTGCAAGCCGCTGGCCTGCGGACGCGCGTGAAGGTACTGATTGGCGGCGCGCCTGTCACCGGGCAATACGCCAAGGAGATTGGCGCGGATGGATACAGCGAGAGCGCCAGCGGGGCCGTCTCCCTGGTGCGACAGATTGTTGCGGGAGCATGAAACGATGACAGGCCGAACGACTCGAAGGTACTCCGCACTGGCAATTTCCCGCGCGGAACAGCTCTTGTACGGAGTGAGTCCGCACCCTCTCAACTGCGGACTGGGGTTGACCATTGGCGGCGGCCCTGTCTATCCCGAGGTCAACTTCACGCTGCCGCCCATGAACATCACAGAACAGACATGGACCGAGGTGCTGGCCCATTACAAGCAGATGTCGCGCGAGATCCTGCGGCGCGCGGCATCGCTGGCAGCTCCAGGAATCGTGCTGGAGTTTGAGCTGCTTCCCGCCATGACCGAGCGGCCAGAGTGGGGCGCGGAAATTACCGCCCTGCTGAAACGTCAGATGCGGACATACCACGAGAAGTACCATTTGCCGTGCGCGCTGCGCGTTACACCCACCGACCTGCGCGACCAGTTGAAGCCACCGCAGTTGCGGACCGGCCATGCGCGGGAACAGCTTCGACGGTCGCTGAATCTGTGCGCGGAAGCCGGCGCGGACATTCTCTCGATTGAGTCCGTGGGCGGCAAGGAAGTTCACGATCAGGCATTGATGTATGGAGATTTTCAGGGCATCGTCTTTGCGCTGGGAGTGCTGGCCCCCAGAGACATGTCCTGGCTGTGGAGTCAGATTGGCGACATCTGCGACCAACATCCGGGAGTAGTTCCGGGCGGCGATTCGGCCTGCGGATTTGCCAACACCGCCATGCAACTGGCGCATCAGAAGATGCTGCCGGAGACCCTGGCCGCGGTGGTGCGCGCGATGAGTGCGGTGCGGAGCCTGGCCGCATTCGAGCAGGGCGCTGTAGGCCCATCTAAAGACTGTGCGTATGAAGTCCCGGTCCTGAAAGCCATCACCGGCTTCCCTATTTCGATGGAGGGAAAATCGGCGAGTTGCGCGCACTTCAGTCCGCTAGGGAACATTGCCGCC
>JAJYSL010000425.1 GCA_021793595.1 Acidobacteriota bacterium
ACGGCGACGGCGTCTTTCACATAGATGAAGTCGCGCATCTGCTCGCCGTCTTTATAGTCTGGCCGATGAGATTTAAACAACTGCACTTTGCCGTCTTTCTTAATCTGGTCGTAGGACTTCGACACCATGGAGCGCATGTCGCCTTTGTAGTCCTCATACGGTCCGAAAACATTGAAGTATTTCAAGCCGACGATGCGGTCAAACAGTTTGTGCTTTCTTGCCCACATGTCCACCATGTGCTTGGAGTACCCATACATATTCAAGGGCCGCAGAATGGGAAGTTCCGCGACGTCGTCGCGATAGCCCTGGCTGCCGTCGCCATAAGTGGCGGCGCTAGACGCGAAGATGAAGCGCGTATTGTGTTCCAGGCTCCATTCGCACAGGGTGCGGGTATAGCGATAGTTGTTGCGTAGTAAATAATCTGCATCGCGCTCGGTGGTAGCGCTGCAGGCTCCGAGATGAATGATGGCATCCAGGTCGGCCATTTTGCCCTTCTCCACGGAAGCAAGAAAATCCTCGGGGCCGAGTAGATCTTCATACTGCAGGCCGAGCAGGTTGCGCCATTTGTCGTCGCGGCCCAGGCTGTCGACCAGAAGAAGATCGTCGTAGCCTCGGGCATTCAGCTCCGCAACCACGTTGCGTCCGATAAACCCGTCTGCGCCGGTAATCGCGATTCGTTTACTCATGCGAGGCTCCTTCCTTGCCGTAGACTTCCAGAATTCGCTGGATGGTGTTGGTGGTGGAGCGGCCCTCTACCATATCGGCCAGAACAACTTTGCCGCCGTTGGCTTCGACGACTTCGCGGCCGCTGACGTAGTGGGCCCAGTCGCGACCCTTGACCAGCACTTGCGGCAGGATTTTCGCGATGATGTCCTTGGGCTCGTCGTCGCCAAACAGAACTACATAGTCTACCGCGCGCAGAGAGCCCAGGACGTAGGCGCGGTCCTGTTCCGTGTTAATGGGCCGGTCAGGTCCTTTATTGGCGCGCACCGAGGCGTCCGTGTTCACCCCCACGACCAGCGCATCGCCCTGGTTGCGAGCAAAGGTGAGATAGGTGACGTGACCGCGGTGCAATATGTCAAAACATCCATTGGTGAAGACCAGATTTTTACCTTGCGCCACCAGCTTATCTCGCTCGGCACGCATCTCTTCCACACTGACAATCTTGGGGTTATCGATTTGCATTGATGCTCCTTTAGCTCCTAAACGGTTTCCTGGCTGAAGCTTCCACTAGGCCAGACGCATTACCTTGAGCAGTGCAGGAAGCTGACTGAAATCCGGCACGATCAGCTTGGCTCCAGCCCGCACCAGCCGCGAGCGTTTGGCCATGTTCCAGCCAAATCGTCGCACCTCATCGCTGGCGATACCGATACAGAAGCCACCGCACTTGCGGGTCTCTCGCATCTCCACCGGCCCGTCGCCAAAGGTGGCAAATTGATGGCCGGCCAGGTTGTGCTCCTGGATGATCCGATCCAGCACTACCTTTTTCGCTTCCACTTTGATATCGCCGACGGCGCCGAAGATCCTGCCCTCAAATAAATCCGCATAGCCCATGGCGGTAGCCTCGGCGACGACATCGGTCTGATCGGTGCCGCTGGCCAGGTAGAGTTTGATGCCACGGCCATGCAGCTGTTGCAGCAAAAGCATGGCGTTTTTCATCTCGAAATCGGCCGGCTCCAGTTCCCCGGAGTGCAGCTTTTCGACGCGTCTGGCGATCATCTTGAGCAGATCCTGATTGAAGATGTGCTTGTAGCCATGTTCGTCCAGAATCTTGCTCTGCTCGACGAACCCGGCCTGACGGACCAGTTCGACCAGCCCTTTCATTTGCACCAGCGTCTGGATCCCGGTGGTGCGATCGATGAAGCGGCGAACCTCTTTGGTGACACGAGCGAACACCGCTGGGTCAGCGCTTTGGTAGTGGTCGCCCAGCACCGCCTGCACCATCATCGGTTCCATGATTTTTTCCCACCCTTCGCGCAAGGTGGAGAGCGTTCCATCGTGGTCGAAAATACAATGCTCGATGGCAAGATCGGTTGGCAAATCACCGATTAGCTCAATCTCAGTCCCCTCGATATAGCGTGCCTGCCGTGGTGCTTCGGCCAACTCCGGCTCATAGATGTAATCCGGCTCCGGACCTACAGCAAGAATTTCCGCAGGCGTGGCCGTGCCGGTAGTCTGCAGCTTGCGAACGGTGATGGAGGCTGCAATGTTGGCCATTCGGGCGGCAATGGCAGGCGGCTGGCCGCTGCCGAGCACGGCTGCGATCGTGGCCACGACGGTATCTCCGGCACCGACCGGATCCGTCTTCTCAATCACCTGAATTCCAGGAATCTCGTCGATCTGTTCGCCATGGGCAACCAGGATGCCCTGTTCCCCACGGGTCAGAAAAGCAGGCTTTCCGGTCTTATGAGCGATGCGGCGGGCGTATTCCTTCGCCTTCTCAGCGGAAATAAAGTCTTCGATCGGCTCACCGAGAAATCTTGCCGCCTCCTGGGAATTCAACTTCAGCACACCCTTCTGGTACAGATCGGGGCGATGCCGCGCATCCACCAGAAACTGCGTCTTGGGATG
This sequence comes from Acidobacteriota bacterium, assembly GCA_021793595.1. The sequence goes on from JAJYSL010000425.1 coordinate 2,572, forward strand.
ATCGGCAATCACCCGATTGATGCGTTCAATGACGCTAAGGCTGCTGACACCGCGCGGAATCTGCTGGTTAAGAACCACCACATCGTTTTCCGATGCAGCCTGAGACAGCGCGGCGATCAATGCGTCGATAATCTTATCTGTCAGTACATTGAAAGCACCAAAGTCGATACGGCTTTCTTCCTCTTCCCCTCGGCACGGCTTGGCATACACCATGGTCTGCCAGTGCGCGTCGATGACCATGCGGCCATCAATCTCCGCGCCGCGTTCCCGTAGAATGCGCAGCATCTCCTTGCCGAACAGGTCCGTTCCCACCACTCCAATCGCCTGCACTCGGCTTACACCCAGGTCGATCAGGTTGGCCACCACATTCCCTGCCCCACCCAGCGAATAGCGCTGGTTACGTACCCGCCGCACCGGCAGGCCCGTCTCCACCGAGATCTCAGCCTCGCCCGTATCCAGCTCCCAATAGCTGTCCAAACAAAAATCTCCCAGCACGGCTGCTCGCACTTTTTTCAGCGGCGCCAATGCCTTTTCCAGCCACAGCGACTCCTCTAAACCTGTCAATATGCACTCTCTTTCTGGTGGGTAATGGGTAACAGAAACATCGGAACACACCTTCTCAACGACTATCTTTAAGTTAGCAAAAATCGCTGGATTGCGGCTGATGGCGAGGGGACTCGGATTTCCATGTGAATCGCGGTTCCAGGAAAGTTCCCACGCGGGAAAGGAATCGGGAGTTGGGCGCGTTGCACCGACGACCCAGCTTTATTGCCCAACCCTGGAGTTTTCAAGAAAGCCATGGGCAAGCAAGTGTCGTTCGATTGCCAGCTTCTCGTCGCTCGAGGCCGGCTGATAAGGCCCTGCCAGATGATCGCTGCAAATACCCATCAAAGACAGGGCGCATTTCAATCTGCGGATATATCCCGCATCGGCTTCCCCCGGCTGAAAAATCGGCTGCCCAAGTTTCACCATTTCCGCCTGTATCTTTTCCATCTCCTGGTATGCGCCCTGCAAGAAGGCCTGGTACAGAAGCACAGGCAGCTTGGGAAATATGTTGGCACCGCCGGGAACGCCGCCGTGCGCGCCCGACAGCAACGCCTCCGCCAACAAATGTTCCGGGCCGACAAGCACAGAAAATTCAGGTAGATCGGCGACCCGCCCCAGCACATCCCTCAAATACGCCATGTCTCCTGAGCTATCTTTGATGCCAAAGATATTCGGGATTTTGGAAGCTATCTCGACGGTATGGGGATCGAAGTTGACCTTTGTAAGTGCAGGCTGGTTGTAGAGATAGATGGGCAGAGCGGATTCACGGGCCCAGCCTTCGATCAGGCGCATCAGGTCCGATTGACTGACTGAAAAATAATACGGCGGTGCGGCAACAACGGCAGCGGCTCCGCAACGCGCAGCATGTTCGGCTAGGCGCAGCGACTCCACATAGGCAGTGTCCGTAATGCCGACAAGCACGGGAACCCGCGTTCCTACCTGCTGGCAGACGCGCTCAATCAGTTCCCTGCGAACCGAATAGGTCAATGCC
>JAJYSL010000051.1 GCA_021793595.1 Acidobacteriota bacterium
TTCTGATATTGAGGTGACCAGCGGCGTAAAGCCGGGAGATGAAATCGTCATTGGACCCTATCGTGTTCTCCGCATATTGAAAGACGACGCAACCGTGAAACGCGATAAGACTCCGGCAGCGACAAATCCCGCAACGTAGGCTGTGACGAATGAAACTGATACCCTGAACCTCGACGATGTATCAGAGACACAGCGTGGAACAGGCGACCTCGACTGCATATACCAGTCGTGAAACTTGGGTTCGAGTGCAGCAATCAAGTCTGCTGCGCGAAGCGAAACGCCGCGATGTTCGCCGAAAAGACGCTTAATGGAAGCGGCTTTGCTCTAACGACTGGAGATTGTGCATGACATTCGAGACTTCGACGGAGTCGACTTCAACAAGCCCGGTGACCCGGCCCGCGGCGGCAAAGCCGGAGCCGGATGAGGTTATTGTTGTCGACAATCTCTGGAAGACCTACAACATGGGCGCAGAGCAAGTGCATGCGCTGCGAGGCGTCAATCTACGGATTCGACACAACGAGTACGTGGCCATAATGGGGCCTTCAGGCTCCGGCAAATCCACTCTGATGAACCTGATCGGATGCCTGGATACGCCTACGCAAGGAAGTTACTGGCTGAATGGGCACGAGGTCAGCGAGTTGAATGACGACGAACTGGCGCGCATCCGTAATAAAGAAATTGGTTTCGTATTTCAGACGTTCAATCTGCTGGCTCGAGCCACTGCATTGCACAATGTGGAGCTGCCGCTGATCTATAACGGCACCCCTGCAGAAGAGCGCATTGAGCGTGCCAAGGCGGCTCTGGCAGCCGTCAATCTGGGCGAGCGCATGTACCACAAGCCAAATGAGCTATCGGGTGGCCAGCGGCAACGCGTTGCCATCGCCCGGGCATTGATCAACGGTCCCTCGATCATTCTTGCCGACGAGCCAACCGGCAACCTCGATTCCAAGACCGGCGCCGAAATCATGGCCCTGATGGATGAACTTCACGCCAAGGGCAACACCATTATCGTGGTCACACACGAACCGGACATCGCCAGCTACGCGCATCGCATTGTCCATATCCGCGATGGCGAAATCGCCTCGGACGAAGTTTCCCCGCGCCTTCACGCTTGATCTGTCCCCTGTGAGTGTAGGGTTCAGCTTTTGAGCGGCTGCTCAGTCTTCCAGACATACAGAAATTCGTTGTCGCTGGAGGTCGCAATGTCGATGCCTTTTTGGCGGGTGGCTCGGCTCAACGCAGCGCGGACATTTTCTTTCGAGTCCGGGAGCGCAGAAAGAGGAACTTTGAGGGCCGAGTTCTCTGGAAGCTGGCCTAGGTCTCGCAACAAGACCTCGACAATCTGCTTATGCTTCCCATCGCGGCCTTTGGGCACATTGGCTTGGGGTACGGATTCAAATTTCATCGGAGAGATCTCCCAACCATGATGCGCTGGAGTTCGTCCCATGGGATTAACGTCGCGCTAACCCATTTTTAGATTTACGTTAAATTAACGCAATCATAATGACGAACGGAGAGAAAATCAAGCGTTATCTAAAATAGCTAAATCCGCCATTTGCAATCAGTTGTGGAAAACAAGGTCGAAGCCTGCTATGGTTATTTTTTCCTTTGGGGGAACCAGGTGAGTCAACCGGAAAATTTCGCGGCAGTCCCACTCGCCGAGTTGGTCGCGCAAGGCATTACTGCGCAAAAGAATCCGCGAAATCCCGTGGTTCTGGTCGTCGATGATGAAGTGGTAATTGCCGACACGCTCACAACAATTCTTTCGCAGCATGGAATAGCTGCCATGGCGGCATACGACGGCTCCGGCGCTCTGGAGATCGCGCGCGTCATTCCACCCAACCTGCTGCTTGCCGACGTCGTTATGCCTGGAATGAGCGGCATCGACCTGGCGATCGAGATAAAAAAAGACATTCCGGATTGCGCCGTCTTATTGTTCTCCGGGCAGGCTGCGACCACAAGCTTATTGGCGGAAGCCGGCAAAGCATGGTGCGATTTTGAAGTCCTGTTAAAACCGATTCATCCGCAGAAGTTGGTGCAATTGATCTTCGAGCAGCTGCATTTGGATGCCGTCAAACAGCCGTGTGGACGCGTCGAGGAGACCAGCAAGGCGCGGTTGGATGCTACCTCCTGACCTGGCAGCTATGCCGCACTGCGAACTCACAGCAGCGCACCATCCCCATCCCTCCTTGTCACATAGAATCTACCTTTAAGAGTCGCGTCGTAGCCTTGGTACACTAGGGTTTGACCTATGTTTGAAAACCTGTCAGAAAAACTTCAGCGCACATTTAAAAACCTGCGCGGCCAGGGCACCATCACCGAGGAAAATATCGGCGAGGCGCTCAAAGAGATCCGCATCGCGCTGCTCGAAGCCGACGTCAACCTGAACGTCGTCAAGGAACTGATCGAGCACATCCGCGCCAAGGCTTTGGGTCAGGAGGTGCTGACCGCTCTTTCTCCCACGGAGCAAGTGATCAAGATTGTTCGCGATGAACTGGTCGCGATGCTGGGCACCGATACGGCGCGATTCAAATTTGCGTCGCAGCCGCCGACCGTGATTTTGATGGCTGGATTGCAAGGTTCCGGTAAGACGACGACTTCCGGCAAGCTGGCGGCATGGTTGAAAAAGGGTGGACATCGCCCGCTGCTGGTCTCGGTTGACGTGTACCGTCCTGCCGCGCGCGAACAACTCCGGATCGTTGCCAAGACCATTGGCGCCAACTTGTACGAAGGCGATTTAAAAGGTGAGGCCACAGGTCCAGCGCTCGTCGAGCGCCTGGCCAAGGAAGCTCGCCGCGAAGCGATCATCTCTGGTTGCGATGTAATGATTGTCGATACCGCAGGCCGATTGCACATCGATGAAGGCCTGATGACCGAAATGGAGCGGCTGAAATCATTGCTGAACCCTCAGGAGATTCTGTTTGTCGCCGACGCGATGACCGGCCAGGACGCGGTTCGTTCGGCGAAGGAATTTCACGATCGACTGGCGTTGACCGGTACCGTGCTGACCAAGATGGATGGCGATGCGCGCGGTGGCGCCGCTCTTTCCATCCGCCATGTCACCGGCCAGCCCATCAAGTTCATCGGCATGGGCGAAAAGCCGGATGCGTTCGAGCCCTTCCATCCTGACCGCATTGTCAGCCGCATTCTTGGAATGGGCGACATTATGACTCTTATCGAGAAGGCGGAAGAACATCTCGATCGGAAAAAATCAGAAGAACTGGCCAAGAAAGCGCTACTCGGCGATGGCTTCTCATTGGAAGATTTTCGCGAGCAGCTGCGCCAGATCAAGAAAATGGGCTCACTGCAAAGCATTATGAAGATGCTTCCCTCTGTCGGTCCATTTCAGGGGATGCAGCAGGCTGCCGGCAATGTCGATGAGAAACAGTTTGTCCACATTGAAGCGATCATCAACTCCATGACCGCGGCGGAGAGAAAGAATCATGAACTCATCTCCGGCAGTCGTCGTAAGCGGATCGCGCGCGGCTCCGGCACCAGCGTGCAGGAAGTGAACCAAATGCTGCGCCAGTACGTGCAGATGCGCAAAATGTTCAAGTCAATGGGCAAGGGCGGCGCAGTGCAGCGCCGTCTGATGGGCTCGCTCGCAAATATGCGCAGCGGCCGGTAGGGCAAGAACATGTCCCCGCTCCAAGATCAACTCGACCAGATCAGCGAACAGACACGGAGTCTGGTTCAGCCGGAGCGCCTGCAACCCAGCGAAGATGCCGTTGCCGAATTGTTTTCGACCGGCATTGAGCAGCAGATTCTTTCCGTCGGCAGTGTTGCACCGGAATTTTCTCTTCCAGATGCGAATGGCCGCATGGTGCACTCCGCAGATCTACTTGCGTTGGGCCCGGTGGTCATCAATTTTTTCCGCGGTCGCTGGTGCCCATACTGTCTTACGGAATTGGAGGCCTGGCACAGGCTCTATCCGGAATTGAGGAAGCGCGGTGCGCTGCTGGTGGCCATCTCCCCGCAGACAGTGCATCAAAATGATCTGTTGCTGCAGCAGCATCCATTTCCATTTCCAGTGTTGAGTGATCCTGGACTGGCGGTTGCGGAGCAATTCCGCATTGCCTACTCCGTTCCTGCGTATCACCAGAAGCATTACCGCAGCATCTTGGTGAATATTCCTTTTATCAACGGCGATTCTTCGTGGCGCCTTTTGTTGCCGGCCACGTATCTTCTTCGTTCGGATGGAAGCATCGCGTTTGCGCAGGCACACGCGGATTTCCGCGTGCGTCCGGAACCAGAAGACGTGTTGACTGTGCTGAATCGCGAACGCTCGCTCTAATAATTCAACCCAAGATGTGGATTGGCATTCGTGCCCGTAATTTTGATGGGAATCTCGGTACCCGCGCCGTTCTTGGAGAAAACAGAATTCAGCGGCGTAAGCAACTTCCCTTTCCACCCACCCACGATACTCGAAACAGAAGCCTGCATGCGTGCATGGCCCGTGAAATCGAACTCTCTGCCATCCAGCGTGTACACTCCCGCCAATCGGATCTCCGCGCCCGGCACGGTGCAGACAAGCTTTGGCAGTCCCAGCTTTCCATCTGCCAGATCAAACACCCCGTTCATCTTCGCTTGCACGTCTTGTTGCCCAGGCAATTGCACGCCTGTCTCGTTGTCCATGTCATTCGCGTCCGCTGCCTTTCCGCGGCTGCGTAGGCTCAGTTGATCCATCTTCTTTTGAATTTTTTTGTTGGTGAATGAAATATTCTGCGCCGCGAACGACCCGCTTAACTGCAGCTTCTGGTTGACAGGTTGGTTCCCGGGAGGCAGGTAGAGTTTTGTCTTGAGTTGTACGTTCCCCTTCATTACCGGAGGATCGGTCCTCACCCCCAAACGCAAAAGATCCTCGATTCGCCCCTTGTTGACCCTCACATCAAGATGAATGTCATGACCCGGCTGGTTCTGCGCCCGTACCACGTCCCCCGTTGCCGTGATATGGGTGTGCAGAAAATGGGCGTTCACGGGTTGCAGATAGGTGTTGCCGTTCATGCCATTCACAATGGCGTGAAATTGCGTGGTTAGATGCACCTTGTGGCCGCTCACATCGATACTGAAGTCCGGTGTGTCGGTGGTTCCATCCACGGTGATTGTATCCAGTTGCCCGGAGAACTTACCTTGAGAAGACAGCATTCCAGCAATTCCCTTGGTTGTGCTTAGATCCGCGTGGGTGAAGGAATAGCTCCCACTCACTGGCGTATCGGAGGGTTCATCCGCATTCCACGGACCGAAATTCCCAGTGGTCGCAATATTCCCTAATGGCTTTGGATTGATTAACTGTGCCACAAAATGCATTGGTTTTCTGCTTCCGACCCTGGTCAGCGTTAAAGCGTGAATCTGGAATTGTAGCGGGACCTTGTTAGGCTTGTCGGTCATGATCGTCAACGTCGTTGTGTCGCAAACGATCTTGTCGATGAGCAGCGAAATCTTGGGGTAACTCTTCTTCCTTTTTGGCACCGCCGAACGCTGTCCCTTGGGTGGAATCATGATCTGCAATCCGTGCAGATGGACTAAGCCAATATGCATCGGCGACTGGAATACATTCAGCAAACGTGTGTGGAAACTGAACTGGCCCACCTGTATTTGTGGAGGCAAGCTGGGATCGAGATTGGAACGAAGGCTCAGATTCTTGCCTTCGACATTCAAACCGTGAAGTACGGAAACGCTGAATTCCCCCAGCTCCACATGGCTGTTGAACCGCTGTGAAAGGGTTTCAATGACGCGCGCCCGCAGCATGGGTTCCGCATGATGAATCGCATATTGAGCCGCAGTCAGGCCCGCGATGAGAAGTCCAACAACGACGGCGAGAATGACGAGAAGAATGTTACGACGGCGGTGCACATTTTTTCTTTTGGGTACGTTCGGATCTTGCTCCACAACTCCTCCGATGCAAAAACAGCTCGAGAAGATTCATTGGAAGAAAATTTATAGCGAATCAAGAACGCAACGGAGCGCGCACGGGACGATTCCCCCGAGTCTTACAAATGAACGGTTAAAAAAAGCGCGCCACTTGGGCGCGCTTTTTTCGTGATTCTGTATTTCTGACTACGCCGGGGTCAGCGCCTGGGCAGGCGTATCCACTAGAGCGGTCCCGATGTCTGCGGCGATCTTCTCTGCTGTGAAGGCTTCCAGCACATCTCCGACTTTGATGTCGTTGAAGTTCTGAATGCTGATACCGCACTCCATTCCGTTGCGAACTTCGCTCACGTCATCCTTGAACCGTTTGAGTGAAGCCAGCCGCCCCTTGTAGACTTGCGTTCCATCACGCAACACGCGGACTTCCGAATCGCGCTTGAACATGCCGTCCGTCACGCGACATCCTGCCACCGCGCCGACCTTGGGGATCTTAAAGACGTTGGCCACTTCTGCCCGGCCAAGGTAGTTCTCCTTGATCGTCGCCTCCAGCAGTCCCAACATGGCCTTGCGCATCTCGTCCTGCAATTCGTAAATGATGGAATGCAGTCGAATGTCCACGCCCTCTTGTGTGGCCAGTTCGGCAGCTTTTCGTTCCGGCCGCACGTTGAAGCCGATGACAATCGCATCCGACGCCGAAGCCAGTAGAACATCGCTCTCGGTGATCGCGCCGACTCCAGAGTGAATCACCTTCACGCGGACCTTTTCGGTTGAAAGCCGCGGCAATGATTCCGCAAGAACTTCGACAGAACCCTGCACGTCGCCTTTCAGGATGATCGGCAATTCCTTCACGCCAGCCTGCTTGATCTGCTCCGCAAGGCCTTCCAGCGAAACGCGTGAGGACTTCGCCAGTTGAGATTCGCGCTCCTTCATCTTCCGATATTGCGCGACGTTCTTCGCCTTGTCGCGATCCGCAACCACGGTAAACACATCGCCGGCGTCAGGAATGCTTTCCAGGCCAAGAATTTCGACTGGCGTTGAAGGTGTCGCTTCCGTCAAGGCACGACCACGATCGTCGAACATGGCGCGCACCTTGCCAAACGTGTTGCCCACCACGAACGTATCGCCAAGCCGCAGCGTACCGTTTTGCACCAGTACGGTCGAAACCGCGCCGCGACCGCGATCCAGCTTGGACTCGATAACGGTTCCAAGCGCAGGACGATCCGGCGAAGCCCGCAGCGCACCCACATCCGCGACCAGGCAAATCATCTCCAGAAGCAGATCGAGGTTGATGCGCTTCTTGGCAGAGACATCCACAAACACCGTGCTGCCGCCCCATGATTCGGGCACCAATCCACGATCGCCAAGCTGCTGTTTCACTCGATCGGGCTGCGCATCCGGCTTGTCGATTTTGTTGACCGCAACAATGATCGGAACATTCGCTGCCTTGGCATGATCGATCGCTTCCAGTGTCTGCGGCATCACGCCATCATCCGCCGCCACGACGATCACCACAATGTCCGTTACCTTGGCGCCGCGCGCACGCATGCGCGTAAACGCTTCATGACCCGGCGTGTCGAGGAACACAATTTCGCGCCCAAATGCAGGCGAATCTTCTTTGCTGATGCGAACCTTGTAGGCGCCAATGTGCTGGGTAATCCCGCCAGCCTCGCCTGCCGCCACTTCGGTTTCGCGAATCGCATCCAGAAGTGATGTCTTTCCGTGGTCGACGTGGCCCATGATCGTCACAACCGGAGGACGCGTTACTTCCAGCTCGTTCGTGGTTTCCTGCGTCAGCAGGTTTTCCAGAGCTTCATTGGCCATCTCATCTTCAAAGCTGATGACCTGGGCTTCTGCGCCGAACTGCCGAGAAACTTCCTTAATCAATTCTGTATCGAGCGACTGGTTCACCGTCACAAACACGCCGCGCTGTAACAACGTTGCGATCAGGTCCTTGGCCCGCAACTCCAACTTCTCCGCCAGGTCCTTTACACTCACTCCATCCGTCACGGTAATGTTGCGTGTAATCGGAACCGGGCCGGTGGGAATCTGTGCTGCGCCAAGCCGCGGCGCAACCATTCCCTTCATCGGACCTTCCTTCGACTTTTCGTAGCGATTGTTTCCGCCGCGGCGCTGCGCATGTCCACGCGACGGCCGATCTGGAGCGCCAGCCGGAGGCGCCATGCCAGGCGCTGCGCCAACTCCCGGACGCGGGCCTCCAAATCCCGGACGCCCTGGCATTCCCGGACGTGAACCAGGCGCGCCCGTGGGATGCTGTCGTGTCGGATGCATGGGCCGGCGAACTCCGCCCGGTCCCATGCCAGGACCTGAAGCCGGACGAGAACCATATGGCGCTCCTCCGGGGCCACCTGATCCTTGTGGCCGTGGCCGTTCGAAAATCGGTTTGCCGCGCTGCATGCCGCCCAACGTCTGGGCTGCGCCTGCGGGTGCTGTGTAAATGGGTCGCGGACCCGTCTGCGGCATAATCACGCGTTTGGCGGGCGGTGCGGGCGCTGCAGGCACGGTCGAAGCGACCGCCGGCTCGGGAGTAGGCGAACTCACTGGTGCAGAAGTCGGACTGGCAGCGGACGGCGGTTCCACCGTCGCTACGGGCGTGGTTGGCACTTCGACAGACGCGGGTGGAACTTGTGGCGCGCGCGGTACTGCTGGAGTCACGCTGGCAGCTGCGGGAGTTGCCGGTTTTGCCTCTTGAGGAGCGCTCTTTGCGGGCACGGCGACAACCGTCGAGGCACCTATCAATCCCGACGACGGTGGCTTCACGATCACCGGCCCCTGTGGTGCGCGGGATGCAATGGCCGGAGTCGAAGTCGGTGTCGCGGACACGATCTGTGGTGCCTGCCGCGGCAAGGGAACAATTCTCCGAGGCGCCGGCTTCGAACCGGCGGCAGCACTGGCAGACACCGAACTGGCTGATGTCGCGCTCGCCGGTGGGCCGGCAGTTGCGGGCTTATTCGCGGTAGGCACAGCCACGGAAGAACTGGCGGCGGGCGAAGAAATGGTCGGCTTCGCAACTCCAACTGCAGCGGCCGGCGCAGTTGGGCGCGGCGGTGCAGCAGTCACACCACGATGTGCCCCCTGCGATTCACGCTGTTCTTTCTGCTGCTGAATGGCGCGCAAAACATCGCCCGGCCGGGAGATGTGGGATAAATCAATCTTCGGTTTCTGCTCGACCGCTGCTGCCTTCGCAGGCGCACTGGACGCGGACTTTCCAACACGGCCCAGGGCAGCGCGCACACGCCGTGCCTCGTCTTCCTCAACCGAGCTGGAGTGCGTCTTCTTCTCTGTCACTCCCACCTCTGGCAGGATGTCGAGAATCACTCTGCTTTTCACTTCCAGCTCTCGCGCTAAATCGTTAATCCGAACTTTACTCATCCGTCTCTTTCGCCTTTTCAAAAACTGTTAGCTGCTCATATGGTGCCTCGTGATCTGCAGTCAGGTGCGCATCTTCTCTCATTATCCCCTGAAAGTCGCATCGAAATTGCTAATTTTCGTGCTGACAGCTTCTTCCAGGGCCAGAATCAGGGTTTTTCCTTCTCTTCCCAACCATCCAATGCCGGCTCATTGGCCTCCGGCGCATCCACCGAGACTGGTTGATCATCGTTATCCGTCGCCGTAGCATCCTCTAAGAAGTTCTTCATCAGGCTTTGAGAGTCCCCTGCGCCTTCCGACTGGGCTATCTCCGAAATATCACCGGTTTCATTCAATTCCATCGCGTCCGCGACGTCCAGGATTGGAATTTCGCCGGGTTCCAGCTCGGCAATTTCCTCGGATACTTCCGATTTCTCGGATTCGGAAGCTTCGATCTCCGCCCCGGCGCCTGCCTGCCGATCAAGCGCTGCCTCATTCGTGTCTTCCGCTTCCGACGACTCAGGGCCGAGCGGGCCGGCATCCGTGTCCGCCGCCGCATCCAGTTGCGCGAAGTAGTGCCGCACCGCAGTGCCAATCTTTTCTAGCGTCTTCTCGCCAATGCCCGGAACTTCTTCCAATTGCTCCGGAGTCATATCCGCCAATGCCTCCACGGTCGTGATGCCCGCAGCGATCAGTTTCTGGATGGTGCCTTCACCCAACTCCGTGACCTGCTCGATTGGCGTGGTCACGGGACCCGCCATCGCCTGCATTTGCTGCTCGACTTCCTGGCGCTTTTCTTCCTCGCTCTTGATGTCGATCTTCCAGCCCAGCAACTTCGCCGCCAGACGCACATTCTGACCCTTCTTGCCGATGGCCAGCGACAACTGCGTATCGTCGACAATTACCTCAATCTGCTTGTCCGCCAGATCAATGATGCTGACTCGGCTCACTTTGGCTGGCTGCAGCGCTTTCTCCGCAAAGGTCGTGATCTCCTCGCTGAACTCAATAATGTCGATTTTTTCGCCGCGCAATTCGCGAATGATCGACTGCACGCGCATGCCCTTCATGCCGACGCAAGCGCCCACCGGATCGACATCCTTGTCCCGCGAGACCACGGCAATCTTGGTGCGCTCGCCGGCTTCGCGAGCAATGGCGCGAATCTCGACCGTGCCGTCGTAAATCTCCGGCACTTCACTCTGGAACAGGTTCTGCACCAGTTCCTTCGCTGCCCGCGACACAACCACCTGCGGCCCACGCGCATTGCGATCCACGCGCAGCAGCACCACACGCACTCGCTCACCAACAGCAAATTGCTCCAGGCGCGACTGCTCGCGCTTCGGCATCCGAGCTTCCGCCTTGCCGATGTCGAAGATCACATCCTGGCCCTCGATCCGCTTGACGGTGGCGTTAAGCACCTCGCCCACACGATGCGCGTACTCGTTAAATACCGTATCCCGCTCTGCCTCGCGCACCTTCTGAAAAATGATCTGCTTGGCCATCTGTGCGGCGATGCGGCCCAGCACGTCGGTCGGCTTGTAGTAGCGCAGTTCTCCGCCCACTTCCACTTCCGGCGCAATGCCGCGCGCTTCCTCCAGATTGATCTGGTTCAGCGGATCTTCCACCAGCTCCGGCGATTCCACCACCGTCTTGTAGGCATAGGCGCGAATCTCGCCGGTCTCGCGGTCGAGTTCGCCTCGCATGTTTTCCATCGTCTTATAATATTTCCGCGTCGCCAAGGCAATCGCATCTTCCACCGCGCTCACCACAATCTGCGGATCGATGCCTTTATCCCGGCTCAAAACTTCAATCGTCTCGTAAAGTGCACTTGCCATAATTCGTCTCAGCCTTATCTGGCGGAATGTAACTCGCTCGCTTCGGGGGCTCTGAATTGACCAGCTTCTTCAGCTGCCAACGGCGATGCGAGATTTGAATCTCAAACTCCTACCGCTAAATCTCAGGAACCAGGTTTGCCTTCAAAATATTTGCGAATGCGATGGTGACATTCTCCCCAGCCACCATTTCCTTTTTATTCTTCCGTTTCTTCGTCGTGCTCAAATCCAGGTCCAGCGTGTCGTTGGTCACGTTCGTGATGCGCCCCTGCCAATGGGAATTGCCCTGCACCGGCTCTATCGTCCTCAGTTTGGCCAGGCTTCCTGCGAACCGTAAATAATCTTCACGGCCGTGCAATTTGCGATCCAGGCCGGGAGAAGAAACTTCCAACGTATACTCCGCGCCCGGAACCAACTCCTCCACATCCAGCACGGTGCCAAAGTCGTGGCTGAAAGTCTCACAATCTTCCACTTTGATGCCGGCCAACTGGTCGATCGATACATGCTCGGGCAACTTTAATTCCGCGTCCTTCGCCAAATTCTCCTGGGCCAACTTCGCACGGCTGGCAGCATCCTTCTCTATATAGATGCGCAACGCCCGGTGCTTGGGATTTCCTGCATACTCCACATCCACGACGTCCAACCCGTGGGAAGCGGCAACACGGTCCGCCAATGCGCGAATTTTCTCCAGATCGAGGGCCATGGAATCGTACGCAGCTGTCGCTTTCCTGAGTAAACTCCAGAGCAAATAAAAAGTGGGCTCTCGCCCACTCATTTCTCCCGCCCCGGCCCATTCGCCACAGGCTGCCAGCCACAAACTAAGGACAAATTCAGGACAAACTCGTCTACTTCACTACGATACGCCTGTTTCCAAGGGATTTCAAACCCGGCCGCCGCCCCTCATCGACGGGGCCAGCTTCTTTTCTCCAGAACCTGAGGTGCCAGCCATTTGCAGAAGCAAGAATGCCCTGAAGTCTCGAGCATTCGGGCTACTCCGCGCAATGTCGTCAGTCGTCTCGCCCGTCCAGGCGAGCGTGCGCCGTCGGTTGCCCTAACATAAGCGGAACATTACAATCAGGTATGCAACCTCCGACTGATCCTTCAGCGAAGCGGAAACGTATCCGCTCAAGCCGCCTTCCCATCCCGGCACGTGCCTTATGATCGAACTCCCCGTTCCTGAAGCCCTCACCTTCGACGACGTTCTGCTTGTTCCTGCCTACAGTGAAGTGGTGCCGACTCAGGTCGGCACGCAGACACGCGTCACGCGCAATATCACTCTGAATATTCCCTTGCTAAGCGCCGCCATGGATACCGTGACGGAATCGCGTCTTGCGATCGCCATGGCCCAGCAGGGCGGCATTGGAGTGGTGCATCGCAATCTCTCCATCGAACAACAGGCCGCCGAAATCGACAAAGTGAAACGCTCCGAGAGCGGCATGATTGTCGATCCGGTGACGATCGCGCCCGAGCAATTGATCTCCGAAGCGCTGGAAGTCATGCGGCGCTACAAAATTTCCGGCGTTCCCGTCACCAAGAATAAAAAGCTGGTCGGCATCCTGACCAATCGCGATCTGCGCTTTGAAACCCGGACCGACATTCCTGTTGGCGAGGTGATGACGAAGGACAATCTGGTCACGGTCGCCGTCGGCACGACCCTGCACCAAGCAGAACAAATTCTGCACCAGCATCGCATTGAAAAGCTGCTGGTCGTCAACGATCAATATGAATTAAAAGGTCTGATCACGGTCAAGGATATTCAGAAAAAATTGAAGTATCCCAACGCCGCGAAAGATACCCAAGGTCGTCTGCGCGTGGCCGCAGCCATTGGCGCGACAGGAGATTTCCTGGAGCGCGCGGCTGAAATGATTCGCAACCGCACCGATGCCCTGGCGATCGATTCCGCCCACGGCCATTCCTCGCGCGTGCTGGACGCCATCAAGCTGATCAAGAAAAATTTTCCGGATATCGACCTGATGGCCGGGAACATCGCTACCTATGAAGGTGCAAAAGCCTTGATCGACGCGGGTGCGGATGCCATTAAAGTCGGCATTGGTCCAGGATCGATTTGCACGACGCGCATGGTAACCGGCGCGGGCATGCCGCAGATCACCGCGATTTCAGAAGCCTATCGAGCTGCCGGGCCACGCAACATCCCCGTCATCGCCGACGGAGGCGTCAAGTATTCCGGCGACGTAACCAAAGCCATCGCAGCCGGCGCCAGCACGGTGATGATCGGCTCTCTTTTCGCCGGCGTCGATGAAAGCCCGGGCGAGACCATTCTATTTCAGGGACGCTCTTTCAAAACCTATCGCGGTATGGGCTCCATCTCCGCCATGGCCCAGGGTTCGGGTGAGCGCTACTTCCAAAGCTCGCGCGACCTCGGCGAACACGAGGAAGCCATGGCTGCCTCTGTCGTCTCTCGCGAAGGCAGCGCACAAAACCGTCTGGGAAAATTTGTCCCTGAAGGCATCGAAGGTCGAGTGCCCTATCGCGGCCCCCTCGAAGCAATGGTGTATCAACTGGTCGGCGGCCTGCGCTCCGGCATGGGCTACCTGGGCTGCAGCAGCATCGATGAGTTGCAGAAGAACGCGCGCTTCATTCGCATTTCCAACGCCGGCCTGCGCGAGAGCCACGTCCACGACGTCATCATCACCCGCGAAGCGCCGAATTACCACGTGGAGTAGTCGCCGAAAAGTGGCAGTCTGCTTTTAGCCACGCCCCACTTGCAATCGCCGTGGGGCAATCGCGTAATAGAGCTGCACCACAAAGATGAAGGCGATACTCCAGCGCGTGCTGATCACGCACAGCAGGGCTCCCAGCCCATACATCGACTGCGCAATCACCACGCGCCGGCGAATCGCCCGCCGGATTTCTCGCGGCGTATCTTCTTGAATCAAGCCGGCATGATTGGCATACCGCCAGCAGCAATAGAGTACCGATCCCAACAGCAAAATATTTAGCCAATACACCAGCAGCGCCGTACGATACGCAATAAACGCCGCCAGCAGCTTGGTCGAAAACGGCAGCAGCGTCACCGCAAATAAAAATAAGATGAACATCCACGTCAGGTCGCGATCGCACCGCGCCAGAAAATTCATCTGCGTCTGTTGCCCGTTCCAGAAGATCCCGAGCGTCAAAAAGCTCATCAGGTACATCACAATGCTGGGAGTCAAAAGCACCAAGGCATGCCATAACTCATGTTCGGAGTGAATGCTTCCCGCTTCCGGCAGGTGGAGGTCCAACACCAGCAACGTCAAGGCAAACGCGAAGACGCCGTCACTCAATGCGGCGAGTCGCTCCGGACTTTGATTGGCAATTTTGTTGTACAGCGTCACCATTGCGGTTGAGTGTATCAGGGACACGTTCGCGCTCATATGCCCTACCGCTGAGCGGCCGCCTCTTCCCGCTCGACCCGCAACCTGTCCCACTTCTCCGCGCCCAACCGCTGAAAAATCTCTTTGACAGCCAACGTATTCGGAAAGCGTAGCGGATCGGGCGAAGTCCGAACGGTGGCCAGCGCAGAATCGTACGCATGAATGGCAGCGCACAGCAATATGTCTGAAAGCAGGACCATCCGATATCCCAGGCCCCTGATATCATCCAGGGAAAGCACCGGGCTTTTACCACCCAGCAGCATATTCAAAACACACGGCCCCTGCACCATCTGCGGAACTTTTTCAATCTGCGCAATCGATTCGGGCGCCTCGACCAGGGCAAGATCCGCGCCTGCATCCAGACCCGCGTTCGCGCGCGCAATCGCCTCGTCGAACCCCAGCACAGAGTTGCAGTCCGTACGCGCAATAATAATGAAGTCCGGACTGTTCCGCGCGTCCACTGCGGCGCGAATCTTGCTGACGAATTCCTGCCGAGGAATGACCTGTTTCTTATCCAAATGGCCGCATTTCTTGGGGAACACCTGATCTTCAATATGAATTCCCGCCGCCCCGTGCCGCTCATATTCGTGGACGGTCCGTGTCATATTGAGTTCGTTCCCATACCCGGTGTCGGCATCCGCGATAATCGGAATTTTCACCGTCGCAGCCATCGCAGAAGCATTGGCCACCATCTCAGACATGGTTGCCAACCCATAGTCCGGCAAACCCAGGCGGCTTGCGGAGGTGCCCATGCCTGTCATATAAATGGCGGGAAACCCTGCCAACTCCGCGGACTTGGCGGAAAGGCAATCAAATGCGCCGGGGGCAACGATAAAATCGTTCTTCAAAAGCATCTGCCGGAATCGGCCTACTGAATTCATTCAAAAAATCCTCCGCTTGTTACTGTTGCGATAAATGAATGAGCCGCTGATTTGCTTGCGACTCGCGTAATCGGTATACGTAGAAGTCAACTCCCTTGCAATCCAGGTTTTTCGCCTTCCGAGATGGGCAGACAGGATACGGCCAAAGAATTTAGAGCAGATGTTCTGCCTTGCTCGTAAGCATCACACCTCGAGACACCATCATTTCACCATTTCCTTAAGACTCGATGAACTTCTCTTTAAGAGCTAAGACTCGCAAACGCACAAAATGTATCTATAATGCGCAAAAATATTTTCTAAAGGGAAACCGAATGCGACGATTGCAATGGCTGACTGGGGCAACCACTGCACAGAAACGCGCGCTTCTCACCACCTCGCTGGGATGGATGCTCGACAGCATGGACATGATGCTGTTCTCGCTGGTCCTCGCCGACCTCGAGCGCGACCTGCGCATGAGCGCGGCCACCGCCGGCCTGCTGATGACTCTAACCCTGATCTCAGCCGCAATCGGTGGCGTGTTTTTCGGATGGCTGGCGGACAAGATTGGACGCACCCGTGTGCTGATCTTCAGCATGCTGATCTATTCCATCTTCACCGCTGCGTGCGGCCTGGCGCATTCGGTCGTGCAACTCGGGATCTTCCGCTTCGTACTGGGCCTGGGCATCGGCGGCGAATGGGCCGCAGGTGGTGCGCTGGTTGCCGAGACATGGCCGGATGAACATCGCGGCAAAGCCATCGGCATAGCGCAAAGCTCCTGGGCTGCGGGATATGCTCTCGGCGCGACTATCACGGCGCTGGTGATGCCCCACTTCGGCTGGCGCGCGGTATTCTTTGTCGGAGTCTTCCCTGCGCTAGTCACAATTTGGATTCGCCGGTCCGTCAAGGAGCCGGAGATATGGCAGCAGGAAGCCGCTACCATGCCGTTGCGCAGCATGTTTCAAGGCAAACTGGGGCGCGCCACGCTGATCACCGCCTCCATGAATGCCGCTTCCCTGTTTGCATGGTGGGGCCTGTTCACGTGGATTCCGCGATTCCTTTCGCTACCGGTTTCGGAAGGAGGGCGCGGGCTCAACATCGTACAAACTTCCGAGTGGACCATCATCATGCAGGCAGGCACTGCGCTTGGCTACCTTTCGTTTGGATATCTTGCGGACCTCTTCGGTCGCAAACGGGTCTACATTGGATTTCTGCTGGTCGCTGCCGGGTTGGTTCCTCTGTACGCACATACGCGCGATCCGCATCTGCTCCTCTTATTAGGCCCAATCGTCGGATTTTTCGGCACTGGTTTCTTCAGCGGATTTACCGTCATCGCCAGCGAAATATTTCCCACCGCTGTCCGCGGAACCGCCATGGGCGTAGTGCGCGGGATCAGCCGCCTCCTGGGAGCAAGCGCTCCCTACCTGATCGGATACACCACCGACATCAGCGGCATCGAACTTGCACTGTCCTCCATCTCCATTGCGTTTCTGGCGGCCGCGTTCATCGCCATGGGGCTGCACGAGACCAAGTCCCGCGCCCTGACGTAACAGCGGTCATGCGCGGTACATCGCTGGTTTGCGTATCTTCCCTGGCAGTCATTATCCTGATGGGAACTGATTTTCGAAGCAGCGGAGGAAGTTGCTATGACAGTCAAACCCATCCCGGACGGATATCACAGCGTTCAGCCGTATTTGATGTTCGACAGAGCAGCCGAGGCGATGGAGTTTTATAAGAAGGCCTTTGGCGCTACCGAGCGGCTCTGCATGAAGCAACCTGACGGACGCATCGGCCACGCAGAACTTGAAATCGGCGACTCCTGCGTCATGATGGCCGACGAGAACCCTCAGATCGGAGCCTTCGCCCCAGCACACTTCGGCGGTAGTCCTGTTTCTTTGTTGATTTACACCGAAGATTGCGATCGCCTGTATCACCAGGCCATCACCGCTGGAGCGAAAAGCGAACGCGAACCCGCGGACCAGTTTTACGGCGACCGCATGGCCAGTGTCCAGGATCCCTTTGGCTACAAATGGTACATCGCGACCCACATCAAAGATGTATCAAAAGAAGAATTGGAAAGGTCACACTAAAACCCGCGACGATCACGCCGCCATCATGACGGTCGAAATTCGCGAGGCTGATTAGCTCGCAAGTACACGACCGCGCTTTGGATTGTCGAAGTATTCCTCAATCTCCTCCAGCGTCTTGCCTTTTGTTTCCGGCAGGAAAATTGCCGCGATCAGCAGGTAGAGTACGGTGCACGCAGCGAACAGAAAGAAGATCCGCGAATATCCGTACTTACTGACGAAGGGCAAGAAAATTCCTGCCAGTAGTGTTGACACCATCTGGTTCAATACCAAGGCGATGCTCATGCCGTTGGAGCGTATGCGAGTCGGCATCAACTCCGATAGAGCGAGCCACACGCATACACCCGGACCCAAGGCATAAAACGCCATAAACAAATAAAGGCCCAGCGCCACCAGCCAACCGTGCCCTGCATTGGGAACTTGTCCTAGAACCGCCTTCTGAATTCTGAGCGGAGCCGTGCGAGCCTCTTCTATATTGGCGAATGGATCTTTCAGCAGCGCCTCCAACTTGCTGTTTGGAATGGCGCCCTCCCGCGTAATGTGAATGGGAGCCGTGCCTTTTTCATCGGAGCGGACAAAGCTGGTTGCAGCGGTAAACCCGCCATAGGAGTAAATGACTTCCAGGGACGCGCGCGCTGGCTCGATTGCGTTGCCGCTGTAATGTTTCTCTGCCAGCAGTTTCTTCGCTACATCCGCGTCGAACGGTAGCGTCAGTGTCTGGTCCGGCTTGACCATCGCTTGAATCGCATTGCGGCAATCCAGGTTCGCTCGCTCCGTCTTGATAAACAGCAAACCCACCATAACCATCGACACGATGATTCCTGACGTTCCCAGGATGAACAGAAATTTCCGGCCCTTGTTGTCGACCAGTGTCATTCCGACGATAGTCACTAGAAAATTCACGCACGTGAAGATGACATAGCCCCAATGCGCGCTGACGTCGGAAAGTCCGCTCTGCAGGAGGATGCCCGTGTTATACGCGATCAGCGAATTAATGCCAGTGGCTTGGTTGACCAAAAGAATGGCACACGCGAGCAGAAAAGGGACGACATATTTTCTCCGCAGCAGAGAATCCTTCACCTTCATTCCGGTTGCGGAAGTAACCTGCGCATGGGCTGCGAGCGCAGTTTCTTCCATCTCGCTCAATTCAACATCTGCTTGCTCTTTGGTTCGCGAACGAAGCAGCGCAGCATACGCCTGCTCTTTTTTCCCGCGTTTGAATAGCCAGCGTGGCGATTCCGCCAGGAAGAAACTGCCGATAACAAACAGCAATCCCGGCGGCAGAGACACCCAGAAAATCCGTCGCCAAGCCTGATTCTTGAATGCGAATATCGCAGCCGGGCTCGCGATCCGTTCCACCGCCGCGACGCGATAGCTGTAGTAAATCCCGATCAGTGCAGCCGAAACCACGCCGAGAGTCAGCAGCCACTGGAAAACGCCGGTCCCTTTTCCTCGCGTTGACGCCTTGAGGCATTCCGCCAGATACAACGGGACCACAATCCCAATCAGTCCGCCGCTGATGCCCTGCAAGAGCCGACCGAAAAACAACGGGTTGTAGCCATGCGACAGAGCAATTACGGGAATGCTGCATACAAACAGGAGCCCGCTGACCACCATCAGCGGTTTGCGTCCCATCCAGTCCGCGAGCACTCCAGCAAACAGTGTCGAGATCACACTGCCCAGCAAGACCGCGGCAACAATAATCGATAGCTGGCCAGCGTTCAGATGCGAGGTCGCTTCCAGATATGGCAACGCCCCGCCGATAATGCCAACGTCGACTCCATACAACAGGCCGCCCAGGCCCGCGACTAAAAGAAGAAAGCGGTTATACGTGGATTTCGAATCCCCGAGTACCGGCGGGTAGCTCTGCGCCGCTTCAGAATTGGTCATAGAATGACTTTACGACGGACGGCGATAACATAGAAAGCAATGTCGCCGGAAAACTCTGCGGGCAGTACATGCTCGCTGCGCACGTACCTGAGAGCCGTAATCCATCGCGCCGAATTTGACAATTATTTCGACGATCGGTTAATCTCCATGGCAAGGTATGAATTCCTGTCTCCACAACATGCAAATGCCCATGCGAATGCCAATCTGCGTTTGCGGGCAGCTGTTTCTGGAGAGGCGAAAGTTCTTTTAATCCACCTCTGATCAGAAGATTCAGTTACCCGCAGCGTTCCGCTAGCGGGTTTTCTTTTTGAGCATCACAAATTCAGCGCCGCCTTAGGAGAAATCGAATGTCTGAACCCCACCAACATCGGCCCGCTACCCTCGCCGTTCACGCCGGCCAAGTTGTCGACCCGGCCACCGGATCGCGTGCTGTGCCCATCTACCAGACGACTTCTTACGTGTTTGAGAATGCCGATCACGCCGCCGCGTTGTTCGGTCTGCAACAGTTCGGCAATATCTATACCCGCATCATGAACCCGACCAACGATGTTCTGGAGAAGCGCGTAGCAGCGCTGGAGGGTGGGGTCGCGGCGCTGGCGACAGCCTCCGGCCAGGCGGCGGAGACGCTGACCATCCTCACGCTGGCGAACTCCGGCGATGAGATCATTTCGAGCACATCGCTCTACGGCGGCACCTACAATTTGTTTCACTACACCCTGCCCAAACTCGGAATCAAAGTGCATTTTGTCGATGCCGACGACTACGAGGGATTGCGCAAAGCCATCAACGATCGCACTCGCGCCGTCTATACCGAATCGCTCGGCAATCCCAAGCTCGATGTGGTCGATCTGGAAAAACTCGCTTCCGTCGCTCACGAGCACGGTCTTCCTCTCATCGTCGATAACACAATTCCGTCCCCCATTCTGTGCAACCCGATCAAGTGGGGCGCAGATATCGTGATTCATTCGGCCACCAAGTTCCTCGGCGGGCACGGCAACAGCATTGCCGGGGTCATCGTCGACAGCGGAAAATTTGACTGGGCCAAGTCCGGGCGCTTTCGCGACTTTGTCGAACCCGATCCTTCCTATCACGGACTTTCCTATACCGGAGCGTTCGCCAACCTGGCCTTTATCCTGAAAGCCCGCGTACAAGGACTGCGCGACACAGGTGCATGCTTATCTCCCTTCAATGCGTTTCTCATTTTGCAAGGGATTGAAACCCTCCATTTGCGCATGCAGCGCCATTCAGAAAATGCACTCGCCGTCGCCAAAGTTCTGGAAAAACATCCCGGCGTCGAATGGGTCAACTACCCCGGTCTGACCAGCAGCAAGTACAACGCACTCGCGAAGAAATATCTGCCGAACGGATCCAGTTCCATCGTGACCTTTGGCATTCGCGGCGGCTACGATGCCGGCAAGCAATTTATCAACTCGCTACAGATCTTTAGCCTGCTGGCCAATCTCGGCGACTCCAAGTCTCTCGTCATCCATCCCGCCTCCACTACGCATCAGCAGCTCGCAATAGAAGAGCAGGCCTCGACCGGCGTCACTCCCAACCTGGTTCGCCTTTCCGTTGGCATCGAGGATTTGACCGATCTAATCTTCGATCTGGAACAGGCGTTTGCAAAAGTGAAGTCTTCCCAGAACCCCTCCGTGACAGCGTAAGGCGGAATCCAATGAAGCAGCCAACGTTACAGCCCGACTTCGAAGGTGATTTTCTGCTGGGAAAGGGCGCGCCGTTCCCGCTCGACTCCGGTGCTGCGTTGCCGCAGGCATCGCTCCACTACGCCATTTATGGCAAGTTGAACGAGGCTCGAGATAACGCCATCCTTGCGTGTCATGCGCTCACCGGCTCTGCGCGCGTTGCGGACTGGTGGCAGGACCTGTTCCATGATCGCCATCCTCTCGACGCCGACAAACATTGTGTCATCGGCATCAACGTCCTCGGCTCCTGTTATGGCTCTACTGGACCACGTTCTATCAACCCAACCACCGGCAAACCTTACGGCGCGGACTTTCCGGTGGTCAGCATTCGCGACATGGTTCGTGCCCAGGCCGAACTGATTCAGCATCTCGGCATTCATCAACTGCGTGCCGTACTTGGCGGCTCCATCGGCGGCATGCAGGCACTGCAATGGACGATCGATTTTCCGGAGCGCGTCGCCGGATGTTTTTCTGTCGGCGCAGCTCCACTTTCCGCCATGGGATTGGCGCTGAACCATCTGCAGCGAGAAATCATTCGGCTGGATCCAGCGTGGAATGGGGGAGACTACGACGCCTCCAACCCGCCCACCCGTGGCCTGGCGTTAGCCCGCGGCCTGGCGGTGTGTACCTACAAATCGCCAGCTCTGTTCACTCAGCGATTCGGTCGAAAACCCGATCGCTCCGGGGAAGATCCCCTCCTGTCCCACGCCGCACGTTACGATGCCGCCGGCTATCTCGATTACCAGGGACGTATTTTCAACGAACGATTTGACGCCAACAGCTATCTCGTGATTTCGCGCGCCATGGACACCTTCGAGCTTTCCCGCGGCTATGCAAACGAAGAGGAAGCCCTGCGCCGCATTCGTGCCCGCTTGCTGGTCGTAGGCATCTCGTCGGACTGGCTGTTTCCCGCAGCCGATGTCCACGCTTTAGCCGAGCGAATTCAAAACGCAAACGCCGTGTGCAACTATATTGAGCTGCACGGCGACCACGGCCACGATGCTTTTCTCGCTGAGGTCAGCAATGTGCGGCCGCTGATTGAATACATCGTGCAAAGCGGCGCTCCGCAGACCCAGGAAAAAACCTCGGTCCCCTGCCCAGTCTAGGGACACGGGCAGCAGATTGCCTCAGATACAATTTCCTTGTCCGAGGTAGGCATGATTGAAACCGAGAGATTACGTTTGCGAAGATGGCGCGAAGCCGACTTGCCAGCATTCGCTGCCATGAATGCCGACCCGATTGTCCGCCGCTACTTTTCCTCGAGGCTCACCCGTGAGGAAAGCGATGCCTCCGTTGCCCGGTTCATCCTAAAAACCGCAGTTGCTAGCCAGAAGCGCAGATGTTTTGAGGAGTTTTTGGGGCCTATGCGGAATGATTCTGGCCACGATGTAGTCCAGCAGCGTCTTCCACCTGTCCGTTGAGGGCGACTGC
>JAJYSL010000426.1 GCA_021793595.1 Acidobacteriota bacterium
CCGTTGCCCAGGTTGTAAATCATGCGTCCCGGACAATCCGGCTGGTCAAGCGCAGCCAACGCCATCAGGTGAGCGTCTGCGAGATCGCGCACGTGGATATAGTCGCGGATGCAGGTTCCATCGGGCGTGGGATAGTCTGTCCCGTAAATGCGAATGTTCTTCTTGCGCCCCAGAGCTACATCGAGAATCAGCGGAATCAGATGCGACTCCGGCTCGTGGGCCTCTCCTCGGCCAGCCATGGCTCCCGCCACGTTGAAGTAGCGCAGACTGGCATATCGGAGACCGTGGATGCGATGGAGCCAGGGGAGTATCTGTTCCACCAGCAGCTTCGATTCCCCATAAGGATTGGTGGGGCATAGGTCCGCATCTTCTTGGATTGGCGTGATTTCCGGCTCTCCATAGACTGCGGCTGTCGAGGAAAATACCAATTTCCGCACGCCTGCGGACTGCATTGCCTGAAAAAGTCCGAGCGTCGATGCCGTATTATTGTTAAAATACACAATAGGTTTTTGCATACTTTCGCCGGCCTCAATCAGCGCGGCAAAGTGGAGGACTGCCTCAATTTTCTGGCCTTGCAAGGTTGCTTCCAATTTGGTCTGGTCGCGGACATCGCCTTCAACGAAGAACGGGCCTGCTGGCAGTGCGGAACGTTGCGAATGGATAAGATTGTCGTAAATGACAACATGATGTCCAGCTTCCTGAAGCAGCATAGCAACCGTGCCGCCTATGTATCCGGCACCGCCGGTAACGAGAACATTCAAAGGGACCATCTCCTTCTTTTTGGTGGTCTGTCGTTTGATCGATGAAAAAAATTGAATTACTGGCCGAATGTAGCCAGGAATGGCATCTTTTGAAACCATATTTTACTGTTTTCGGGCAGGTTAAAGAATGAAAATGCAGACCATCAGGAGTCAACTCGAAGGATCTTTGAAGGAAATTCATTCCAAATCCAGTAAGTTGTGGCATACTCAGTGGCAAACATAGTCATCCAAATTGGTATTCAGTCGAGGCTCGATGCTCTTGAACACTCCTAAAACGAGCAGTCCTGGCAACATACGGAGAATGGAGAATATAGTTTAAACCTTGCAAAAAAACATACTCGTGCAGGGCGAGTGGCATCTAAACGAAGTAACCGCTCAAAATGCTGTTCTGATTTTATTTTGATTTTTCTGTCAGCAACATTTTGGGTGAAACGCTGTTAAAGAAAACGATCCAACTTTAGGATTACAGCACAGCTCTTAGCAAGCTTGTTCGTAGCATCTGCCCTTAGCATTTCAGATTTAGGGGAGAAGGTTTCAACAGCATTGATTGGAGCTGTCATCAGTTGAATCGGCCCCGAGGTAAAAGCAGTCATGACCAGCTTTGCGACTAAAGATCATCTCTCACGATCAGAATCCGGCCCCCCACCCCGTCGCTCTGAAATTCCTGGGCGTCGTACTTCCAGCAGGGAGACCGCGACTTTCGGCTTGCTTCCTGAACCGGAAGGCCGCAACAAAGCTTTCACAGTAAGTCTGATCATCAACGTGTCTGTGATCGCGCTTATGTTTGTTTTGTCGCTCATTATGGTGAAGAATCAGGTTGTACAACATCAACTGGAAGCGACACAACTCTTATTGCCCATCACTCCGGTAAAAACTCCGCGTCCAATTATTCGACCGCGCGTCCCTGTTATACCTCCTACGCCCGACTTGTTGAACCGGATTGCTCCAAAAATCATGTACAGGCGCGCGCCTACAGAGACACAGCCCAAGTTGGCCCGTGTTCGCATGAACAACTTGCGGGCTCCGGTGCTGCCGCCTTATCGTCCAGACAATGTGGCGCTGCCCCCACAACCCAAGGTAGGAACGTTTCATACAAACATTCCTACAGTTGTCGCCAATAATATGGGCGAGACATCCACTAAAACAGGCGGTTTTGGCGATCCTATGGGCGTACATGCCAATCCAAGTGCAAGCCGTCCCGCTACAATCGCGGCATATGGCAGCTTTCAAAGTGCCGTGGGAGACTCATCTGGCTCCGGATCTGCTCGTAAGGGCAAGGTCGGTGGGGTTGACTTCGGCTCCGGCTATGCGCACGGCGTTCCTGGAGGTGGCGGACGTGGCAAGGTCGCATCCGTCGGGTTCTCTGACGGGATAGCTGGCGGCAAGGGCAATGGCGGCCCGCATGGAACGGTAAAGCAGGGTGCGTTTCGTGACAATGCTGTGGCAACCAGTGCTCCTAAGGTGATGGTGGCCAAGACCAACAACGAAACCACTGTACAGGTAATTTCACATCCAAGACCACAGTACACTGCAGAAGCTAAACAGTTGAAAATACAAGGAGAAGTCGTGCTGGAAGTACGCTTTTCCGCAGATGGACGCGTGCATGTACTTCGCGTGGTGCAGGGTCTTGGTCACGGGTTGGATCAACAAGCCATCCGGGCTGCTGAACAGACACAATTTAAACCAGCAACTCGAGACGGGAAACCCGTCGACATTACCACATATTATCGGATTGATTTCCAGCTAGCGTAATTGTGTATAGATAAACCAAAAACTTAAGTAATATAAGGAACACAATGATGCGACTTGCGAACCTTACCCTGAACTCTAGACGCAACAGAGGCTTGGCCTTCCTGCTGTTGGTGTCCATTGCTCTCCCCGCCTCGGCCAGGCATAGAAAGTCTTCCAATCCCCAAGCCAAGCTAACACCGGAAATGGTGCGGTTGATCGATCAGGCTTCGATGCATGAAAAGGGTGTATTGGTGGCGCTGCAGCAGCGCGCGCCGGTCGTTGAAACCTACATTCAGGATTTCAAACCGGACACACAACTCAGCGCCGTGCCACTCGATGACCACTATTTTCTCGGGCGCGTCGATTTCGGTCGTGTGATCGAGGACAACCGCTACCAGGAAGCTGCAACCAAGAAAAAGATGTACAAAGGTTCGGTCATGTTCGTCAACGGGCTAACCAAGGCCTTCAAGATCGAATATGTTGCCCAGGGCTTCGTTCAGATGTTATTGCTGGACGCGAACCATTTCGATCGTCAGCATTACAACTTCCGGTTCGTCCGTCGCGAATTTCTCGGCGATATCCGCACATACCTCTTCGATGTCAGTCCCAAGCCAGGATCGGGTCCCGGACGTTTCATTGGCCGCGTCTGGATCGAGGACACTGGTGGCAATATCGTCCGCTTCAGTGGCACCTACACCAGCAGGAACGGTCGTCACGTGTATTACCACTTTGACAGTTGGCGCACTAATGTACAACCGGGCCTCTGGCTCCCGACTGCCGTGTACGCGGAAGAACATGGGCCGGGAAAGGTCCCGGATGAGGCGAACTTCTTCCGTGCACAGACCTGGATCTGGGGATATTCCCTGCGTATCCCTGCTTCCAACAGCGACAACGAAACTGTGAAGATCGATGCTGTCAAAGACAACAGCGAGAGCGCCCAGGACGTGAGTCCACTGCAAGCCTCGCGCATGTGGACGCAGCAAGCGGAATCGAACATTCTTGACCGCCTGTTCCAGGCCGGGCTTCTGGCGGCGCCCAGCAACTTCGATAAAGTGCTCGAACAGGTCACGAACAACCTGATCGTAACCAATAATATTTCCCTGCCTGAACCAGTCCACTGCCGCGTACTTCTTACTACCCCTTTGGAGTCGCTTACCATCGGCAACACAATCGTGCTCAGCAAGGGCTTGATCGACACTCTCCCGTATGAGGAGGATTTGGCATCCGTGCTAGCATTCCAACTGGCCCACTTGGTATTGGGCCATAAAGTAGACACAGAATTTGCCTTTCCCGATAACCTGATGTTTGCCGATCAGGCGACGATCCGTCGTGTTCCTCTGCGTCATAGCGATGCGGAGAATCAGGTCGCCGCCAGGAAAGCACTGGAATTCTTGGCCAACTCGCCCTATAAGGACAAGTTGAGCAATGCTGGGTTGTATTTCAGGATGATCGAGGCGCGTGCCAAGACACTCCCGGCACTCATGCACCCCCAGCTCGGCGATTCCCTCTTCACCTCGTCTACGAACGATCAAGTGTGGCTGAGCGGATTGGTCGCCAAGGCTCCAAAACTTAACATGGATAACTTAAGACAGATAGCTGCTTTGCCGCTTGGT
>JAJYSL010000427.1 GCA_021793595.1 Acidobacteriota bacterium
TGGTTGAGAACTGTCCCATTCACCAACCCCAGCCCAACCAGCAGTGCGACAATGCCGGCCAAGTCTCCTGGATTGACTAGCCCGGAAGAGATCAACTGAGCAATGGTGCTTGCATTGCTGTTAATAATTCCCGACACTTGTGAATTCACATTGAACACCGAAAGCTGTTGCGGAAATGCAGCGCCCAGGTTTTCCTGGCGTGAATTGCTGACTTGATACACCCGAACGTCCAGAATTACCTCCGGCTGGTCCAGGTACAACTGGTCCAGAGTCGCATCGATCGCGCGCAGTGTGTTCTGCGGGGCCCGAATGCTAAGCGTGCCCTGCTTGTGACTTGCCACCTGCTTCACTCCAAAAACGTTCCGGACAAGTTTGACGGCGTTGGACATCTCCTTGGCATCCAGCCCAGGCAGGAAAATGGTTTCCAGCATCAGCCTTTCAAATTTGTCGCGGTTCGCTTTTGTGTCCTTGGCCACCAGGACGTGTTCCGGATCCAGCGGAACGATGAATGTGCCCGTGGACAATTGCACGGCTGTGGACGCTTGTGCGAAGGAAGCGCTCGTCAAATCGAAGCGGACCTGCTTGGTGGAAACGGAGTCGTCGAGGATGGCGGTAATTCCGTACGACGAGTAAACCTGACGAAGCACCTGCTGAGCATTGGCGCGGATGTGAAATGTGGACCGTATGCTAGCCGGACTCAGCGCCACCACGCCGCTGGAAAACTGCGGCATGGGCTTGGACGCAACCACCGCAGGCTCCTGCTCCGCTGTCAATGAACTGACATGCTCCTCGACATACGGATTGCCCGGATCCACTCGAAGCGCTTGCTGCAGTTCTCGCTTTGCCGCATCCGATTTGCCCTGCTTTACATCATGCGTTGCTGCCTGAATCAGGCTTCCCACCCGCTGCTGCGTGGCTAGGTCGTAGGCCGTCCTGTAGGCTGCATTCCCCGGATCGAGGCGCAGAGCTTCAGCGAACCATCGCATGGCTTGTGTCGAATCCTCAGTTCGTAACGCGTGCGTCCCCTTGGTGAATGCCTCCCTCGCCTTCGCAGCCTGTTGCATGGTTGGGGCGGGAAGGGAAGCGGAGCCGGGCGCGGCAGCGCCCGCTGTGGGATTGGATTTGGAAGGGGAAGAAGCGAGATTCTCCGGCATCGCTTGCTGCCAGCTAAGCAAGACTGCCATGGATAATGTCAGGCTTGCTGCCGTCAACTTCTGCAGTCGACTGCCAAACATGCCGACTGGGTGCCTCGACTGGCTTCCGCTGCTATAAGAAGAAGGTGTCAAACGTGGGTTCCGCGCAGCAGAGCTACCGACACAATTCAATGGCGGATTTGCCATCGCACGATTCTGCGTCCCATGGTTCCTCGCCACTCGCCCTATACTGCCTTCCAGAGTAGGGTTGCTACTTTGAGCGTATCAGTTGGACCGGGTGAAGAACAGGATGCTCCCCCCTCGCCGGCCGCTTCAGCCCCAGCTTGATCTGCACTGGATCCAGTTCCAGGTCGGCCATAATGCGGCTCAGCGTATTTCTGTGCATGCCAAGTTCCCGCGCCGCTTTGCACTGGTTGCCTTTGTTGTTGCGTAACACTTCCTGCAGATAACGACGGCGAAACTCGCGGACAGCCTCCTCGTAGGTGATCCCACTGGCGCACATCTGTACGACAAGATTATCCAATTCGCGTTTCACTCTGACCTCTCTTACCCGTCAAATTCATGCTGCGGCAGTTGAATGTTTTTGGCTGAAGAAAATTCGCTGCGGTAACTCTATTCTGATTGTTCTAACGTGTCACGGGGGGAGGATGCAAGTGTAATTGAATCCATACCGGTTTCTCTTGCTCAATGATTGCCGCTCCCTCTTGAATTCTGTGCCTTAGCTCCGCCGGCGCTCCGGCGGAAACTTCCTTGGCGATGGAAAGAAAGTAGGGAGCCAGCCGCGATCCGCTCATCCAGGAATTCTGCGGCATAAAGGCGGCAATTGCAATGATAGCAACGACCACCAGAAAACACCCTCGAATAATTCCAAAAATCGCACCCAGCAAGCTATCCAGACTGCCCAACCCGGCTGTGTGCGCCACCCGGGAGATGGCTCGCCCGATCAGCCCCACCACCAGCATCACGCCCAGCGCAATCAACAGAAAGGCCAGCACGTCGGCAATATGTTGGGAATGAATCAGTCGGCCTAACGGCGCCGCCAGCACCGCGTAGTTCCAGAATGCCAGCCACAAGCCCAGAACCAGCGCCAGCAGAGAGATCGCTTCCAGCAGCAAACCCTGCGCGGCCGCCAGCAGGGTGGACAGGAAGATGACGACGAGAATAAACCAATCAAAAGGTTGCAGGCCGAGCAAAGCCATCACTCCTGAACACGCCCTGGCGATTCATCTTTCTATCACGAGGCACTTGCTTCCGAAAAGTTACCCTCGGACATTCCTACGACTCACCCGCGGGAATATCCGGTCAGCGCAGCGAAGTTTGACCCGTGATACGACGAAACGCCTCCAGGTATTTCTCCTGTGTTCGCGCCACCACATCCTCCGGCAACCCGGGAGCAGGAGCCTGCTTGTTCCAGTGGCTCTCCACTAAATAATCGCGCACGAACTGCTTGTCAAAAGAAATCTGCGGTCCGCCGGGTTCATAGCTGTCCTTCCACCAATACCGCGAGGAATCCGGTGTCAGCGCCTCGTCGGCCAGCACCACTCCTTCCCCTGTTCTCCCAAATTCAAATTTCGTATCGGCAAGGATCATGCCTTGTTCTTCCACATGGCGCGACGCGCGATCATAGATCATCAGGCTCAAATCGCGTAGCAATTCCGCGTTCTTTCTGCCGATGCGTTCGCCCATCTCAAGGAGCGAGATATTCATGTCGTGTTCTCCCGATGGCGCTTTCGTCGCTGGCGTGAAGATCGGTTCCGGCAAGCGGTCAGACTCCACCAGCCCCGGCAGCAGCGCAATGCCGCATACGCTGCCTGTCTCCTGATAATCCTTCCACGCCGAGCCTGTCAGATAACCGCGCACGACACACTCAATGGGAAAGATTTCCGCTGGCTTTACCAGCATCGAGCGGAAATGCAGCAGGCGGCGATACGGCTGCAGCGAAGCAGGGAACTCGTCTACATCCGCGGTAATCAGATGCGTCGGCACCAGATCCGCCAGCAGGCGAAACCAGAACACGGAAATCTGGGTGAGAATTTTTCCTTTATCCGGGATGCCAGTTGCCAGGATGTGATCGAAGGCGGAGATGCGATCGGTTGCGATCAGCAATAATTTGTCGCCGACTTCATAAATGTCTCGAACCTTGCCTCTTGCATGGAGTTTGAAATCGGGCAGATTGGCTTGAAGAAGTGCTTCTGACATGCTCTTGAGCCTTTCATGGGAGTGCGTACCAGAACAAGCGGTTCATCAAAAGGGATGCTGCCGCAACAATTTGTTTGCATGCAGCTGCTGCGCCCGGGCATTTGTGGAATCCAATCGCCCGCAGCAGACCGCTTGCAACCAACCATTCTATCCGCAATCGATTTTAAGCGGAGGCTCTCTCCAGCGAACGCTCGTGACCGAGCCGCACCGACACAATTTTGGACACGCCTGGCTCCTGCATGGTCACGCCGAAGATTGCGTCCGCCGCCTGCATCATCCGCTTGCTGTGTGTGATCACAATGAAATGCGTGCGTTCGCTCATCTTCTGCAGCATGTTCGCCAGACGGCCAACGTTGGACTCGTCCAGCGCCGCTTCCACTTCGTCCAGCACGCAGAACGGGCTGGGCTGGTACTGGAAAATCGCCATCAACAACGACAAGGCGGTCAACGCCTTCTCTCCGCCGGAAAGCAAAAGAATATTCTGCAGTTTTTTCCCCGGCGGGGAAGCGATGACGTCAACGCCGCTTTCGTCGGAATTCTCCTGATCGGTGAGTTTCATGAGTGCCTGGCCGCCGCCGAACAAATTAGAAAACGTAGCGGAGAAGTTCTCGTTGATGGCCTGGAAGGCTTCTTCAAACTTGCTGCGCAGCACCACTTCAATCTCGCGAATGCTGCTCTGCGTATTCTCAATGGAATCGATCAGGTCCTTGCGTTGCGTCTCTAAAAAGGTATGGCGTTCCGCCGCT
>JAJYSL010000428.1 GCA_021793595.1 Acidobacteriota bacterium
AGCTTGAAGACGTAGCTGGACGTGTTCGAACCGGACAATCGCTTTCGGCAGCCTTTGAATCTCAGGGCGGATTCCCCGTGATCTACACCACCTCGCTGCTGGCCGGCGAACGTTCGGGCAACCTGGAAGAAGTGCTCACGCGCTACCTGGCCTTTCAGCGGATTTCGCTCACTTTTCGCAAGAAGCTGATCGCGTCGCTTTTCTATCCGGTTCTGCTGATCATTATGGTCACCGGACTCTTCATATTTTTGATCAGCTTTGTCGTGCCGCGCTTCGCCGCACTCTACGATCAGATCGGCACCAAACTCCCTGGGATCACAGTCTTCATGTTGGCCCTCGGGAAAGACTTCCAATCGTACCTCCCGTATCTGCTTGTCGCTGTCGCGGCCATCGCGTTTGGCTTGTTTCGCTGGAGCCGTACCGACGGAGGTGCCAATCAGATCGATACCCTTCGAATAAAAACCCCCATTTTTGGCAGCATCTGGGTCAAGTATCAGGTAGCGTTGTTCTCACGCACGCTCTCAACGTTGCTTTCAGGGGGCTTGCCTCTGGTTCCATCGCTGGAGACGGCCGCACGATCCATAGGCAGCCGGCGTCTCAGTCAGGCCGTGACGCAATCTGTCGGCAGCGTGCGAGAGGGCAAGGGGCTGGCCACCAGCCTGAATAACACCAAGATCTTTCCCGAGCTGTCGATCGAAATGATCGAAGTGGGCGAAGCGACGGGAGCCCTGCCGGGAATGTTGAATTCCGTCGCGGAATTCTTTGAAGAAGATGTGCAGACGGCGTTGACCGCGGCGCTGTCGTTGATTGAGCCCGCAATCTTGATTGTGATGGGGGGCGTGGTGGTGACGATTTTGATCGCGCTCTACCTGCCGATTTTCAGCCTGGGCGCGGCGGGCGCAATGCAACACTAAGCAAGGAGAAACACTATGGCGGATATTGCGATCGTTCCCAACGGAAAGGCCATTCTCAGCGATGAGACTACGCAGGCGCAGATGCTTGCGGCACGCTATCGCTGCGAATTTGTCGATCTTCGGAATTTTCGAATCCAGCACGAGTTGTTCCGCACCGTGCCGGTGGACATGATGTTCCGCTACAACTTTGTCCCGCTGGAACAGTTGGAAAACAAGCTAATCATCGCTGTCAGCGATCCCAGCCGATTGATGATGATGGACGAGATTTCCAGCCTGCTGGGGCAGAGAATCGGCGTCAAGGTTGCCACGCTCAGCCAGATCACAGATCTGCTGAAGAAGACGGAGCAATCGCAGCGTGTACTCGATGAAGCCACCGAGGGCCTCACATTTGATGTGCTCTCGTCAGAAGACAATCAGGATGAAACGCTTTCCATCGAGAAGCTGACGTCAGAAGAAGACATCAGCCCCATCATTCGACTCGTCGATACTATGGTGTTCACGGCGCTTGAGCGGCGAGCCAGCGATATCCACCTGGAAACCTTTGACGACAGCTTGCTGGTGAAATACCGCATCGACGGTGTGCTGCAACACGCCATGGCGCCCATTGCGCGCGAGCATCACCAGACCATCCTTTCCCGTATCAAGGTGATGAGCGAGCTCGACATTGCCGAGCGTCGCGTTCCGCAGGATGGACGTTTCCGTGTCCGCTATAAAGGTCGTCTAATCGACTTTCGCGTCTCCATCATGCCCACCGTGCATGGCGAAAATGCCGTACTTCGTGTGCTGGATAAGGAGTCGATGAGTGAAACGTTCCGCTCCCTTACGCTGAACGTCGTTGGGTTTGAAGAGAACGATCTTCGCCGTTTTCGCCGCTACATCCGCGAACCCTACGGCATGGTGCTCGTCACCGGCCCCACAGGATCGGGCAAGACCACCACGCTGTACGCCGCGTTAAATGAAATCAAAAGTGACGAAGATAAGATCATCACCATTGAAGACCCGGTGGAGTATCAGATTCGCGGCATCACGCAAATTCCGGTGAATGAGAAAAAGGGGCTGACCTTCGCGCGCGGCCTGCGTTCGATTTTGCGCCACGATCCGGACAAGATTCTGGTCGGCGAAATCCGCGACCAGGAAACCGCGCAGATCGCCATCAATTCCGCATTGACCGGTCACCTTGTCTTCACCACTGTCCACGCCAACAACGTGGTCGACGTGCTGGGACGTTTTCTAAACATGGGCGTCGAACCTTACAACTTCGTTTCTGCGTTGAACTGCATCCTTGCCCAGCGCCTGGTTCGCGTTATTTGCGAGGATTGCAAGCGATCCGTCCAATACGACCGCGAGACGTTGCAATTGAGCGGACTGGACACGCAGGAATGGTCGGGGTTTGATTTCAAGGAAGGCGCGGGATGTATCGAATGCGGCGGCACCGGCTATCGCGGCCGTACTGCAATCCATGAACTTCTGGAGCTAAACGACAGAATCCGGGAAATTATTCTGGAGAAGAGGCCGAGTTCCGAGGTGCGCAAAGCCGCACGCGCAGAAGGCATGTCGTTTCTGCGGGAGTCCGCGTTGCAGCGGGTGCGATTGGGCCTGACAACGTTGAAAGAAATTAACAAAGTTACGTTCATCGAAGCTTCACGGTAAGCTTAATTTACATGCGTCTTTTTCCAACTTCACTGCAAACTGCAGTGCGTCCTAGGCTAGCCTGCGAAATTGCGCCGGATGGAATTCTTGCGGCCCGATCTACCGGTCTGGAGTCGCCGCTGGATGAGGCTGTCTTTGCGCCACTGGAGGCAGGATCGGTCTCGGCCGGGGTAACTGTGCCCTTGTTTCCTGACAGCAGCGCGGTGCAGAGGGCGCTGAAAGATGTGCTTGCCTCTTTCGACAGCCGGGGACGCGACTGGACGTTTATCGTGCCGGATGCATGCACCCGCGTACATCTTCTCGATTTCGACACGCTGCCGGCCAAAGCGCAGGAAATTCTGCCGCTGGTTCGTTTTCGATTGCGCCGCATGTTGCCCTTCGATGCGGACCTCGCGGCCGTGTCCTATCAGCTCTTGGGATCTCCGGATTCAACTCGCAAAGATGCTCCGGTGCAGTTGATTGCGGCGGCCATGCCGGCGGAAATCCGAGACGAAGTGGAATCCATGGCGCGCAGCCTGCAGATGGAACCCGGCGTGTTGTTACCAGCGACCCTGGCCGCGTTGGCCGCGCTGCCGAATACGGGCTCGCACCTATTAGTGCATACAGAAAAAGATTCGATGACGACCGCGATCACCGACAACGGCGAGTTGCTGCTGTACCGCTCCACGGATCGTGCAACCACTGATCCCGGAGAGATGGCGCAGGCTGTCCTGGTGGCTGCTGCATATTATGAAGACGCGTTGCACGTGCCGCTGCAGGAAGTTTGGGTAGCAGGCCTGGAGTCGACGGGCGTGCTGCGGCAACATCTTGCCGCCGACGGTGCATGGCAGATTCCGCTGCGCGCGCTGGTGAATTCGCAATCGTTCGCGGCAAGCGGCATACCTGGCGAAGTTGACCCTGGACGTTTTACAAGTGTGGTGGGGGCACTGCGCGGATAATGCGGATCGTACTTAATCTCGCTTCGCGACCCTTTTTCGAACTTCGGCCTGTGCTGCTGCGGCTGCGCCTGCTGGCGGCGGCGCTTGTTGTGCTGGCGCTGGGTCTTTTTCTGCTGCTGCGTCAGGCAGTCGTGAAGGCCGATCGAGCGGAAGCAGTCGCTCACAAATGGAATATCGCCACCCAGCAACTGCAACAGGAATGGCAGCAGGACCAGGCACTGATGCGAGAGCCCGTCAACGCGGCGACCCTACAGCGCTCGGATTTTTTAAATCAGATTTTTCTTCGCAAGTCCTTTTCCTGGACCACAGCCATGATGGACCTGGAGCGGGTGCTGCCTCAGGGCGTGCAGGTCACCAGTATCGATCCGCGCATGACGAAAGACGGTCGCGTGATGATGCGACTTCGGGTCAATGGACCTCGCGATAAGGTGGTCGCCCTGGTCAGCAATCTGGAGAAATCGCCTCACTTCATCGAGCCCCGGGTCGCCGGAGAAACCGCCGACATTCAGGGGCAGGGGCAGGCTGGATTCCGTCCCACCATGTCCGAAACGACCGATGTGAACGTGGATATCATTGCTCCATTTGGCTTCGGC
>JAJYSL010000052.1 GCA_021793595.1 Acidobacteriota bacterium
GATCTCGTCGAGTGGAATATTTTGAAGTGCGTGGCTAGTTGACCTGCCCTTCGATTGTAGCGCTTGAGGCGGCCGCCGGGATGCCGTTGCCGCTTCGTCGAGGAGCGGGAATTGTCTCCATTCCTCCGCGCGCGTTTTTCGGCGATTGCAGCGCTGCGAGGACTACTTTCGGCGGGAGTTTGCAGTGCCGTTCGGTTTAGCCGTGGATTTTCTTTGCGATGACGCAGGCGACGTTTTCCGCTGCAACGGCTTCTTTTCGGACGTCTTTGCAAGCTTTGGCGGATTGTTCAGGGGTGAGGCCGTTCGCGCGCGTTTCCTTTTTGCGCCGGGCTTTCGGCTTTTCTTTTTGGCGGTGGCTCGTTCCTTCGCGCGTTTCAGCGCCAGTCGCTTGCGTCGTCGCAATTCTTCCGCGGAATACATGGAGCCACGACAGTTTTTCGCACCACAATTGCAAGGGGCCTCTTCATCGTCGCCGTCGTACAGGCAGTAGTCATAGCAAAGCTCTTCGCCGGCTGCGATATCGCGGATGGCCATGATCCACACGCGCCCATCGATTTCCTCGGTCTCACAGTTCGCATCGCAGGAGTGGTTGATAAACATGCCGATGCCGTGGCCATCAATCACTTTAGATCCGTCGCCGATGCCGAATAAATACGTGATCGGCTTGTGCTCGTAGCGGCGGTCGGCCTCTTCTTTATCGATGATGGGGCCGGTGTATTCGACCACGCGAGTGCCTTTCGCGATGGGCGTGGTGGTGTAACATCCGGCGGCGTGGATCAAGGAGGAGCGAACAATGAGGCCCATACGTATATTGGAAGCAGAACTTGGAGTATAGCAGCCACGCAGTCTAGGATTTTTTTGGATCGGGCCGATTCACCTACCCAAATCGGCGGAAAAACGTCCAGAATAGTAGGTATGGAGAGTTTGAACGAGTCGCGCTGCAAGATTCCCATGCTGGTCGCCACGCTGCTGCTGTTTGCAACCGGGCTGGCGTGGGGGCAACAGAGCAGCCAGAGTCCTCCGCCCGATGCTCCGTCTGCGAACTCCCAAAAAAAATCGTCCCAGTCAGATTCTTCCGGCCCGACTAAGTCGGCGAAGCCACAGGATTCAGCAAAGTCCGGATCCAAAGCAACACCAACCAACGATCCGGCCGCCAGCAATCCATTTCCTATGGCGCAGTCAGAGGCGGCGGCGAAGGCAGGCGCACAACCGGAGGCTCCACAGTCCACCGAGCCCATGCACAACAGTTCTTCTCCAAATCCGGGCATGCCATCACCCGCGACAACAAATCCAAGTCAAAAATCCGGGCAGTCTTCGCCGGCAACGGACAATCCGTTCCCCGAGGCGCAATCGAAAGCAGCGGCGAAGGGAGACGATAATCAAGGGGGTGCAGCAGGAACCGGCAATTCTCAGGGGTCTGGAATTCCGCAGCCCGGTTCAGCCGCTTCCAAAGGTGGGTACAGTTCGAGCGATGCACATTTGCCGGACCCGGATGTGGGAGAGGGCAATCTCGGAAAACATCCGAGGTCGGACTCCTATACCCGTGATCAGACGCCGGATGGACGAGTCGACGACGACCTGAACACTGCGGATCTCTACATGAAAAATGGGAATTATCGGGGCGGATACATGCGCTATCAGGATGCGCTTCAGTTTGATCCGACCAACGATACCGCGCTGTATGGGCTTGCCGATGCGCTTTGCAAGGAGAATCGAACCAGCGAGGCGATGGCGCACTTCAAAAGCTACGCAACCGACAATCCGCAGGGAAAGTATGCAAGGAAAGCGGAGAAGATGCTGGCCCATCCAGAAAAATGCATGCACAACCGTTGAGCTAGTGGAAGCTTGACAGGTACCACGCGATCACGGGCCTTCCGATGAAAATGGCCGCGATCCCAGCGGCGGCGAGAAAACTTCCAAATGGAATGCGATCAGAGCCGCGAGCTCTGCGCAAGGTCAGTAGAACAACGGCGAACAGCGCTGCAGCCAGCACACCCACAAAGAGTGCAAATAATGTGACGGCAAGGCCGAAGAATGCGGCGATCATCGCCAGCAGTTTTACATCGCCGAGGCCGAGCCCTTCGCGGCGGCGTACGAGCCGGTACAGAGTCCACACCATCAACAGCAGCGCGGCGGAGATCGCCGCATCCCCCAGCACGTGCATCGCAACGCGCAAACGAAATTGATTTCCAGGCGTGAACACTCGGAGTAGAAACGCGGCTGCAATTCCAGGCAACG
Source organism: Acidobacteriota bacterium (assembly GCA_021793595.1). Next base: position 2,239 of record JAJYSL010000052.1, read on the forward strand.
TAAACGCATCGGGCAACAACATGGTTTGCCAATCCATGACGGTAAGGCCCAGCAGAAGAAAACAGGCCACCGCGTCGACCAGCGTTTCCCAAGTGGCGCCCGTATGCAAAACACAGGCGACAAATAGCGTCGCCGTGCCGAGTTCCACCAGGGGATATTGCGGTGAGATCTTTGCCTTGCAATCGCGGCAGCGACCTCGCAGCCATAGCCAGCTGATGACCGGCACATTGTCCCGTGCGCGGATCGGCGCGCTGCAACGCAGGCAATGGGATGCCGGCGTCACGATCGATTGATGTGCGGGCAGGCGAGCAATGCAGACATTCAGAAAACTGCCAAACGTCAGGCCGGCAACAACGGCCGCCGTAATCAGTGCCCAAACGGGAATGGAAGCGAAAACAGACACGCAGCCGCAGTATACGCAGGGCGGCGCCAATCTACTATGATGCGCTCGACCAGTCTAAGATGTGGAACATGACCCCAACAGAAAATCGATCCTCCAAACGAGACGTTTCGGCGGTACCGGAGGCCTCTGCGCCGCAGTCAGCGTCACTGGAAAAATCCTTCGCACGCGCGGCGGCGATCATGGCGCAGCTGCGTGCTCCGGGCGGCTGTCCATGGGATCGCGAGCAGACCTTCGATTCCATCCGCAGGTACACGCTGGAAGAAACCTATGAAGTTCTCGATGCCATTGAGCGCAGGGACTGGGCTGGCCTGAAGGACGAGCTTGGAGATCTTTTGCTGCAGGTGTTGTTTTATGCCGAGATGGCGCAGGAAGCGAAGCTGTTCACGCTTCAGGATGTGACGGATAACTTGAGCGAGAAATTGATCCGTCGTCATCCGCACGTGTTTGCGAATCGAGAGGGAGTAGAAACCTCCGCGCAAGTGCTTCAAAATTGGGAGCAGATTAAGAAATCTGAACGCGCGAATGTGGCAAGTGAACGCGAGGCTTCGCTGCTGGATGGGGTGCCGCGATCGTTGCCGGCGCTGATGGAGGCCAGCAAGCTGGGAAGTAAGGCAGCCTCGATCGGCTTCGACTGGCGTGAGGCGGCGCCGGTGCTCGAAAAGCTGCAGGAGGAATTGGACGAATTGCGGCAGGCGATAGCTTTTGGCGAAAAGAAGGCTCAAGAGGAAGAACTCGGCGATGTGTTGTTCACTGTCGTCAACCTGGCGCGCAAATTAGGTGTGCAATCGGAGTTTGCGTTGCGCGCATCGAACGCAAAATTCCGGCGAAGATTCGCCGCCATGGAGTCTTCTGGGTCGTCGATAGCCGAACTTGGGCCGGAAGGACTGGAGAAACTGTGGGATCGTGCAAAAATGGACGAACGAAAGGGATCTGCCAGTGAGTGAAGCGGCTGAGACGATTGAAGTTCGCAAGATAGTTTCCATTCCAGAGATGGAGGCATGTGTCCAATTGCAGCAGTCGGTTTGGCAGTTTCGCGATCTGGATATTGTTCCACGCAGAATGTTCGCCGTGGCCAACGCAGTTGGCGGCCAGGTAATGGGCGCATGGGCTGCAGACAAACTGATCGGTTATGCGTTGGCGATTCCTGGGTTGCGCGACGGTCGACCGTATTTGCATTCGCACATGCTCGCTGTGGCGCAGGAATATCGAAACCGCGGCGTTGGAAAAATGCTAAAGCTTGCACAACGAGACGATGCGCTTGCGCGTGGAATCGAACTGATGGAATGGACGTTCGATCCATTGCAAGTAAAGAACGCATTTTTCAATATCGAAAAGCTGGGGGCGATCGTTCGACGCTACACCCCGGATTTTTATGGTGCTTCGACATCGCCATTGCATGGTAACCTTCCCACGGATCGACTTCACGCAGAGTGGTGGTTGCGCACTGCACGCGTGCGCGCGCTGATCGCAGGAGAAGATCTGCCGAAATACTTCATAAATGAAACTATAACTGTTACATATCGTCCCGCAGCCTCCGGTGGTACACTCCACCCACTCCCCCCGTTGGCGCTAGAATCATTAATGAAGCTCAGACGTGAATTCACCAAGGCTTTTTCTGCAGGACTCACCGTGTTGCGGTTTCAAATTCTGTCGGGGGAATCGGCTTGCTACCAACTTGGTCGCTGGAACGAAATGGGTGAGACCGTTGGGAAGTAGCGTGGCGAGGAATCAAAACGCGGTGTGAGATTATTGCGATCGCAATTGCAGGTTTCGGAGGAGCGTTTGTGAAGATTGAAAGTGTGGTTTTGCGCGAAATACGGATGCCACTGCTGCAGCCGTTTGAAACCAGTTTCGGGCGCACCGCCGAGCGCCGCATTCTGCTGGTGGAAGTGCAGTCTGAAGGAGTGACCGGTTGGGGAGAGTGCACAGCCGGTGAGCATCCCAGTTTTAGCGGGGAGTGCACGGATACCGCTTGGTTGATGCTGACCAATGAATTGATTCCGGCGTTACTCCACGCAGAAATCGACTCGGCTGGAGCCTGCCCGAAGGCGATGAGCCACGTGCGCGGAAATCGAATGGCGAAGGCTGCATTGGAAAATGCGGTCTGGGATGCCGAAAGTCAGCAGCTTGGAATTCCACTGTGGGAGCTGCTGGGTGGAGTGCGGAAGAAGATTCCATGCGGAGTTTCGCTCGGCATTCAGTCGTCGACTGAAAAGCTGATGGATATTATCGAAAAAGAACTGGCTGCGGGGTATCAGCGCATCAAGCTAAAGTGCAAACCGGGCCATGACGTGCTGATGTTCGAGGCAGTGCGCACGCGCTGGCCAGACATTGTGCTGAGCTGCGATGCCAACGGCTCCTACCGACTCAAGGACCAGGAGCTTCTGCGGTCGTTCGACGTCTTTAACATGCTAATGATTGAGCAGCCGCTCTGGCATAACGATTTTTATTTCCATGCCTTGCTGCAGCGTCAATTGGAGACGGCGATCTGCCTGGATGAATCCATTCGTAACCGGCGGGATGCGCTGGCGGCCATTGAAATGGAATCCTGTCGCATCATCAACATCAAATTAGGCCGAGTCGGCGGTTTCAGTGAGGCGATCCGCGTCCACAACGTAACCGCGGAGCGTGGCATTCCCGCCTGGTGTGGGGGCATGCTGGAAACCGGGATCGGCCGCTCGCATAACATTGCGCTTTCTTCGCTGCAGAATTTCACCTTGCCCGGAGATGTTTCCGCCTCGGCCCGCTATTGGGAAGAGGATATTATCGAGCCTGCTGTGGAGGTGTCGCGCAAAGGAGAAATTGCGGTTCCTCAAATCCCAGGTCGTGGATTTGAAGTGAAGCGCGAGCGGGTTGAGAAACTGACCGTGCGCAGCGAACGCCTGCATGCGCGGAACAAAGCCCACGCCGAACCCGCAGCAGTGGTCAAGGCGCGGGCCTGATTTTGATCTGCGCAGCCCCGTGACAACAAATCCTGCCGTGGGATTAATTGGAATTCGATGGCGTCGTCGGAATTCCTGGCATGTGCAGCAGCCACTGAATCGCATCCGTATACTTCCATCCAACTGGGACGAGGTGGTAGTCGGTCGCGGTTTCGTCCACCGCGACGCGCAACGACTTGAGCATGAGCGCCTTTCCTTTCATGTTCAAGCTGAGATGTGCAAGCTGCCAGCCGCACTCAGGCGTTTCCACCTGTTCGATGTCGATGGCTCCTCCAGGATAGAGAATGCCCAGGATTCCCCATCCATAATCCACCGTTCGAAAAATATGGCCTTCAATTCGAACCACACGCAAATCTGTCGGATCAATCCAGATTTCCCCGCGAATTCCCGTAAGGATTCGGGATTCGAATGAAGGCGGGGAAAAGTGCGGATTCGGCACAAACGTCATGCGTATGGCCGCTCCGTTTGGAGTCTCGACGGAGCCTTCGAATTGATTTAAGAACGCGTCGGGAAGCAGGCGCATTATCGCCGCAATTCGCGCGGCGTCGCGTTCTTCACTGCGGAGGCGGTGTTGTTGCGCCGCCGGATCGGACGCGAGTTTATGGAGACGCTGCAACTCCGTTTGCGTTTGCGTCGCATTCAACGGCTGATTGTGGAGGGCGACCAGACGAGCCACCCCGCCTTGACTGGTCTCGACAATTTCTTTTGTTGTGTCGGTATTTCTGGTTGTCTTTCTCAGCAGATATCGAACCGGAGAACCATGACCGTAGGAATTCTTGAGTTCGTTTTCAATTGCAGCCTGCACGAAAGCGTGCGGATCGGATTTTGCCAGGTTCCAGGCGGAAGAGTTTGCTGCGTTCACCGGAAGTTCGGACTGACCCCAGGCCCAAGAACAACCAAAGGTCAAAGTGAAGAGTAGTGCCCCCACGAGAAAGAGCGAGAGCCAAGGGCACCGGGCAGACGGCCGTCCAGGGAAACGATGTCGCATTCCGAAAAACTCACGAAGTCTTGCTCGCGGCCCTGCAACAGAAGGAGGCGCGGTTCCACTGCAGTCGGCATTCCTCAAGTGCAATGTCACCTCAGCTTTTTACAGTTTACGATATACATTGGAGACAATGAGTCATACCGGGCCCATAGCTGTGCGACTCATGGTTGGAATCCGAAATGTCAGCGGTCAAGATTACAATTCGACTTTGATGGCGGATGGAAAGTGGAGATGAGATTAAGATGAGCCCATTGTTTCAACGTGGCGCGGGACAAAAAACGCAAGGCGGTCGTGGCCATGGGTCCGCTGGCCCTCGGGTTCCACGGCACTCGAGCGCCTGGATGAAGATTTTAGCTCGTCTCAAAGCGGAACCGGGTCTGTGCGTGCTGGATATCGGACCCACCTCCCCGAACAACATCAATTTTTTAACGAACGTGGGCCACAGCGTCTACATGGCCGATCTGGTGGAAGAGGCTGTGAAGCCGGAGTGGTTATTGCCTGCGGAAGATGGCGGGACTCCTGGGTATGACGTGGAGGGTTTTCTGGTGCGCCACATGGATTTCGGCAATCGTGAGTTTGACATCGTTCTTTTGTGGGACGCGCTCGACTATATTCCGGCTCCGCTGGCGGAGGGGATTCTGCGGAGATTGAAAGTGGTGATGCGCGAACATGGACAGGCGCTGGCGTTTTTCCATTCTCGTATGACGGGACCGGAGACAACGTTTTGCCGCTACCACGTAATGGATGGCGACAGCATCGAAACGCAACAGGGGCCCAGCCACCCGGTACTGCGGAACTATCAAAACCGCCAGATCGAAGCCCTCTTCCAGGACATGGGCACCTGTCGTTTCCTGCTGGCGAAAGACAACACTCGCGAAGTGATTGTCACCTGCTGAACCTGCGCGGGTCCTGGGCGAGGTGACGCCTGACACAGGATCAGGCGACCGGACGAAACTAGAATGAGAACATGAACAGTATAGTTGTGGCCGATGTTGTCATTGCGGGAGCGGGCATCATCGGGCTGTCGCTGGCGTTGGAATTGCGGCAACGCGGACTCTCGGTCACGGTGTTGGAGCGCGGACAGGCTATGAGTTCCGCTTCCTGGGCAGCCGGTGGAATGTTGGCGGTGAACGATCCGCAAAATCCCGCTGAGCTGATGCCATTGTGTGTCCGCAGTTGGGAACTCTACCCCTCCTACTTGGATCTTGTCGAATCGCTGTCGGGCCTGCGCGTGCCGTTGCGAACTCGTCGAACATTGCAGGAGCCGAAGTGCGGAAGTGAATCGCAGGGTTTGGCGACGACTGCGGAAATCGCTAAACTCGCGCCTGGGCTAAATCCCAACGATCACTGCTTTGAATGGTTGGAGGAAGGCAGTGTCGATCCCAACGATTTGCGTGAAGCATTACCGGACGCTTTGCGCGCATCCGGCGGAAATTTGTTGGAATCTACCGAGGTGTTGGGCGTCAAGAGCACCGGCGGCAATGTCGAGGCGCAAACAGAGAGAGAGAACATCTCGGCAGGGATGTTTGTCAATTGCTGCGGGGCTTGGGCCGGAGGCGCACTGTGGGGCGGCGTACCCGTAGAGCCGGTCAAAGGCCACATGGCGAATTTGCGATGCGAGCCAGATCGCCTGCGCTGCGTGGTTCGCACACCAGGCGTGTACCTGGTGCCTCGCGGCGATGGCCGTGTCACTGTTGGCGCCACGATCGAGCACGCAGGGTTCGATGAGGTCGTGCACCAGGCTCAGGTCAGCGGGTTGATGGAGGCTGCGCTGCGGCTACTGCCGGAGGCAACCATTCCTTCGCCGATCGACGCCTGGACAGGATTGCGACCGGGCACTCCGGATGGGCTGCCAATCATGGGCTCTGCACAACGCCCGAACTGCTGGCATGCGACGGGGCACTACAGGGACGGAATCTTGCTCGCTCCGGTGACCGCTCGTGTAATGGCGCAAGTGATGCTTGGTGAAACTTCCGACGTGCCGCTGTCGGCATTCTCTCCGGCGCGGTTCAAATCCTGGTAAGCGATTTTCTCCTTGCTGTTCAGAGCGTTGCTCTAGCGTTTCGTGGCTGATACGACCACTGGGTCACGAGGCCGAAGGGAAATTTGCGCGCTCAAGGGAAGTTCCGTTGCAGCGGGACCGTTGAATTCGAGACGCCAATTGCGGATGACGCTGGCCATAACCAGCACCGCCTCCATCCACGCAAAATTTTCTCCAATACAGATGCGGGAGCCGGCGCCAAAGGGGAAGTACGCATATCGAGGGCGCGCGGCACTTGCCTCCGGGAGAAAGCGGTCGGGATTGAAACGCATCGGCTCGGGATACCAGCGGGCATCGCGGTGAATTGCGATCTGCGGAACCAGCAGCAGGGAACCGGCAGGAATCTCCAGACCGCGATAGGCATACGATACTGCCGCGGTGCGCGCCGTGACCCACACCGGCGGATACATTCGCAGCGCCTCGGATACCACTCGCTGGCAGTACGGCAAATGCTCATAGATATCCGCAGCCTTCGGACGTGCATCGGCGGAGGCTGTACTGAAGACGGACGACGCTTCGGCGAATACTTTTTCCTGTGCGTCGGGATGCTGCGCCATCAAAAAGAAAATGAAACTCAAGCCATTCGCGGTTGTCTCGTGCCCCGCCAGCAATAGCGTGAGACACTCGTCGCGGACTTGTTGCGCGGTCATGCCGCCGAGGGTTTCCTCCGAGCCCTGGCTGGCAAGTAACATGGATAGCAGATCCCCGTGGTCAATACCGGAGCTTCTACGATCGGCGATCATCGTATAAATCAAACTATCCAGTTTCTTTTGCGATTTCTGGATGCGACCTATAAAGCCAAAGGGAATTCTCAATAAAAGGTGGGGATAAGGCAAAAATGCCAGCGGAAGGAATCCCATAAATGCGGTGACCGAATCGGAAATAGTTTTCACCTCCGATTCCACATCGCTATCGAACAGGCATTTCCCTGTAATTCGCAACGTAAGTTCCAACATGGAGCGATGGATATCGAACGACGATCCGCTGTGCCACCGCGACGTCATCTCGTCGGCGAATTGCAACATCGTCTCTCCGTACGCAGCAATTCTCTGGCGGTGAAACCCTGGCTGCACCAGCCTCCGCTGGCGCATATGGAGAGGCTCTTCACTGGTGAGCAGTCCGTCGCCCAGTACAAACTTCGCTCGCTGCATCACAATGCCGCGGTGCTGCATGGCTGCATCGCGCACCAGCACTTCCTGAACCATGTCTGGATGATTGAATTGGAAGACATGCCGCCCAAACGCCTTGTAGTGAACCAGGTCGCCAAATGTCTTAGCGTTACGTTCCAGGAATTCGTGAGTGCTGAGTCGCAGAAGTCCTGGATTGCGCAGCCGGTCACGATAGGTGGGACCGGGCGGATATTGGGTGCTTGCAGGCTGAGTCACGGTACGTTTATGTTCCCTTCGCATTGGGAGTTTCTTGCGATCCGGCGTTCTACATTGGCCTGCATCTGATTAAAAAGAAGTTTGTGGGAAAATCAAAACATGGAGGAGAACAATCCATGCCTAATTTTCATGGGATGACATTGCAATGGCTGGGTCATGCCACGTTCCATCTTCAAACCGCCAAAGGCACCTCAATCTTGATTGACCCATGGATGGAGTCAAATCCGTCGTTTCCAAAAGATTGGAAAGCTCCGGAAAAAATCGATCTCGTGCTGTGCAGCCACGGCCACGGCGACCACATGGGAGATGCTCTGTCCGTAGATCAACGGTATCATCCGACCTTCGTCGGGATTTATGAAATTACCGGCTGGCTGTCGTCGAAAGGCGTCAAGAAAACTGTAGGAATGAACCTGGGCGGCTCGTTCCGGTTCCAGGATGTAACAATCTCTCTTGTAGAAGCGAAACATTCTTCCAGCATCGACGATAATGGAATCACGGTCTACGCGGGCGTTGCAGCAGGGTATGTTCTGCAGGTCGACGGAGAACCGACTCTGTATCACTCCGGAGATACAGCTCTCTTTAGCGATATGAAACTGCTGCACGAATTGTATGCTCCGGAAATCGCCTGCTTACCGATTGGCGATCACTTTACGATGGGTCCCCGAGCGGCTGCAATTGCAGCGGAGTATGTGGGAGCCAAGAAGGTAGTTCCCATGCATTACGGAACATTCCCGGTATTGACTGGAACGCCGGAGGAACTGCGAAACCATTTGCGCGGCAAGGAAATCGAAGTGATTGCTCTGCGGCCGGGAGAAATTCTGAAATAAAAAGTCTCTTGTGGCTGGCAGGTATGAAGAAGCAGAACAAAGACGGCCACTTGGGCCGCCTTTGTCGTCATCGCGGAGTGACTTACTTGGAACCTTGCTGCTTCTTACGTTCTGCCCAACGCTTGCGCATCGCGTCCGCAATTCGTTTTCTTCCTTCCGGAGAGAGATGGCGCTTACGTGTTGCCGTTTTGCTGCCCGCGGTTGTCGCAGCCTTATGACTGGCTGCTGCCTTCGGCCGGCCGGGGCCGCGCTTGGTAGGTGTTCCGATCAGTAACGCACGAGCCTGTTGCAGGCGCGAAATCTCTGAGTCAATTTCTTGTACGAGTCGATGAAAATCCATAGTACCTCCGATATTCCCCTGATAAGTTGTCCTGCACAAACTCCCGCGACTTCGCTAAGTCACCCGCGGAATGAACTTACTCTCTATAACATTACAGAGGGGATAGGCTGGATAGCAAGTGCGGGCTAGGGATTCGGGGGAGGTTTCCACTTTCATTAGCGAGTGACTTACTAGCTACTTCTGATCTGTCGATTGCGATTGTTTTTCGGTATCCTGCGTGTCCAGGTCGGGAGGAGCGGGGGGAAGCATCGGTTTTTGGATTCGATTTTCCATTGCAAAATGCCTGGCAAGCGCTTGACCCTTGTCTTCAATCGATCGCTTTAACCCGTCTACAACTTCCTGGTGATTCGCCTTATATTGCACCGCCAGTCTATCCAATGCGTAGGTGACAATATCGCTGTGGTGCAATTCCTTCATTGCTGCATCACCTTGAAACCTAAGCCATAGCTGATGGACTAACTCCACATCCTGCGGCTGCAATGCGGGTGCATGTGGCCCGATGTGGAAGGACTTGGCGGAGCCGTCCGGCATGACTACGTAGAACGTGAATTGCCGTTTCGGTTCGGGAAGCGCTTCCCAGGCGCGGCCAGAATAGAAAGCTTGCTCCTCGGCCGTCATGCGTGAGGAAAGGCCGGCGACAACGGTGGCAGCCTCCAGCGAATTCGCAGTTTGCACCAGGGCAGAGAACGGATCGGCGGCGGGAACGACTAGAAGGGAAATATGGCGCCCGAAGCTTTCCGCCACGGAGACCGCCTGCGTGAAGATCATCTGTTCATGCTCGGTAAATGTGAGCTGGGAGGCGTCGAGGTATTCCGGACCGCCGGCCCCCATCAAGCGCGCCGTCAGCAGCACGACGTCCTGGCTTTCTTCAGAACTTCGGGATAGCGCCCAGTGAAGTGCACCGGTCGCCCGAATATCCCGCATGGTGACAACAATGCAACCGGGACGGATACGGAGCGTTTCCCGACTGACCGTGTCGTCGTTTTCCAGTTGAAAGTGCTCTTTCATTTCGCGGGCGGTCAATGCGTGTCGGCGGATATTGTCTTTCTCTGAAAGAGTAAAAATGATATAGAAAGTTGCCGCGAAGACCAGTCCGCTGACGGTTGCAACTTCCTTAGTCAAAAGATTGACAATTGCGGTGCTGAAAAGTACCAGAAATACCGAGAACAGGCCGATGGGGAGTTCGACGTTCCCAATCCGGAGGTTGATCGGAACCTTCCAGCCTCGCTCGCCCTTGTATCGATAGCGCAGCACCAGCATGGCAAGGCCGTTGAAAGTGAAACTCCAGATCACGCCGAACGCGTAAGCTTCGCCGATCACGATAATGTTTCCGCGACTCAGCAGGATGGTAGCCAACTGCAGCCCAGTCACCAGGTTGATGATGCGGGTTGGAGTACCAAACTTCTTTTGCGGTTTGCGAAACCAGTCGTGCAACACGCCATCTTCTGCGACTCGCATTAGCACGCCGGTGGAACCAATGATTGACGTATTGATGGCGCCGGCAAGAATCAGAAAGCCCACAATGACGACAAAGATGCGAAACGCGACGCGCAGGGCGAGAGGGCCGGCCAGATACATCGCGATCCCTGCAATGACATTGTCGCCGTACACCGAAACGCGAACCGGATCGGGAATAAGCATCACCGCCAGCAGGGAAGCGCCGCCGGTAAAAATCAAGCTATAGATGGCGATCACGATCGCCGCACGCTTCAGATTCTTCAGCTTAGGATGCTGAATTTCACGATTGACCTGGGCCAGAGTTTCCTCGCCGCTCATCGCGAGCACGGTGTGTCCGAAGGCCATCAGAATGCCAAATAGCCCGAACGTCTTCATCAGGCTGGTGTGCCGCAAAAAACCGAACGAGTCGGCGGTAAATTTCAGATTCGAGGGAACTGGGACCGGAGGCAAATGCGCGCCTTTGTAGACGATGGAGAAGATTCCCCACCCCATCATAATGACCACCATGAGGGTGGTGACTTTCATGACGTCCACAGCGCGCTGGCTCGATGCTTCGATTCCCTTGACGTTCTGCCACCAATAAAAAAGAGTAACGATGACCGCGATCATTGCTGCGGTTGCATTGACAGGCAGTTGGATGGCGCGATCAGGAGCAGCCAGCAGCAAACCGCCGAGAAGTTGATGGGCTGCACATATGCGCAGCAATTCGTTCAGCAACCCAACAATATATTGACCCGCAGATACCCCTGAGACTGGGCCAGTCAAAACGTAGTCGAACATCAGCGCGGAAACGCTGACCTTGGCAAATGTGCCGCCCAGCCCCTCTTTTACGATGCGATAGACCCCGCCCCGGGTGAACATCGAACAACTTTCAACGTAGACGGCGCGCACCGCGAACGAAAAAAGCATGACCCCGAGTACGATCCAAGGTGCGGATTTGCCGAAATCCTGCTCCGCAATTCCTACGGCATAGAACGCGGAAGACGCTAAATCGTTCAGTACAATTGCCGCCGCGCTCCAATAGGAGATGAACGTCAGCATCACGGTCGATGCGACAACGATGCGTACGCGATTGGCGGTGGATGGCGCGGAAACGGTCTGCTCTGGCATGGTTGCTGGTCTTAGTTCAGTTCCTGGTTACAAGCTCGATTATCCATGGCGAGCCTCGATCGAAATATCTGGTTTCAACCCGTCTTGAGGCAGAACCGATCTTCCATGATATTGGAGTTTCATGATGTTCAGAATGGATCTTTCGTCGTGTTCAATCGCTTTTACTGAAAAGCTCATACATATCTTCAGCAAAACTAATGACGATAACGAATGCCGAACCGAATCCGCCCAACAGAAACATCGCGACCAGAACGTGATCCACGAGCTTCAGAATAAGGTGCATTCCAAGAGTGTACTGCTGAGCACTCCGAAAGCCTAGAATGCTTTCGATAAAAAGTGTGGCGCTTCGATTGGGTGGTAGACTGCTCACGATGCGCGCTGGATCGAAGTTGAGCTGGGTGCTCGCGGCAGAGAGCGGTGTGCTGCTTGTGCTGCCGTTTCCGGTGGCTGGCCCGCTACCTCATTGGCGCGCTGCGCTGGCGTGGATAGCGTTCGTTCCTCTGCTGATCGCCCTGCTGGTTCCGCGAGCGGGATTTGGCTGGCGACGCGTGGCGCACAACACCCTCCTGGGTTACTTTTGCGGAATTCTTTGGTACGGCGGTACCTGTTATTGGATCCAATCGACAATGCAGCTCTACGGAAATCTTTCTCCGTTGCAGGCGAGCCTCATCCTGGTTCTGTTTTGCTTGTATCTTGGCCTCTACTTCGCATTGTTCGCATGTCTCATCAGCCTTAGCCAGAGAGCCACGGGCAGCACGATCTGGACTCTTGTATTGGCCCCGATGCTATGGGTCGCGGTGGAATTGGCGCGCGCGCACATTACAGGCTTTCCATGGAATCAGCTGGGCGATTCGCAGATCGACAACTTATTGTTGACGCGTTTGGCGCCTTGGACGGGAGCTTATGGAGTCTCATTCGTTTTGGTGGCGGGGAACTGCGCCATCGCTGGCTTCTTTCTTTTTCGCCAATGGCGCGCGCGATTGATTCCACCGCTGCTGGCGATTCTGCTGGCGGCCGGATTGTGGAAAGGGTATACCTTGCATGTTCCACAGGAAACGACCCACGCCACGGCGATGTTGTTACAGCCCAACCTGAATGTCGGCGGGGTCGCGTGGGCGGGCGATGAGTTTGACAAGCAGATGCAGCATTTTGCCGCCCTCAGCGAACAAGTTTGCAATCCCTATTATTCTGGACTGCCGCTGCCGCAAAAAACACAGCTCCAGCCAGACTGCAAATCTCCACGACCCGAGATCAATGTAATCGTCTGGCCAGAATCTCCGGCGCCGTTTGAAGACGGGGATGCCAGATTTCGCCATTGGATTTCTGCGCTCGCCGAGGATGCACACGCGCCCCTGATTGTTGGCGATGTTGCGGTCGAACGTGAAACAGGGCCATCGAGGCCTCCCATGTACAATTCGGCGTCCTTTGTTGCTCCTGACGGAACCTTCGTTGGCCGCTACGACAAAATGCATCTGGTTCCGTTTGGGGAGTACACGCCGTTCCCGGAACTGCTGTCTTTCGCGGGATCGCTGACCGACGAGGTGGGGCACATGACGCCCGGTAAACGGCGCGTGGTATTCGCAGCAGACGGACATCGTTACGGCGTCTTTATTTGTTACGAATCGATTTTTGCCGATGAGGTGCGCCAGTTTGTAAACCTTGGCGCGGACGTGCTCGTCAACATTTCCGATGATGGCTGGTACGGGGACACCAGCGCGCCTTGGCAACACCTGAACATGAGCCGGATGCGCGCCATTGAAAATGATCGCTGGTTATTGGTGGATACCAACAACGGTGTGACGGCTGCCATCGATCCGCGCGGGCAGGTTGTGCAGAGCTCGCCGCGCCATGTGGCGACCTCGCTGGCAGCGCACTTCAATTACGTGTCGCGAGAAACCTTTTACGCTCGTCACGGCGACCTGCTCGCCTGGCTATGTGCCATAATCGCAATAGTTCTTGCCGTCGATGGGGCCGTTCAAAACAACTATCGACCACGAACAAAAATCTATTACCAAGACTGATCCGCCATGCTCAATGAATTAGAGTTTGCCTACAATCCCGTAGAGCAAAAAGTTCGCGATCTGCAGGAGTATCTTTGACGCGGAACGGCTGCGCAAAGAACTCGCCTCCATCGAACAAAAAGTAGCCGACCCCTCCGTCTGGGCAAACCCTGCGGTTTCGCAGCCATTAATGCGCGAGCGCAAGCGGTTGGAATCCTTATTGGCGGACGATGCAGAATTGCGCCGCCGCCGAGAGGATATCGCGGCCTATTTTGAGCTGGCTCGGGAGGGCGAGCAGGTTGAACCAGAGCTGCTGCGAGAGATCGAAGGTCTACGCACGTTTTCCGAAGCATTGGAATCGCGCACCATGTTGTCGGAAGAAACCGATCCGCTGAACGCGATTGTGACCGTTCATCCCGGCGCGGGCGGCACCGAATCCCAGGACTGGGCAGAGATGCTGATGCGCATGTATCTGCGCTGGGCCGAGCAGCAGCATTTCAAGACGGAGATCAACGATTATCAGGCGGGTGACGAAGCGGGCATCAAGTCGGCCACCTTCACCATCAGCGGTGATTACGCCTATGGTCTGCTCGCCGGTGAGACGGGCGTGCATCGGCTGGTGCGAATTTCTCCATTCGATTCTGCCAAGCGCCGCCATACTTCTTTTGCCAGCGTTTTTGTTTCGCCTGAAATCGACGACTCCATTGAAATTGATATCAAGCCGGAAGATTTGCGGATCGATACCTATCGCTCCGGCGGCAAGGGCGGTCAGCACGTCAATACCACCGACTCGGCGGTGCGAATGACGCATCTGTCGACCGGCATTGTCGTATCTTGTCAAAACGAACGGTCGCAGCATAAAAATCGCGAGAAGGCGATGAAGATGTTGCGCTCTCGATTGTATGAATACGAGTTAGAAAAGCAACGAGCAGTCAGCCGCAAAATTGAAGATGCAAAACTGGAAATTAACTTCGGCTCTCAGATTCGTTCCTACGTCATGCAGCCGTATCGCATGGTGAAGGATCTGCGGACCCGCGTAGAGACCGGCGATGTCGATCGAGTCTTGAACGGCGATCTGGATATGTTTATTCGTGGATTTTTGCGGCTGCGGCGGGAAGGGAATTATCCTGCGGGCCCTGTTGAGGATTTGGATTAGGCACGCACCCATTGCGAAACTGAATCTGGAGGCAACGTTGAACGAACCCGAAGTGATCGACGAGATTCTAGAAAAAACAAAGGTCATCGCTGTCGTTGGTCTTTCCGACAAGCCGGAGCGCGCGAGTCATGGCGTTGCAGCGCAGATGCAGCGGCGCGGGTATCGCATCGTCCCCGTCAATCCCATGCTGACCAGCGTGCTGGGCGAGGATTGCTACCCGACGCTGACGGAAATTCCATTTCCCGTGGACTTGGTCGACGTGTTCCGTGCGTCGGAATTCGTGCCCAAGATAGTGGAGGAAACGATTGCCATCGGCGCCAAGTATTTGTGGCTGCAGGAAGGCGTGATGCATCCGGAAGCGATTGCGCATGCAGAAGCCAAGGGCATCAAAGTGGTGGCGGATCGATGTATTTTCAAAGAGCATCTGCGCTGGACAGCGGAGAAGGGT
Source organism: Acidobacteriota bacterium (assembly GCA_021793595.1). Next base: position 17,334 of record JAJYSL010000052.1, read on the forward strand.
GGACGTTGAAGGTGCGACGCAGTTCGTGGGTGAAGAGGGAAGCGGCGCGGCTGCGTCGCAGGCCGACCTTGCTGCTGGCGGCGCTTCCATGTTTGTTTTTCCTTCTCGGTCGTGGATTCGCGGCGCCGGTACGCGCCACACATTTGACCGTTGAGCTGGTGACGGAGGCGACCAGCATCGCGCCGAACCATGATTTTCTTGCCGGTCTGCATTTTGTATTGGACCCGGGCTGGCACATTTACTGGATCAACGCCGGCGATGCTGGCGAGCCGCCTCGCGTGGATTGGCATCTGCCTGCGGGAATCACCGCGGGCGATCTGCAATTTCCCGCGCCGGAGCGCTTGCCGCTGGGACCGCTGATGGATTTCGGCTATCAGCATGAAGTTTTGCTACCCGTCCCCATGCGCACCGATACCGGCCTTCACGCTGGAACCACGGCAATCCTTCGCGGGCAACTGCATTTTCTTGTCTGCAGCAACGTTTGTATTCCCGGCAAAGCGGAGCTGGAGCAGACCGTGCCTGTCACTTCGCAGCTGGGCGCGAACAATTCAGCCACCGAGCCGCTGTTCCTCGCCGCGGAGCGCGCGTTGCCGCGAACGCTGCCCGTGGGCATGTCGGTTCAGGTGCAGCAAACAAACACGGCGTTTGTCATTCGCATAACAGGGAAGACCGCGGCGAGCGCAGAATTTTATCCATTCGACCAGAATGTAATCGCCAACGCAGCACCGCAGCCCGTGCAGCCGCAGCCCGATGGCGTTTGGATCACGGTCGAAAAGGCGCAGGGGCTGCAGCAGGTCCCGCCGCAGTTGCACGGACTGCTGAAATTTCCTGACGGTACGGCCTATCAATTTACATCGCCAATCACTGCGGGATTCGTCACGGTGCACGCCGCGCCTCTGCAGCGGAGCAGCGGACTATTGCGCGTCCTGGGGCTGGCATTTCTGGGTGGGCTGATTTTGAACCTGATGCCGTGTGTGTTTCCGGTTCTGTTCATCAAAGGGCTTGCGCTGGTGCAATCGTCGGGTCATGAACGGAAGCGGATGCGCGCTCACGGCGCCATGTACGCGCTGGGAATTATGGTTTCCTTCTGGGCAATCGTTGCGCTGCTCTTGGTGTTGCGTGCCGGCGGACATCATCTTGGCTGGGGATTTCAATTTCAATCGCCGTACTTTGTCGCCTGCATGGCGCTGTTGTTCTTCTTTCTGGGACTCAGCCTGGCGGGAATGTTTGAGATTGGCCTTTCTGTCACCAGCGTCGGTGGCGACTTGGCACAGCGTGGCGGATATTCCGGAAGCTTTTTCACCGGCGTTCTGGCGACCGTCGTCGCCACGCCGTGTACCGCGCCGTTTATGGGTGCGGCGATCGGTTTCGCGCTGTCGCAGAGTGCGCTCATCACCTTTGCCGTGTTCACACTCCTCGCCCTGGGTCTGGCCGCGCCATACGTATTGTTAACGCTTCAGCCCACTTGGATACGTCTACTGCCGAAGCCCGGCGCGTGGATGGAATACCTGAAGCTGGCCGTGTCGATCCCAATTTTTCTTGCGGTGATCTGGATGGTGTGGGTGTTTGCTCAGGTCGCTGGGAGCAATGGCGTCGCCGCGCTGCTGGCAGGGTTGCTGCTCACGGCCATCGCAGGCTGGGTGTTGGGGCATTGGCCGGCGAAACGCCTCTCGACAGTGGCTGCCATCCTGCTGCTCGCGGCTGCGATCGCACTGCCGTGTTTCGTCGTAACGACGATTCCTTCGAGGGCTACGGCGTCTGAGACTTCTGCGCAGGGAACGGCTTGGGAGCCCTTCAGCCCGCAGCGGCTGGCGGCGGCACGCGCGGATGGCAAGCCGGTGTTCGTTGATTTCTCCGCGGCATGGTGCCTCAGTTGCCAGGTGAATGAGCGCGTGGTGCTCGACCGGCCCGATGTGGAAGAAGCCTTCCGCAAAAGCGGCGTGGTCATGATGCGCGCCGACTGGACGAATCATGATGACACCATCACCGCAGCGCTGGCTCAGCTTGGCCGCAGCGGTGTTCCGACGTATGCGCTCTATTCCGGCGGGCCGCAATCCGCTCCCACGCTACTGCCTGAAGTGCTGACCACCGGAATTGTGATGGATGCGCTGAAGAACCTGCATTCGAAATAGCACGGAGCGCAGCCGACTTATTTGCGATTCTTCTCGCGCACTTTCTCTATCTCTTCCATGCGCTGTTGCAGCATCTTCTCACGGCCGCGATCGGTCGGGTGGTAATACTTGCGTCCGATCAATCCCGGAGGCAGGCAATCCATATCGGAGACAGCGCCCTCTTCATCGTGTGCATAACGATAGCCTTTGCCATAGTCGAGCGATTCCATCAGACGCGTCGGCGCGTTACGCAAATGCAATGGAACCGGCTCGGCGCGCGTTTGTTCCACATCGCGAGTGACTGCTCCATACGCGGTGTACAGTGCATTTGATTTGGGCGCAAGTGCCAGATAGACCGCCGCCTGCGCCAGCGCAAGATCGCCCTCCGGACTGCCTAAAAAATCCATCGAATCGCGCGCGGAAAGCGTCAGGTTCAATGCCTCCGGAGCGGCAAGGCCAATGTCCTCCGACGCCATGCGCACCAGCCGGCGCGCCAAATACATGGGATCCTCGCCGGAACGCAGCATGCGCGCGAGCCAGTAGAGCGCCGCGTCCGGATCGCTGTTGCGAATGGATTTATGCAGGGCGGAAATCAGGTTGTAGTGTTCCTCACCGCTTTTGTCGTAGAGCAGCGTTTTTTGCTGGACGGCATCGGCAATCAGCTGGCCATCCAGGCTTGTCTGGCCTGCGCTGGCTGCCAGGCGAACTGCGGCTTCCAACACGTTATAGGCGCGCCGCACATCGCCGTTCGAATATCCGGCAATCACGAGCAGTGCATCTTCCGGTGAAGTGATGCCGAATCCGCCAAGACCTCGCTCTTTATCGGTGATCGCACGGCGCAGCAGCACGACGATTTGTTCATCACTCAGCGCCTCCAATACATACACGCGGCAGCGGGACAGAAGCGCAGCATTCAACTCAAAGGATGGATTCTCTGTGGTCGCGCCGATCAGTCGAATTGCTCCCCGTTCGACGTACGGCAAAAACGCATCTTGCTGGCTGCGGTTGAAGCGATGAATCTCATCCACGAACAGGATCGTGCGCATGCCCGCAGAAGCAGCCTGATCGGCTTCCGCCATGACCTGCTTGATCTCTTTGATCCCGCTCACGACTGCGGAAAACTCGATGAACGTGGCCTTCGTGGTGTGCGCGACGATCTTAGCCAGCGTGGTTTTTCCCACTCCCGGCGGCCCCCACAAAATCATTGAGGTGGTGTCGTCTGTTTCCAACTGCAGGCGCAGTGCCTTGCCCGGACCCAGCAAATGTTCCTGGCCAACGAACTCGTCCAACGTGCGCGGACGCATGCGCTCCGCTAGCGGTCGCTGGCGCAAATCGGGTGGTGTCTCGTTTCCATATGCAGGATCACCGGGAAGTGCATCGAAAAGGCTCATGGCTTGCCTTGCAGGGATGCATCGCGGCCTTGCCGCGATGCCTCGTATAGCACGATGGAGGCGGCGATGGCGGCATTCAACGATTCCACTTTACCCGGGCAGGGCACGTGGAGATTGCCGTCGCAGAACGACAAAATCTCATCGGAAATTCCCGCGCCTTCGTTGCCGATGACAAACGCGATGGGGCCGTGCAGGTTGAAATTGGAGATGGATGCTCCAGCGTCAGCGACGCAGGCATACGTGGGAATGTGTTTTTCAGTCACGCCCTGCAGCTGCGAAACCTTGGCCAATGAAACGACGGGAAGCCGAAAGCTCGACCCAGCGGAGGCACGCAGCGCTTTCTGATTCCAGGGGCTGACACTTCCCGGCGTCAGCACAACTCCGCTGGCGGCGAACGCCTCGGCCGAACGAATAATGGTGCCCACATTGCCGGGGTCCTGCAGCCCTGCCAGGATGAGAAGTCGAGGTTCTTCGGCGGTAAGCAGCGAATCCAGCCCCCACTCGGGCGCCTTCACCAGCGCGGCAATTCCCTGGGGAGAGTCGGTCGCGCAGGCACGGTCGAACGCGTCAGCAGCGACCGTGAGAACCTTCACGTGGGGCGGAAACACGCGCTCTCTTTCAGTGACGCGATCCTCGCGCAGGAATACGGTATCGAACTGCAGTCCGCTCCGCTCCGCCTCCTGCAGCAGATGATCGCCTTCAATGGCGATGAGCCCCTCCTCGCCGATCCCAGGATGCAGCAGACGCTGTCGCAGGTCTTTCAACCGCGCATTCTGGCGGCTGCGGATCGTTTCAGCGGAAGCGGAGGCTGTAAAGTCCGGCATACCTCGCGATTTTACGCTGTAGACGGATGTCTTTCGGCGTTCTTACAATTTCTGGCAGTTCAGGCTTCGACGAACGGGTATCATGGATCAAGCTCGAAAATATTGTCAAGCTTCAAACTCTTCGAGCTACAACTCGCAGACGTGGAGAAATCGTTTGTCAGCGGAAATACTGCGCGTGCAGCCGGATGAACCGGAGCCGGAAAAGATCGAGTACATTGTGCGCTGCCTGCAAGCGGGGAATGTCGTCGGCCTGCCAACAGACACCTTTTATGGTCTGGCCGTCGACCCCGTCAACTTGCATGCCGTCGAACTGATTTATGAAATCAAGATGCGGCTGCGCCACAAGCCCCTGTCCCTGCTGCTGGCCGATGTCGCTCAGGCCTACGAAATTGCGCGCAATCTAGACTCTTATTTTGACCGTCTGGCGGAGCGTTTCTGGCCGGGACCACTCACCATGATCGTACGTGCGGGAACTCGCTTACCGCTGCGGGTGACTGCCAACACCGGCAATGTTGCTTTGCGGGTTCCGGATGCAGCCATTCCCCGAGCTGTGGTTCGCACGCTGGGTTTGCCGGTCACGGCAACCTCCGCCAATGCATTCGGTGCCCCAGAATGTACCCACGCCATTGGAGTCCGCGATCAGCTTGGCGATCGCCTTCCTTTGATAGTCGAT
>JAJYSL010000002.1:0-50176 GCA_021793595.1 Acidobacteriota bacterium
TTGTATTGAATGGGATGTCATGGCCGTAAAAGGTACGCGTATCTTCCGTGTTCTGGTTGACAACCGTTCCATTTAAGTCGATCCCGGCAAAGAGGCCCTGGCTGCGCGAATAGGTCAGCAGCTCGGATTTCAGGGTCAGGTTTGTGGCTGCGGCCGCATTACGTCCTACTGGACCTGCGGCGGCTGCAGCATCGCCACCAATCTTGAACTTGCTCTTCAGTAGATCCTGCATGCCACGCTGGTTGACAGCGATGAGCACCAGATCCGTCGACTGGCCGCCGATCTGAAACCCGAAGCTACCGCCTGCCATTTGAACGAACGCCGGAGCACTCCATTTTCCGCTCGTCGTTCTGCAGGTAACAACACCCTGACCATAACTGCCGCCAACCACAAACGCGGCCTTTTTATAGCCGGGAACGACAGCCACGCAGGTTGCGTTGGACATAATGCTCATCGGAATAGACTTGGCAGGTATCGACTCAATCTGGGTTATAACTTCGGACGCGGCGTTCAGGCGACTCGCAAGTTGCTGGCGGCTTGAACCGGCAAAGGCCTGGGAGCCCATGAATGTAACGGCAACAGCACACGTGGCTACAACAAATTTGTTCGTCATAAATAATCTCAATTCCTGCTCCCCTTTTCAGTGTGAATATCCATGGGAGCGCCAATCTTCTTGCACTCTCCATAGACGTTTTCCATCTACAGACTACTAGGATGCCAAAAAAGCGTGAATAGGTTGAAAAAAAAAGGGGTTGCAATGCGCGATTTTTTGCCCATTGCAACCCCCGGATTCTCCCAAATCCTTAGTCGGTGAATTCATTACAACTCATTCCGGATGGTTCGAAAAGAGTACCGATGTTCGTCTCCTTCCGTAACGTTACGCATGGATTGAATGCCATTCTCCGCTAGCGCTTTGCTTATTTGCCTGCCGGCTCTGATTCGTGGCTCGGAGGTGGGTCTGGCGGCAGCAGCAAGGACGCCGATGACAACATTGAGGTCGATCGATCCTGGGCACGCATCGTCAGGGCGGTGCGGTTCTTTACTCCCATCTTCTGCATCAACTTTGTCACGTAGGATTTGACGGTGCGTTCTTCAATCTTCAAGCTTTTCGCAATCTCCCGATTGGAATTGCCATCGAGCAACAAATTCAGAACCTGCTGCTCCCGGCTGGTGAAACTCACCCCGTTGCTCTGCGCCACACGCTGCGATTCAAGAGTCGTCAACAACCGATGGATCAGGTCTGCCTGCACCCGTCGAGGAGCCCAGAGCAAACCCGCCGCCACCATGCGAACCGCCTTCTCAAACTGTGCTGGAGTGCAGGCTTCATGCAGAAAGCCCTTCGCACCCAGCATCAGCACCCTCAAAATCGCTTCCTGACCCGAAACATGAGACATGACGATAATGGGGAGCCCGGGATGCGCGGAACGAATGGAGGCGATGACGCTGAAGATGTCAGGCCCGGCGTTGGCTCCCACCACCGCCAGGTTGAACGCGGAGTCTGCCCCCAGGTGTAACCCCGGCAACGAAGACATATCCTGTATCACGATGTCGATCCCGCTATTGTTTTCGAACACCGTCTGCAGCCCCGTGGCCCGCAATGCGTCGAGCCCCACGACATAGACCCGTATTCGCGTCTGCGGTAGTCGCACCACGGCCCGCCTCTCTGCACTGTTTGCGGAAGTTGACCTCACCGCGTGGAGTGAAGATGGATTCACCTCCTCCACATTGCACCGTCTTTCATTGCATGCCCCAAACGGCCTTATTCGCTGCGTCCCCTACAGCTTGGGTAGCACAATTCCCTGCTGATTTTGATATTTTCCTTTGCGGTCTGCGTAGCTGACCTCGCAAACCTCATCCGACTGGAAAAAGATAATCTGACACAAACCCTCCATTGCATAAATACGGGCCGGCAGCGGCGTGGTGTTGGAGATCTCAAGGGTCACAAACCCCTCCCATTCCGGCTCGAACGGCGTCACGTTCACGATGATGCCGCAGCGCGCATAGGTCGACTTCCCCACGCAAATGGTCAGCACGTCCCGCGGAATCTTGAAGTATTCCACCGACCGCGCCAGTGCGAAGGAATTCGGCGGAATCACCACGGATTCTGCCTGCGTGGTCACGAACGAACGCTCATCGAAGTTTTTCGGATCAATCACTGTGCTGTTGACATTGGTAAAAATCTTGAACTCGTCGGAAACCCGCAAATCGTATCCATACGACGAAAGTCCGTAGGAGATGACCCCTTCGCGGACCTGTTTTTCGCTAAACGGCGTTATCATCTGGTTCTGGAGCGCTTTTTCGCGAATCCAGCGATCACTCTTAATCGACATCCTTCTCCTCGGTGGGTTGGCTTGTGCGGCCGGAAGCCAGCAGCACGGTCCCGCAAAATAGTTGGCTTTAGGGCGAGTGTACGAGAGTGCCGCTCCATTGACAATCACGAAAACTCGACCCTAGCATGGAGTTACGCAACTTCCGGGCATCCAACAAGTCTGAAGGGAGTCATTCAATTGATCAAACAAGACGTGGTACATAAAGTTGCCGAACGCACCGGCCTTCCTCGAGTCAAGGCAGAGGCCGCCGTCGATACCGTCTTCCTGAGCATGAAGAATGCTCTGGCAGCCGGCGACCGCATCGAGCTGCGTGGATTTGGCGTCTTCAGCGTAAAACCTCGCAAAACCGGAATCGGACGCAATCCCAGGACCGGCGCCGAAGTGCCGATCACTCCCGGACGCGCTGTCCGGTTCAAGCCGGGCAAAGAACTCCACCTTCTCGACTAGAGAGGAGTGAGCCACAAATTTCCTGCAAAAAGCAGGATTCCTCCACTACAGTCGTCGCGACGACTGTAGTGGAGGAATCCTGCTTTTTCGGCTTGCGGCGGAATGAACGCTGAAGCTTACTGAAACGAATTTCTGACTCAGGCCCCAAGCTTTACGCTCCCGGTTTACGCTCCGTGCCTTCGCAGGTTTTGCAAAGTCCCGCCCCATCAGGAACCGACTTTGCCACTGGTTATCAACCGCGTACGCGCACGCCGCTTTGTATCACGCCATGACAAGCCCGCGTCACTCGCCAGCGCGCGAGATTGCTACCTTTCTTCTACAATCATGGGCGTGCCCCACGGACAAATGAAACCGCAGCAGATCGACCCATGGAACACGGTGAACCCATCGTCCATCGACGAGATCGCCGCGCAATACCGACTGCCTGATTCAACCTTCCAAGGGGTGCGCGCATGAAGTTTTACCTCCGGCTGCTCGCCTATGTGCGTCCATATTCGTTTCAGGCTCTGGTCTCCATCCTGCTGATGGCCATGGTTGGCTTGCTGGATGCGTTTCGAATCCTGCTGATTAAACCCATTTTTGACGAGGTCCTGAAGCCTGGAGATATCACCCCGAAGTTGCCGCTATTCCGCTTCGTGGTTGACCACCATGTGGTCCAGCTGAACCTGGAGCAGTTGGTGCCCGGACACTTTCATAACGCGTGGACCATGGTTGCCTTCGCATTGGTCGCGGCGACCGTCGTCAAAAGCCTCTGCGATTATCTCGGAACCTACCTATCCAATTTTGCCGGGTATGGCTTGATCACCGACCTGCGCAACGATCTCTACGAGAGCATCCTGCGTCGCTCGGTCTCCTTCTTCCAGAAGCATTCCACCGGAACCATTCTGTCCACGTTGATCAACGATGTGGAGCGTGTGCAGTTCGCCATGTCGACAGTCATGTCGGATTTTCTGCAGCAATTCTTCACCTTCCTGTTTCTCATCGCCGTCGTCATTCTGTATGGAGGCAAGCTGGCCTGGGTGCTGCTGCTGTTCGTCCCGGTGGTGATGTCGTCGGCGCGCCGCATCGGACGCAGCGTTCGCTCAACGACGCGGACCGGCCAGGACAAGCTGGCGGAGATTCAAAACATCCTGCATGAAACCGTCACCGGCAACCGCATCGTTAAAGCCTTCAATATGGAGGTGTGGGAACTGATCCGCTTTCGCACTGCGGCCCGCCGTCTGTTCCGCGCCAACCTGCGATCGGTCAGCGCTCAGGCCATCAGTTCGCCATTGATGGACCTGATCGGCGCTATCGCCATCGCTTTGCTGCTGTTGCTCGGCCGTATCCGCATTCAGCAGCATGCCATGACAGAGGGCGCCTTCATCGCCTTTATCATCGCAGTCTTCAAACTCTACGATCCGGTGCGAAAGTTTGCCCTGTTCTACAACAACTTTCAACAGGCCCTCGGCGCTTCGTCTTCCATCTTCAGCTTCATGGATGCTCAGGACGATGTTCGCGAGAAACCGCATCCCGTCCAGTTGAAAGCCTTCAAAAAGACGTTTTCCTTCAATCACGTCAGCTTCTGCTATTCCGACGAAGAGGGCCGAAAGCAGGTGCTGCGCGACATCAATTTGACCGCACACCGCGGGGAAGTGATCGCGATCGTCGGTCCCAGTGGCGCAGGAAAGACCACGCTCGTCAACCTGATTCCTCGCTTTTTCGATGTCACCAGCGGGGCCATCATGATTGACGGCCATGACCTGCGCGACGTCAGCCTGCATTCTCTGCGCGCGCTGATCGCCAAAGTGACCCAGGAAACCATCCTGTTCAATGACACCGTGCGCAACAATATCGCCTACGGCCAGCCCGACGTTCCCAAGCAGAAGATCATCGACGCCGCCAAGGCTGCACTGGCGCACGATTTTATTGAGCAGATGCCGGAAGGCTACGACACCATCATCGGAGAAAAGGGCTTCCGCATGTCCGGCGGCGAACGTCAGCGTCTGGCCATCGCTCGCGCCCTGCTGAAAGATGCGCCGATCCTGATTTTGGACGAAGCCACCTCCGCCCTCGACGCTCAGAGTGAATCGCTCGTGCAAGCCGCTCTTGCGAACCTGATGCAACACCGCACCGTTTTCGTCATCGCCCATCGCCTTTCCACAGTCCGCCGCGCCACCCGCATTGCCGTTCTTGAAGAAGGCTCGATCACCGCCATCGGCACCTATGAGGAACTGCTGAAAAGTTCTCCCACATTTCAAAAACTGCATCAGCTGCAATTCTTCGATATCTCAGAGGCTGCGGTCGCAGCAAGGAATCATTCATGAGCCAGTTGCCGATTCGTTCCATGACCGGTTTTGCCCGCCTGACCGGCGTCGCGCCCGGAAACACCACCTTCGTCCTGACGCTGAAAAGCGTCAACCACCGCTATCTCGACTTGCAGTTCTACCTGCCAAACGGCATGGACGCGCTTGAAATTCTTTGGCGGAAAACCATAAAGGAACATGTGGTTCGCGGTCACATTGAAGTGCGCCTCTCCGTCCAGCGAGAGAGCATCGTACCCGCACCGCAATACAATCCAGCCATGGTCAAGGCTTATATTGAAGCCTTTCGAGCCGCCAGCAGTGAACACAAAGTACGGGGCGTGCAGCCGGATTTGAACTCCGCCCTTCGACTCCCCGGGGTCTGGTCGATGGAATCGCCCCGCCCAGAAGAAGCCGAGCAAACCCAGATTGAACTGGCCGCGGCAGCCGCGCTTCAACCCGCCGTGGAAAGCCTGAATGCCATGCGCGCGCAGGAAGGTGAAGTCCTCGCGCAAGAGTTGCAAAAGATCCTGTCTCGCCTGCAGGAACATGTCGAAGAGCTTTCCTCCCTGCGTGCCGACATGCAACAGGCGCAGACCGAGCGACTCGACCAGAAAATGCGCGAGCTCCTCGGCGACACCTTCAATCTCGATCGCGACCGCATTCTGCAGGAAGCCGCGCTATTGGCCGAACGCAGCGACATCGAAGAGGAACTGGCACGACTCCGCGCCCACATCGATCAATTTCGCCGGCTTCTCAATCAAGGCGGCGAGGTGGGCAAGAAGCTCGACTTTATGCTGCAGGAAATGACCCGAGAAGCCAACACTGCCCTCTCGAAAACAGGCAGCATCGCCACACGCAGCCTTCGCATCACAGAGTTGGGCCTGGCCATGAAGTCGGAAATCGAAAAGGCTCGCGAGCAGGTACAGAATCTCGAGTAAGCTGAAGGGAACCATTCCTTTTCAAGTTCAGGAGACTCCTGCACGTGGCAGGACTTTTATTTATTCTTTCCGCACCCTCCGGCTCCGGAAAATCTACGCTGGTCAGCCAGCTGCGCTCCATGGTGCCCAATCTCGACTTTTCTGTCTCCTACACCACGCGCGCTCCACGCGGTTCAGAGCAGGAAGGCCGCGAATATCACTTCATCCAGCGCGATCAGTTCCAGGGGATGATCACTGCCAACGAGTTTCTCGAGCACGCCGACGTGTTTGGCAACTACTATGGCACCGCTCGCAGCAGCCTGGAGCAGGCGGCTGCCCGTGGCAACGATCTGTTACTCGACATCGACGTTCAGGGGGCCGCGCAGGTCCGTCAAAATATGCCCCAGGCGATTACCATCTTTATCCTCCCACCCAATCCCGACGTGCTGGAACGGCGACTTCGCAACCGCAGTCGCGCCGAAGGCGGAGTGGAAGAATCCGTGGTCCAGAAACGTCTCGCCACCGCTCGCCACGAGATCGAGAAGTATCACGAGTATCGCTACGTGCTTGTTAACGACGTTCTGGAGCGCGCCGCGGAAGAGTTGAGCGCCATCGTAATCGCGGAGCGCAATGCAGCGCATCCCGAACACAGCAACGACCCGTCGCTGATCTCTGAGCTACTCCGCTACAAGAAATTAGCCGAACAATGCCTGTTGCAGAACTCTGCAACACGCCTGCAGCCTGTGCTAGCGTCTTTCGGTTTATCGCTGTAAGCTGAAGTCAATCGATCGCAGTCCCTGATTTGGTTTTGAACCAGCATTCAGTTTCCCCGAATTGCCGGAGGTCGCACCATGGAAGAACTTGCAGTGAAAGAAAGTAAATACCGGGCAGTCCACGTAGCCGCCCGTCGCGCTCGCCAGTTGCAGTCTGGATCCAGTCCAGTGGTCCCCAGCCGCTCCACCAAAGCAACCCGCATTGCGCAAGACGAACTGCAGGCTGGACTCATCAGCTACGTCGTTCCCGAGGGACCGTCCCGGAAAGAACTGGGACTGCCTGCCGGCTACACGCCGATCTTGCACACATAAAGCAGAACTGGCGATACCCTTTCCGTGCTGACTTCGGTCAAGGTAGCCGCTCCCTGTGGCTCGCGTCGATTTCAATCGTATGGCTTCGGGATACCTTCGCCCTGGTTGTCTCCGATAACGACTGTCGCGCCCTCTAACGAAATCGGCAAGCAACCGGATACCCGGGTTACAATCACCCCATGAAGGTCACGGTCGGCGTTACCGGAGGAATTGCTGCCTATAAAGCAGCAGAACTCGTACGAGCGTTGCAACAGCAGGCGCTCGATGTGCATGTCGTCATGACAGCGGCTGCGCAGCAATTCATCACCCCGTTGACATTCGCAGGTCTGACCGGTCACCGCGTCATTACCGGCTTGTGGGACAGCGACGGCCCGGTTCCCAACGCCAACTCCGCCATTGAACATATTTCCGAAGCGCAGTCGATCCAGGCCCTGATCATCGCGCCCGCGACTGCGGACATCCTCGCTCGTCTCGCTCACGGCATGGCCGACGATTTTCTCACCACCATGGCCCTCGCCACGCCCGCTCCGCTGATTTTGGCGCCCGCCATGAACGTGCAGATGTGGGAGCACCCGGCCACACAGGCCAATCTTGAAACTCTCCGCCTTCGCGGAGCCACCATTGTTTCACCGGATACCGGCTACCTCGCTTGCGGCATGCTCGGAGAAGGTCGTCTGGCGAAGACGGACGATCTGGTGCGGATCATCCTGGATGTCCTCCATCGCCGTCACGACATGGTCAGCGAAACTGTCCTTGTCACGGCCGGCGGCACTCGCGAACCTGTCGATCCGGTGCGCTACATCGGCAATCGTTCCAGCGGAAAAATGGGATACGCACTGGCTGAAGCGGCTCGACAGCGCGGCGCACGCGTCATTCTGGTCAGCGCGCCCACCCGCCTCGCTCCACCCGCCGGCTGCGAATTTGTCGCCGTCACAACGGCAGAGGAAATGCGACAGGCGGTGCTGAAACATCTTCCCAGTGCCACCCTGATCATGAAAGCCGCAGCCGTCGCGGACTACCGGCCACGCTTGCGCGCCGAACAGAAAATCAAACGCACCGGCCCCATCACTATCGAACTTGAACCCACGTCAGACATCCTGGCGGAAGTCATGAAAGTTCGCCAGCCGGGCACGCTGGTCATCGGATTTGCTGCCGAAACTGAAAACCCACTCGAACATGCACGAGACAAACTGGCTCGCAAAGGCGTCGACGCCATCGTGCTGAACGATGTAGCCCGCCCGCAGATAGGCTTCGACTCCGACCGCAACGCCGTCACCTTCTTAACCGCAAACGCCGCCCATGAACTGCCGGAGATGTCGAAACGCCTGCTTGCCGATCGGATTCTGGATGAAGTCCAGCAATTGCGCCGCCCACGCCAGATCGTAGCCGAGTTGAATGCAGTTTCTGTCCTGGCCAATCGCTGATTTCTTCTCGTACTACAAAAATTATGGGTGCCCATTCTGACGAAACCGGAGTCCGCGACGAACGTAACCCTGGTGGGGTGGGAGGTAGGTGGGTAGGTTGAAGCCCGCCTGACAGCAACAACTAAAATTCTTTTCGTAATCTATCGTTCAATGAATTTATGAAAACGGCTCTCTCTCCAGAACAACGCCAGCAACTCGCCACGGTCCTTACCTATTGCAGAGAAATGGGCGGCGTGGATTTCTATCGCGGCACTGAAGATGCGACTCTTTCAATCGTCGAGCCGCTTTCCTCATTACCCGAACCCACCCCAACACCCTATCCTGTCGTCGCCGAGCCCCTACCCATCATGCCGCCAAAATCCAGCCTTCTCGTAGCCCCTGCCGCCATCGACTTTTCTTCGCCATCCATCGCACCCGAGTCCCGCGCCGCAGCGCTCGAGGCCATCCTCCAGGAAATTGGAGATTGTACCCGCTGCCAACTCGCCTTTGAAGGTCGCCACAAAATTGTCTTCGGCGATGGCGATCCCAATGCCGAGTTGCTGTTCGTCGGCGAAGGCCCCGGAGCCGATGAAGATATGCAGGGCATCCCCTTCGTCGGCCGTGCCGGACAATTGCTGAACAACATGATCGCGGCCATGAGCCTCAATCGCCAGCGTGTCTACATCGCAAACATCGTCAAGTGCAGGCCGCCGAAAAATCGCGTGCCCGAGCCCGCAGAAGCCAATATCTGCACCCAGTTTCTCTTTCAGCAAATTGGCGTTGTGCGTCCAAAGTTGATCGTCGCATTGGGATCCACCGCCGCCACCTATCTGCTGGGTTCCAAAGCTGCGCTCTCCGTGTTGCGTGGAAAAATGCATGATTGTATGGGGACCAAGCTCATCGTCACCTATCATCCGGCCTACCTGTTGCGTGATCCCCGGCAAAAAGCCGAAACATGGAAAGATCTGCAGCTCGCCATGAAGTATCTCAACCTGACGCCTCCAAAACGCACCCAGGAATGAAGTCCGACGCGACTGCATGCGCGTTCCCTGGTGAGTGCATCCTATCGATACAAGAGGAGATTAGAAATGTCGCAGCACACACAATTGCAGGCCTCCGATGGCCACAAGTTTGATGCCTACATCGCCCAGCCCAGCGGCGAGCCCAAAGCCGGCCTTGTCGTCCTGCAGGAAATCTTTGGCGTGAACCCACACATCCGATCGGTAGCGGATCGCTTCGCCCGCGCCGGATATCTGGCCATTGCGCCGGCATTGTTTGACCGCGCCCAGCGCGACGTGGAACTAGCCTACGGACCCGATGAAGCCAGACAAGGTATGCAAATCGTGCAACGCATCCCGCTCGATCAAACCCTCGCGGACATTGCCGCTGCCATTCAGTATCTTCGCGAGCATGGCGCTCGCAAAGTCGGCGTCGTCGGCTTCTGCTGGGGCGGCACACTTGCCTGGGTCAGCAACACGCGCCTCCATCCCGACGCCACCGTTTCCTACTATCCCGGCGGAATTCAACATCACATCCACGAAAGATTTTCCTGTCCCGCGATTTTCCACTTCGGCCTCGACGACAATCACATTCCGCAGTCCGTAGTCGAAGAAGTGCGGCATGAGTACCCCGGCTTTTCCGTCTTTACTTATGCGGGTGCCGGTCACGCTTTCAATCGCGATGGAAACGCCAGCTACAACGAGGCCGCCGCAAAATTGGCGCAGCAGCGTACCTTGGCGCATTTCGACGAATTCCTCGTCGCCGCCCACTAAACAACGAGATTTGGGTGCCCCCCCGATGAAAATCACATCCTGCAATCTTCATAGAAGGCTTCTCCTGATCCAGCAGCTCATGGTCCTCAACCACAAACTACTCGATCATCGCTGAAGCCTTCCTCCTTATCCCATCACATCTCGATTCTGAGATGTGATGGTCGGGCGACGAATTTCCGGCTTCTCGTGCCGCTGCCCCTGTCTCGTGTAAACATTCCTTATGCCGCATTTTTGTGATGTCGCGCTGCCCGTTCCCGTGGACCGCGTCTTCACCTATTCCATCGAACGCGGCGACCCAGTTGTCGGCGGCCGCGTCCTCGTCCCCTTTCGTCGCGAGCAGCTTCAGGGTGTTGTCGTCGCACTCCGTGATCGCTCTCCTGTAAACGAAAGCAGCGCCTCATCGGAAAATATTTCTCCGGCAACGATTCGCCCCATCCTGCGCGTCCTCGATCAGGAGCCGGTGCTCTCCGAACATTTGCTGCAGCTCGGCTCGTGGATCGCCGAGTATTACATCGCACCCCTCGGCGAAGTGCTGCGCACCATGCTTCCCCTTGGCGCAGAAGTGCGTAAGGAAATTGCCTACTCCATCACGCCGCGCGGCGCGGCCATCCTTGAAACTCCCCACCAGCAAACCCTGGGATCGAATGCCGCCGACCAATCCGAGCATGCCGTCCTCACATTTCTCGCCGAGCATGGCCAGTCTCGCGCCGCCACACTGCGCAACAAAACTTCCGCCAGCGCAGCACTCCTGCATCAGCTCGTCGCCAAGCGACTCATCACACGTGAATCCACCGCCACCGCACGCGAAATTCGCACAACCGTCCGCATGGCCGTGCTGGTTCCGGATGTGCGGCTCCCCAAACTGAATGAAAATCAGCAGCGACTGTTAGCGGAGATAGCCAGTGCTGGCGGTCGTCTGCTCGTCTCAGAAATCCGCGAGATCCCTATACCCGATTCCACACTGGGCACGCTGGTCCGGCGCGAACTGGTCCGTATCGAAGAAGCGCCCGCTGAAGACGCCCTCGGCGGCTTTGCTCTCTCAGGCGACCTCCCGTCCTCCTCCGTGCCGGTCGAGGCCATGCTGAACGATGCACAACGAGAGACGATGTTGCAGATTGCCGCGAGCGTTCACTCCAGAAAATTCCAGCCGTTTCTGCTGCACGGCGTCACCGGGTCCGGCAAAACTGCCGTCTACATCGCCGCCATGCGCCGTGCGCTCGACGCTGGTCTGTCGAGCCTGCTCCTGGTTCCAGAAATCGGGCTCACTCCTGCCATGCTGGCGCAATTGCGCTTCACCTTCGCCGACCAGGTGGCACTGTTGCACTCCGCGCTCAGTGGTGCGGAACGCACCGCGCAATGGCATCGCATTCGCCGCGGCGAAGCCCACGTCGTCGTCGGCACTCGCTCGGCTGTCTTTGCGCCCATCGCCGACCTGGCGCTGATCGTCATCGACGAGGAGCACGACACGTCCTACAAGCAGGCGGAGTTGCCACGCTATCACGCCCGCGATGTTGCCGTAATGCGGGCCAAACTGGCTGGCGCCACCGTCGTCCTCGGTTCGGCCACGCCGTCGCTTGAATCGTGGGCCAACGCTCAGCGCGGCAAATATTCTTTGCTCTCGTTGAAGCAGCGTGTCGGCAATCGACCGCTGCCGGAAGTTTCCTTGATCGACATGCGCCGGGAATTTGCCGAGACCGGTCAGGAAGCTCTGCTCTCTCGCGCCATGACGGAGGAAATCGAGGCGACGCTCGGTCGCGGCGAACAGGCCATGCTGCTGTTGAATCGGCGTGGCTATTCCTTCGTCGTGATGTGCCGCGCGTGCGGCGATAAGTTGGAGTGCGACAACTGCGCCATCGCTCTCACCCATCACAAGTCCACGGCGGAAGACGAAACGCACTCTCCAGTGCACCAGCGCATGGAATGCCACTACTGCGGTTTTCGTCGCACCGTCCCGAAGCATTGCCCAAAATGCGAAAGTGAACATCTGTATTTTTTCGGTGTCGGCTCGCAGCAGGGGGAGGAGCGGTTGCAGGAGCTGTTCCCGCACGCCCGCATCGCCCGCATGGATCGCGACACCATGCGCCATCATCGCGACTACGAACGCATTCTCGCCCGCCTGCACAGCGGCGAAGTCAATCTGCTGGTCGGTACACAAATGATCGCCAAGGGTCACGACATCCACGGCGTCACCCTCGTCGGCGTGCTCGGCGTCGATCACGCCCTCAGCCTGCCCGACTTCCGCTCCGCCGAGCGCGTCTTTCAACTTCTTACCCAGGTCGCCGGTCGCGCCGGTCGTGGAGAATTGCCCGGTCGCGTGCTGGTGCAGACCCACCACATGGAGCACTACGCCATCCGTTCCGCCGCCAAGCACAATTACCTCGGCTTTGTTGAGCAGGAATTGCGCTATCGTCGCCTGCTGCACTATCCGCCCGCGGCCATGCTGACGAATATTTTGATCGAGCACACCGACCCCGCGAAGGCTTCGCAGTGGGCCAGTCAACTCGGCCAGTGGTTTCAGCACCAGACGTTTCCAGGGGTGCGCGTGCTGGGTCCCGCCGCCGCGCCGATTGCGCGGATCAAGCGCATCCATCGTTTTCATTTGATCTTGAAAGCATCGTCGCGGAAACAACTCGCCGCCGCCGTGCGCCAGATGCTTGCCTTCGCCGATGCAGCAGACATTCCCCGCCGTCATCTCACCGTCGACGTCGACGCCGTCCAGCTTATGTAGTTGTAGACGGAAGAAGGACGACCTTTGTTTCTCCCTGCCACGACTCTGAATCCGCTCTACAATTGGTCGCGAAAAAGAAGAAAGGAAGGAACTATGAAAATCAATGTGAAAGGCTTTGCACTGACCTGCGGAATCGTGTGGGGGGGGTGCCTTTTCGCACTGACTTGGTAGGATCATCGCTTTTGACGGCAGCACGCATAGTGTCACATTGATCGGCCAGATTTATCGGGGATATAACATCAGTCCCGTTGGAAGTGTTGTGGGATTGATCTAGTCGGCGGAGCAGTTACCGCGTGGCTGTACAACTGGATTGCTGCGCGCAGCCAAAACTGAGAACAAAGTAGGCTACGCGCACGTTGTCTCATTTCCGAAGCATAGGACTGGGGGCGTGTACAACCTACCTCGGCATATCCCGATGCAAGCATTTCACCTGGTAGCCATCGGCCTGCAGCAGCGCCTGTATCTTTTCCGCGATCATCACCGAGCGGTGCTGACCACCGGTACACCCGAATGCAACGCTCAGATAGCTCTTGCCTTCCTGCACGTAATGCGGCAATAAAAATAGCAGCAGGTCGTGGACCTTCTGAATAAATTCCTTCGTCTCCGGAAAGCGATTGATGTAGCGCACCACTTTCTCATCCTGTCCGGTCAGCGGACGAAACTCCGGAATGAAGTGGGGATTGGGCAGAAAGCGCACATCGAACACCAAATCAGCTTCCTGCGGTACTCCATTTTTATAACCAAAGCTAATGGACGAAATCAGCAGGTTCTTCTCGCCGCTCTCCGGCTGAAACAGCCCATTGATATGAGCACGCAATTCATGCACATTGAAATTCGTCGTGTCGATGCAGACGTCCGCAATGTTGCGCAGCGGTTCCAGCAGTTTTCGTTCCGACTGAATCGAGCGCCGAATAGTGTCGATGCGGCCCAGAGGATGTGGCCGCCGCGTTTCTGAAAATCGTCGCAGCAGCGCCTCCTCAGACGCTTCAAGAAAGAGCAGCCGCGTCGATGTTGTCTGCCGCACCTTGCGCAATATAGCCGGGAAGCGATCGAGATGCGAGCCCTCACGCACATCAACGACCAGCGCGGCACGATTTGTCTCCGGAGATTGACGAATCAGATCGGCAAAAGCCGGAATCAGATCGATCGGCAAATTGTCGACGGAATAATAGCCCAGGTCTTCGAACGCCTTCAGCGCCGACAATTTTCCTGATCCCGACATGCCGGTCAGAATGACCAGCTCATTCTCTGCGAGTGGCCGTTTGATTTCGCTGCTTCGAACACGCCGCGCTGTAGACGCCCCAAATCGGACTGCATCCGCCAGCGACTTCTTTCCACGCGCCGACGTGGCAGTCTTTGGCTTTGCTTGTTTCCTCTTTGCAGTCCCCGGCATCTGTCCTCTTCCACTCCGCATCAAGCTTTCACTATGCAGAGAGGGCGAGCCATAATTATACGGTCAAACGCATAACCGCAGAATTTCTTCGCGGCGCACCTCGGTTATAAAACTTCCGTCAGGCGCACCAATCCATCGCCCGCGCAGTGCAGCACTTTCAAATCGCCAGCCAGATCGCGAAATACAAATACCTGGCGATCCCCGGCTTCTGCCTCTTTCACCGCTTCTTCAATGGTCATGGGGCGCAGCGCCATGGCCTCCGGCGCGGGAACGATATGGACTCCAGAAGGCTTTCTCTTTGCCGGCGATGCCGCGTTTCCGTTTTTGCGAGCAAGCGCCGCCACTTCCTCAGGCACAATCGCTCCTCCAGTCTCCGGCAGCACCGCGCGGATCGGCTTGGCCTGGCGCTTTTTCTCGACCTTGCTTTTCCTCCATCGAATCGCCTGCTTCTCCGCCTTCTCCAGCGCGGTGCGCAAGGCAACCGTATGATCGGGCCCTTCGGCCACACCCACTACTTTGTGGTGACGAGCATTCACGGTGACTTCCGCGATGGAAAGATGTTTCTGAGAACGAAAAATAATACGGGCACTAGCGCCTCGGCCCACAATCTTCTCGATTCGGGCCAGGCTTTCGTCCGCCATGGCCCGCAGGCTTTTCGTGACCTTGACGTTTCTTCCAGTAAGTTCGGAGTCCATCCGCGTCCCTCCTGAGTCTGGTCTCTGTTGATTCAACTATTTATTCAGATGCGCACGCGACGTTGGTGGGTGCTGGGAATTCCCATGTCTTCGCGGTATTTCGCCACTGTCCGACGATTCACCGCAATTCCCTGCGACTGCAGCAGGTGCGCAATGGCATCATCCGTCAACGGCTTGCTGGAGTCCTCGTTCTCAATCATCTTCTTCACCTTGCGCTTCAGCAGCAATAACGGTGTGTCCGATCCTTCCGGGCCATTGACCCCCTCAGAGAAAAAGAACCGCAGTTCGAACACTCCCTGCGGCGTGTGTACATATTTATTGGCGACCGCGCGGCTCACTGTGGAGGCATGCACCCCGATCTCTTCCGCCACGTCTTTAATCATCATCGGCTTCAGGAAGTCGACGCCCTGCTCCAGAAATTCCCGCTGACGCCGAACAATCACTTCACAGGTGCGAAGAATTGTATTCTTCCGCTGCTCAATGTTGCGCATTAGCTGAATCGCGGAGCGATACCGTTCCTTCACATAATCGCGAACTTCCCGTTCCGTGCCTTCCTGGCTCAACATGCGTCGATATCCCTGGTTCAGCCGCAAGGTCGGCATCTCTTCATCGTTGATCAAGATGACGTAATCGTCATCGCGCTTCTGGAACGCCACATCCGGTTCAATCAGTCGTACCTGCTCGCGGTTGTAACGCTGACCGGGTTTCGGATCCAGGCCACGAATCGACTCGATGGCCAGCTGCACCTTGGGCTGCGGGCTGCCGGTAAAGCGGGCCAGCTCACGGATGTCACGCTTCAGCAGGTTGGGCAAAAATTCGTCGATAATGCGCCGCGCCAGCGCCATCACCTCACAGGCTTCCGACTGAATTCGCTCCGACGCAAGGCGATCGGCCTCACCCACCGCCGTAGCGGCGCCGTTCATCCGCGAATTATCTTCAAGCTCATCCTCATCAGTCGCTGCAGCAGCGGCCAGACGAATGCCCTGCGCCAAATCACTCGCCTGCTGGGTTCGCACGTCTAATTGCGTCAACAGGCACTCCCGCAGATCGCGCGCGGCAATGCCGACAGGATCGAATCTCCGCACAATGTGCAGCGCCTCTGCCAGGTCGCGTTTCAATGCTGGCGGATAGTCAATCGCAGGCTTGTGCCCATTGGTTTCCTGCTCAATGTTGCCGGCCACCGCATCCGGCCCGTGATGCGCCACTCCGTTGCTCGAGGTCACCGCCCCGTTCAACCCCGCCGCCCCGCTGTCAGCCTGCGACTCGACGAGTGGCTGATGCCCGTTGGAGTTGGCAGCGACTCCTGCGTGCGCCGCCGGCTCTTGCTGCTGCGGAAATTGCTGTGCCAGCACGGCCAGCAACTCTTCATCGCTGGCGGTCAGATATCCATCTTCATCCAGGTTGCCGATGATCAGTTCGGCAGCTTCCCGCACACCCTCCGTCAAATGCAGCGAGCCCAACTGCCACATCAGATGATCGGTCAGGGTCGTCGGCTTGGAGAGAAAATTCTCAAACGAGGGCTTCTCGTTGATTTCGGTGCTTTGCGGGGTGCGATACCCGGGGTCCAGGTAGTCCTGAAAGTAGGAGCCAAAGTCGATCTCGTCAAACGGATCTTTCTCTTCAGCTTTTTCCTCGCCCGCGGGAGCCGCTTCTTCCGGGGTGCGAATTTCCTCCGCCAGCGGAACCGCCTCTTCCAACTCCTCGAGAATCGGGTTCTCCAGAAGCTCCGCGTCGATCATCTCCTTCAATTCCTGCTTGTTCAAGGCCAGCAAGCTGACCATCTGAACCAGACCCGGAGTCAGGATCTGCTTCTGCGAAACCTTCAAATTGAGCCGGGGTTGAAGTAGAGCCATAAAGCGTTTCCAATCGAACGTCGGGGGTTAAGTCCAGTCTACATGGAGCTGGCTCGGCCAATTGCGCCTGGGCCCCACAAACAGCCTCTATCTATCTTATAATCTTATATTTGTAAACTTTGCACGAGAATTGCTTGCAGAGGCGTTTAGATGGTTACGCTGGTGATGGCAGAGGGGTTGGCAACCACCGAAATTCTCAGAATCATGGGAGGATCCTTCCTCGCGTCCTGAGTCTTACATTCCTTAAAAAACCGATTTTTATCCTGCATCACGGCGCCGGTTCCATTGCGTCGTAAACAACCCAAAACAGATGGGCGCCAGCCCTGAGTGCTCCTGTTCGAATCGCTTCCATGCATCGACTCGCTGAATACACTTCAGACTCAGGGCACTAATTCAAGGTGAACCCTTCGCCCAGATAGACCCGTCGAACTTCCGGATCCTGGCCCAGTTCTTCCGGCGTGCCGGTGCGAAAAATCTTGCCCTCGTTGATGATGTAGGCTCGGTCGGTCACCGTCAGGGTCTCGCGCACGTTGTGGTCGGTGATTAGAACGCCATACCCGCTGGCCTTCAGGTCGAAAATAATGTCCTGCAAGTCGTGTACCGCGATTGGATCGATTCCAGAAAAAGGCTCGTCCAACAAAATAAAATTGGGCTCAATCGAAAGGCACCGGGCAATCTCCACCCGTCGACGTTCCCCGCCAGAGAGCGCATACCCGCGCGTCTTCCGTACATGCCCAAGGCTCAGCTGTTCGATCAGCCGCTCCATGCGCGCCCGCCGCTGCTGCCATCCCCCGGGCTGCACTTCCAGCACCGCTAGAATGTTCTCTTCCACGGTTAGCTTGCGGAAGACCGACGGCTCCTGCGGCAGATAACTGATGCCGAATTTCCGCGCCCGCAGATACATCGGCAGCCGCGTAATGTCCAGATCGCCCACCAGCACGCGGCCCGCGTCCGGTTCAACCAGGCCAACAATCATGTAGAAGGTTGTGGTCTTGCCGGCGCCGTTCGGCCCCAGCAGGCCGACCACTTCGCCTTTGTGGATTTCGAGGCTAACGCCTCGCACGACCTGCCTTCCCCGATAATTTTTCGCCAGCTGATCGGTTATCAGTCGTTGCATTATTTTTTCCGCACCCGCGTCTTTGTCACTGCCGCATTGTTCGGGCTTCCGCTAACTATTATCGCCTGTGTCTCAGAAGAAAATGTCAGAACCTCGCCCGTTACCGTACCCTGTATCGAGTCCACCACCTGGGGAGGATGAGCTCCGTCCCCGGTCAGCACAAACCGTCCGTCACTCGCCGTATATACCAGTCGCGTCCCGGTTCCACGCCGCCCCGGCTGAGCCACCACCACGTGTCCAGTGGCAACAATCCGTTCAACGGAGGATTGCGGTGAACTGCTGCCATCGGGCGACATTTTCTTAGCCGTCTCCGCTGTCGCAATCCCTGGTCTAGCCTGGGCATGAGCATACGCCGGCGTCAGAAAGACTTCCGCCCGGTCGGCAAAAACATCGCCATTGGAACTGATGGCCTCGACGTGATCTGAGAGCGTGGCTTTCCGTTCCGCGTCCGAATACAGCAGCCGCTGGCTCAGCACTCGATAGGTGGACGGCCCCCGATTGCTGTTTCCCTCCGCCAGGTCCCCAGCTTTTATCGCCTTGGGTTTTCCCGATGGCGCAGGTTCCGCAGCCTGGCCAAGAAACGTCGTATGCACACATTGCTTGCAGGATTCCTTGCCGTAGGCGGTCACGGTCTGCATCTTCTGCGACAGCTCAATCACCGGCGCCTCCACCGAATTACCACCCTGCCACAACCGCGCCTGGCCGGTGAAGATGGCCTTCTGCGAATCATGCAGCATCTGCGCCTGGCGAGCGATCACGTGCGTCGCCTGATTGCCGCTCAACAGCCCTCCGGAGCCGGCCTGGTTGCTGGCGCGAACCGTGGCCTGCACGGAACCAGTCGCCCGCACGGTGCCTGCTGCACGCTCGACCGCGAATCGCTCTGCGGTCATCTCCAATTCTTCATCGCGGAAGACCGGTTTCCCCGTCAATGTCAGGGTATCGGTCGCTCCGTCATATTCCGCGCGAGCTGCCGTCGCCGTAGAGTTCTGTGTGCCCCCCAAACCACTCGTTCCACCTACCTTTTTCGCAGAGACTTGCTGCAAAACCACGTTCCCCGTCTGCACCGCCGTTCGTATCGATGGAGCATTGGTTGGGCCCGTTCCGCCATGGCGGGCGGCGGCTCGCTTTGGCGTTCCGGTCACAAAATCGATCGACAGCACATCTCCGGTACTGGTATCGACGTCTCCATTCGGCGCCACCATGCGCATGCGCGTCTGCCCCACACCATCTAGATGCCGCATCTCATTTCCGGGCGCAAATATTGCCTTCATGCTCTGCGCAGCCACGCTTGTCTCCTGCGCCGGATGCCCCTTCACCATGTTCTGCGAAGTAAACACCGCGCCGCCGCTCGCATCTGCCTCCTGCAACTGCCGCTGACCGCTCTCCCCCTTCGCGTTTTTCCGATTCAGCTGCGCGGGTTTCAGATGCAGCACCAGATGGTTTGCCGTCAGAGCGCGATGCAGGTCGTTCTTGTCCGCATCGATCTGCTGCTGGAGGTTCACATTCCCATCCAGTGTGACCCGCTTCGCATGACCGTTCCCGTCATAGTCGACCACCGCATTGCGACCCGTACCCACCGTCTGCTGCGTCGGTTGATTCTGGGTCAGCTCCACTCCGCCAAAAAAATCCGCCTGCCGCGGCTGATTGTTCTCGTCGAGATCCACTCGCATCGACGAGGAACGGACTCCCGTTCCGTCTGCGGAAGCCATCTCCACCGAGCCCTGCGCGTCCATCCGTTCAGCCGAACCATCCGGCCGCAAAAACACTGTCGCAGCGCCCGCGCTGCCATGGTGGTCCGCACTGGAACCGGTGGAAAGATACCGCGGCTGCACCAAATATGCCTGCGCTGATTCCCGATCGTAGGTCGCGTGCGAGGCGTGGATGACGGCGGAACGGTTCTGCATCTCCGTCGTCAACACCACCTGCGACTCAAGGATTAACTGCCCGGTCTTCGAGAAATATTGTGCCCCTAGCGCCTTCCCAGTCGATTTCGAATATTGAAAATCCACTTCACCATTGCAGGTGGCCTCGCCGGTTTCTTGATGGAAGATCAGTCCGTGCGTCGTGACGTGAATGATCTGCGCATCCGCATTCGTCGCGGACGTCGGATGTGCGGGAGGCGGAGGGTGCAGCGTGATGTGCGCCACCCTCTGCGCAATCACAAGCTGGTTGTCCTTGTCGTACTCAAAATCTTTGCCGGAGATGGTGTCCGCCTGGTCATTCTGCCGGTTGTATATGTCGATTTCTACATCGTGCAACTGTACCCGTCCGCCGGTTTTAAAACTGATCGCACGCGATGCATGCAGCGTAAAGAGCTTTCTGCCCTCATCCGTTTTCGACAAGACAAAACCTTGCGTGGTTTGCTGAATCTGTAGTCCCATACGCGCCGGCAAATCCTGCACAGCATGGTGAATTCGCCAGCGCCCGTAAACGATCGACCCAATGATGGACAGCACCAGCATCGCAGCCACCACGATGATTGCCAGGCGCAATCGTTCAATTGTCCAACGCATACCACCATCTTCTCATTTCAAGCGCAGATGTTGTGGGCGCCCTGCCCTGGCGCAGCTAGGGTGGGGTAGGGTGAATCTCGCATCGCGAGCCACCGTGAAAATGCTTTCACTCGCGAAAAAATCTACAATGAAATCATGGCAGATTCCCTCTACTACAGCCTGTGGTTCCCAAATTTCCGGCTCATCTCTCTGCCGGAAAAACTCGTCAGCGTGATGGAGCAACTTCCCCATCCTCTGGTCACCGCGGCTTCGGTCTATCCGTTGGACTGGCAGCAGTCGCCCACGTTTCAGCGCGTCTACATCGCGGAGAACGACGAGCCGGCACCGCCAGAACAAGCCGTCGCCGAAGCCACAGAAATTTTGCATGAAGATAGTGCCTATGAGTTTGAGCTGCCGTGGAAGCTTTGGTATCCAGAAAGCGATGGCCTGCTCGATCCAATCTGGAAAGAAGAAGTCCGCGTTGTGCGCGTCGTCGGCTTGGGACCAAAATTTGACGACGGCAGCTACGAACAAAACGGCCACATTCGCGTCGACTTGGGACTGGATACACCGTTTCTCTGCGACGACGTTCCGCTCCACGAAGACGACCAGATTTTCGTCAAGAAAAACATCCAGCAGTTGGTGGACTTTACCACGCAAGTCGAGAAGAATTGCGGCGTGGAAACTCGTCTCCTATGGACCGAGAGCGAAGAAAGCCTGGCGCAAAAGCTGGTAGCGCGCCTGCAAAAGCTGAATTAAATTCCGCTCACCGATGGCGAGGTGTCTGGGTGCCCAGGTCTCAATTTTGAGATCTGGGATTCTTCAGTTGCCCACATAAAAACCGTCCGGTCAGCGAACTAGATTGACGCCAGCTCCGAGAAGTCCGCCGCCCAGCGCACCACAGACTCGGTTCGCGATAAAAGTGCCAGTCGATTGTCGCGCAACGACGCATCCTCCACCATCACCATCACCGAATCAAAAAACGCATTCAGGGAGGGCTGCAGGCTGGCAATCGCGGCAATCACCGCGTCGTAGTTTCCTTCGCGATAACTGCGCTGGATGCTCTGATCCACCTCGGTCACCTTGAACGACAATTCCGCCTCCGCAGGCTCCCGCAGCAGGCGTTCGGATTCCTGATCGGCGAAAATGATTTTCTTCTCCTTCGCCTGACGCAGAATGTTTGCCGTCCGCTTCAGCAACTCCGCCACCGCCAGCACATTCGCCGAGCCCACCTGTGCATCCAGCGCTTTCGCAAAGCCCGCAATCTTCCCGTACCCAATCAGGTGGCCGCCGACTTCGTAGTCGCTGCCGGTCGTCCCGGCTTTGCGAACCGCTCGCGCCACCTGCGGATTCACCCTGGCGGCCTCGCGAAGATAAAACTCAAAGCGATCCAGCAGAAACTCATAAATCGTCCCGCGTAGGTCCCCATCCTCCATTGCCTTCGTGTTCTGCATGGCAGCGAAACAAACGTAAGCGAGATGCAGCCTGTCGTTGAGCTTGTCGTCTTCGACCAGAATGCGCACCACGCCATTTCCCGCGCGCCGCAGCGCAAATGGGTCTTTCGATCCGGTAGGCTGCAATCCAATGGCAAACATGTCGACAATGCTGCTGATCTTGTCCGCAAGCGCCACTACAGAACCCGCAGGAAGACTCGGGATCGTATCCTCCTGGGACGCAGGCTTGTAGTGGTCATGGATCGCTCGCGCAACGCCGTCCGGCAGTCGCTGCGCCCGCGCATACAGCCCGCCCACCACGCCTTGCAACTCGGTAAATTCCTTCACCATCTCGGTCGTCAGGTCGGCTTTCGCCAGCAACGCCGCCTGGTCCACTCCTGCGCAGAACGTGTTGAACTTTATCTCAGAATCAAACAGCGGCGGATCGATTCGGTCAATGATCCGCCGCGCAACCGCACGATTCCGCTCCGTCTTGTCCCAGTAGCTACCGAGATCTTTTTGGAAGGTGACATGCTTCAGCATCTCTACTCGATCGATCAGCGGAATCTTCTGATCCACATCCCAGAAAAACCGCGCGTCGTTGAATCTCGCCCGCAACACCCGCTCATTTCCGTGGCGAATCACCGCCGCTCCCGCCTCATCGACTTCCAAATTCAACACCGCCAGAAAATTCGGCAGCAACTTTTTCTCGCCATCCTGCAGCGCAAAATATTTTTGATGACCGCGCATCACCGTGACCAGCACTTCTTCCGGCAGATCGAGATAACTCGCCTCAAAGCCGCCTAAAATCACACTCGGCCACTCCGTCAGGTTTGTCACCATCTCCACCAGGTCTTCATCCTCTCGCCAGCGCGCGCCAGGAATCAGTCGCGTCGCTCTGTCCAACGCCTTGCGAATGCGCTCTCGCCGCGCGCCCGAATCCACCTCGACATACGCCACCGCCAGCGCCTTCATATATTCCCTCGGCGCGCTCACCATCACCGGCGTATTTCCATGTAGCACACGATGGCCATAGCTGGCTCGACCCGCCGTGACCCGGGCAAACTCCAACGGCAATATTTCCTCATCCAGCAGCGCTACCATCCAACGCACCGGGCGCACAAATCGTTCCGGCTTGCCCGCGCGCCAATACATGCTCTTCGGCCAATAGATTCCAGCAATCTCCGCCGGCAGACCCTCTCTCAGCACCTCGGCTGCCGTGCGCCCACGCCGATGCACCGTCGCTGAAACATATTCACCCTTCGCATTCTGGATGGTCTTCAGCGTGGACACGTCGACGCCGGATTTTTTTGCGAACGCGATTGCCGCCTGCGTCGGTGCGCCATCCTTCAACGCAACCTTGGTGGCCGGTCCGACAACCTCTTCCTGCATATCCGGCTGACCGGGCAGCAGCCCTTCCACCAGCACCGCAAGCCGTCGCGGCGTACTGTAGCTTGTCACCCGCAGCGCATCCGTCGTCAGGCGCTCGCGCGTCAGCAGCTTTTCGGTGCGTTGTGCCAGCTCTGCCTCTGCGGCAGCGATCATCCCGGCAGGAATTTCTTCCAATCCAATTTCAAGCAGAAATGCAGGCATTCGACTCGTTTCCTAATGGTTGTATATTCAGGGCATTTTTACGCAGACTGCAAGGTCAAGAGCACCCCATCTCGACGCGCCGAGGTGGGATGGAACGATAGCGGCGTTACAGTAACAGTAAAAACTTTCCAAAGAGTTATGCGGCGGCAGCCTGCATTTGTTGCGCTGCGTAGGCCTTGGCTACAGCTACCGCCAGCGCGCGAATTCTTGCAATCACGCCCACTCGCTCCGTCACGGAAATTGCACCGCGCGCGTCCAGCAAATTGAAAAGATGCGAACACTTCAGGCACAAATCAAACGCGGCCAGCAGCGGCAAACGGCTGTGTGCCTCGTCGTCTGCATCTTCGGGCAGCTCGCGCGCTTGCTCCAGCAATGCCTTGCATTCTTCTTCATACAATCGGAAGTGCTGCCACAGCTTCTCCACATCTGCTTTCTCAAAGTTGTAGACGGAGAACTGCACTTCCTCCGCAAACCGCACTTCTCCATACGTAATATCTTTCCCGCTGTCCGAATCGCGCGCCCACACAATGTCGTAGATCGAATCCACATCCTGCAGAAATGCGGCAATGCGCTCCAGTCCGTACGTAATCTCACCGGCAATCGGATCCAGATCGATGCCGCCACACTGCTGAAAGTACGTGAACTGCGTAATTTCCAGTCCATCCAGCATTACCTGCCAGCCAATCCCCCACGCACCCAGCGTCGGCGACTCCCAATTGTCCTCTTCGAATTTCACATCGTGCTGGCGAAGATCAATCCCGATCGCCTGCAGCGATTCCAAATACAGCCCTTGAATATTTTCCGGCGGCGGCTTCAAAATCACCTGTAGCTGGGTGTGCTTGAACAGCCGGTTAGGATTTTGCCCGTACCGTCCATCAGCCGGTCGCCGCGACGGCTGCGCATACGCCACGCGAAACGGCTTCGGCCCCAGCACGCGCAGAAATGTCTCTGGCGACATGGTCCCAGCACCCACTTCGACGTCATACGCCTGCTGCAAAATGCAGCCTCGGCTGGCCCAGAATTGCTGCAGCCGAAACAGCAGCTCCTGAAATGTCAGCGGACTTTTTCGTTCGACAGAACTGTTGAATACCACGAGCAGAAACTCCATTCCATGTGCGGACGCGTTGATGCTGATTGTATCGAATGTGCCGCCTCAGCCGCCCATGCGACTGAATACTTCTGCGGAGTTCAAATGACGCTCCGTATGCCGTTCCAGCGTGCCCACCAAAAATCGTCGCAAATCCCTTCCCGATTGCCGCGTCCATGGTACTGCGCTCATTGCCAGGATTGGATCTCGCAACATTCGCTGCGCCAGCGCCAGCGAATCCCGGCTTAACATGCCGCTGTTCGGCTTCTTATGTCGAACACAACTCAAACCGTCCGTCTGCACGTGAAAATACGCGGCTTCTCCCGCGAACAACTCGCCACAATCCGTACATCGATCCGTCTCCGGAAGCCACCCGATCAGTCGTGTGATCCAAAGCGAAAAATACGTCACCGGCATCCAGCAGCGCTCCACATGGCTCTGCTCCAGCACCGCCAGCGTCAGCCGAAAAATGGCATCCTGCGGATCGTGATCCGGCAACACATGTTCCAGCACCTCGGCGTAATAGCCTAGCGTCGCCGCGCGCAGATAATCGATCGGCCCGGCCAGCGGCGATGTGATTGCTTCGAAGTGATCCATCCGCACCAATTCCTGACGAGGCCGTTCAGCGTACGCCGCATGCACATAGGTCATCGGCTCCAGCGCTCCGCCAAATCGCTTTCTGGATTTCAAGGCTGACTTGGCCACACCGCGCACCTTCCCCAGGTCGCGCGTTAACAATGAAACCAGTAGATCCGACTCCCGCAACGGCCAGGTGCGCAGTACGATCGCCTCAGATTGATGCAGAGTCATAGCGTGGAAAAGAATTCAAGTCAGTTGAGTCAGGGCCGGAAAAGCAGTCCCCAATGAAAAACGCGCAGCCCTGAGCTGCGCGTTTCCCGAAGCAAAAAACAGACCTAACGGCCGTAATGCTGGGCGTTGATCTGCTCGTAATTCTTCCATTTTTCCGGCAAATCGTCGGCGGTAAAGATGGCCGACACCGGGCAAACCGGCACGCACGCACCGCAATCAATACATTCCACTGGATCGATGAAGAGCTGATTGGAGCTCTCATAACCTTCTTCATCCTTCTTGGGATGAATACAATCCACCGGGCAGGCATCGACGCAGGCGGTATCCTTCGTACCGATGCAGGGTTCTGCAATCACGTAAGCCATGGGTCAAAACTCTCCTAACTGGAACTAGCAAGCCAACTCGATTGTAGCAGCACAGCCAATGCAAGGTCGTCCACTGGGGAAATTTTACCGCACCAGAGTTCTCCCTTTCACTTTGCGACCGTCGCAAGTCGCTCGGCGGCAAACTCCCGTGCAGATTGGATCGGCTCCAGGTTGCGTCCGGCAAGCATATCCTGAAACAGCTGAATCATCGCGCCGTGAATCTTTCCATTACTAGCCAGCACTTCCGCGCTGACAAGATGAAACGGGCTGCCATCGACATACGTCACCATGCCACCGGCTTCACGGACCAGCAACACTCCCGCTGACGTATCCCACGAATTCAGTTTGAACTCCCAATAACCGTCCAGCCGTCCGCACGCCGTATAAGCCAGGTCCAGCGCAGCGGAACCTGCCCGGCGTACGCCATGCGATCGCAACGTGAACTCATGATAAAAATGCACGTTTGGATTGCCGTGGCGTTTGCGACTGGGAAATCCCGTGGCGATCAACGATTCAGCCAGCGTTTCTGTCGAGGAAACATGGATCGGCTTGTCGTTCAGCGTCGCTCCCTGTCCCTTTTCCGCCAGAAACATCTCGTCCCGCAACGGATCGTAGATCACCGCCGCGACCAGTTCGCCATCGGCATCCACCGCGGTTCCCGGAACCCGCCGTTCCAAACCCATCGAGACACAGAACGCTGGAAATCCATGGGCAAAATTCGTCGTCCCGTCCAGCGGATCGATGTACCAGCGATACTCGCATTCCATCTGCGTCCGCGTACCCTCTTCGCCAACGATGCCGTAGTCTGGCCATTGCGCGCGCAGCCGCTCCACCAGCAGCTTTTCACTCTCACGGTCTGCAACTGTCACCAGGTCGACTTCGCCCTTGTATTCGGTTGCCACCCCGTGTTCATAATGCCGGCGCAGCAAAGCTCCCGCAGCTCGCGCCATCTCCGAAGCCGGTCCAGCATGGGACAAATTCCGCTCGCTCATGCCATGGTGTCCTCGTTGGGTTCTTCAATCTCAGAAGGCTTGCTCCTGCGCGGTGCAGGCCGGCGAACTTTTTCCGTAATCGTCAGGATTTGGTGCTTGTAGATGAAAAGATTTGGCTTGCCTTCCCGCGTCAGGCGAATCATGCGATCGTCAAAATACTCGATCCAGCCCTGCAATGCCTCGCCATCCCGCAACTGCACCACCACCGGCGTCTGGCGTTCGCTCAAGGTGCGCAGGTACATCGCTTCCTGCCCTGTTTCCGATTGCGGAGGATGAGTCTTCTGCTTGCGCCGACCGCTGCCAGGAGTGTTCACAATCGAAGTATATCGCGCCTAGCGCGTGGCTTCGGCGTAATAGCCTGTACGGTATTGCAATCGATACACACGTCTTAATGCTGGATTGGTGAGCTGCAATTGAATCCTGCGAAAGCCGCCGGCAGCCTGCTGCGTGGGATAGTAGCCCAGCAGATACTCCGAACGAAGTCCCAGCGAAAGCCGCGTCATCGCCTCCTGAATTGGAGTCGTACCCTCGGCATAAAAATATTGCCCGCCGGTATCGCGAGCCAGTTGAATCAGCGCATGTTCGCCCCCAAGATCGCGACCCGCATCCGCCCCGATCGGCACCAGGATGATACTTTCAATGCTGGCCTGCGCCCGCAACGCCGCCGTTCGCGCCTGGTCATAATCCACATCGTCCACACTGTTCGATCCGTCGCTGATCGCCACGATCACTTTGCGGCCACGGTGGGATGCAAGATCGTTCGCCGCCCGCGCAATCGCAGCATAGAGCGCCGTCGGCCCGTCTCCGTGCAGCGTGCGCAGCCCATGATCGAGCTCGTGAAGATTCCCCGTAAACGGAACCACCTGGGTCACATCGCCGGCAAAGCCCAGCAGCTCCACGCGATCGTCGGGACCCACTAAAGATGCAGTCAAATCGGCGGCGGCCCGCTTGGCGAAGCTCAGATCCATGCGAACGCTCACGCTGGTGTCGATCGCCAGCACCATCGAAAGCGGATGAACGGCCGTTGCCTGGAATACCCGGATCGTCTCCGGATGGCCATCTTCCGTGAGCGAAAAATCGTCCCGATGCAGCCCGCTCACCGGCTGCCCTTGTCGATCCACCACATTCACGGGAACATTAACCAGGTTCACCCGAACCCGCACCGAATCGGATGGAGACGGCAATGCGACTGTCTGCGCGGTTACAGTGAAAGCTGTCGCGAGCACAGGCAAGACATAAAGAGCTGCTCGGCATCTCACGGCTTGTTCTCAGCCCCGCCTTCGCCGGACTTGTGAATGGAAATCTCTTCCGGAAATGGCTCGCCGTCAGCCCAGACCGCGCCGTCCTCGAACCATTCTTTCTTCCAAATGGGCACTGTCTTCTTCAGCGTGTCGATGATCCACCGGCAGGCTTCAAACGCCTGTGCACGATGTCCGGAAGCTACCACAATCAGAACGCTGGTCTCGCCTACTTGCAACCGCCCCAGCCGATGCACCAGCGCCACCCGGCGCACCCCAAAGCGCTGCTGCGCGTCGCGAGCCAGCCCCTGCATTTGGCTTAGCGCCATCACCTCGTACGCTTCATAATCCAGATAGAGCGTTCGCCGCCCGCGCGTATTGTTGCGCACAATTCCGTCGAATACCACCACCCCACCGGCCTCGCCTTCTTTCACTGCGGCAACCAAAGCCGCTAAATCGATGGGCTCGCGTTGCAGGCGAATCGAATCATCCGGCTCACCTTCGACGGCGCCACCGCTCACCGGCGGCAACAGCGCAATTTCATCGCCTTCGCACAGCACTTGCGATGGCAGCGCATATTCTCGGTTCACCGCAATCGCCAGCGAGCCTGCATACTTTTCCAACTGCGGCGCAACCGCAACAAACCCACGCAAAAATTCCGCGACTGTGGCCCGTTCCGGCAGCTCCACAGTTTCCTTCTCCCGCGCTCGCAGGTCCTTCAGTGCGCCAAATAACAGTACATGCACGTGCATGGATTTAGCTTATCCGGTCTGACGCGTTTTCTCGCAGCAACGGCAGCTCCGGCTCACCGGGGTACCATAGGCGCGTTCCTTCGACCCGCGCAAAGGGTGTCAGGGTGTGCGGCTTGCGATGCAACTTCCCTGTCGCCGCGACAAAAATATCCTCCACAGAATGTCCGCGCACCAGCAGCGCATCCCCGATCAGCGAACGATGACAGCGCCATGGCACCGCCTCCGAACACATAATGACCGCCGAATATTTCATATCCAGTTCCATCAGCTCCTGCAACGCAGTTTGGAACGCCTCGGTCTGCATGTAGTCGGCGTAGCCGCGAAAGCTGGCATTCCGCCACGCCGTATTGATGGAGTCTTTCTGCGCTTTACGCAGCCCGCCCAGCGACAGCATCCAGCGATATTCAATTCCAACTGAATGTGTCGATGCCGACAACGCCTCCATGGCGAATTGAGGATTATGCCGCGACTTCGGAATTGTCCGCACGTCCACCAGCAGCCTGACGCCGCTGTCCTGCAACGCGCAAAGAAACACCTCGATCGCAAGCGTGGAATGGCCGATGGTCAACATAAACATGTTCCGAACAAAAAAATCTGGCGGGAGCAATCAGCTCCACGCCAGATGGGGAATCATTCCAGCTTATGCGTGCGCCGCTTCCGGCACCTGCGTCACCGGCGGCTCCTGCTGGATCACTTCTTCCAGCACCCGCGGCTTCAACGCGTCCGGCAACGCAATCGCCAGCACGTCTTCAATGCGACGCGCATAGTGAATCGTCACGCCGGCCAGTTGCTCCGGCAACAGATCTTCTTCCACATTCAACCGGTTTTCCTCCGGCAGAATAATGTCGCGAACCCCTGCCCGCCGCGCCGCCAGGAACTTTTCCTTGATTCCGCCGACCGGCAGCACATTGCCGCTCAGCGTAATCTCCCCCGTCATCGCGGTCAGCGGACGAATGATTGTATCCGTCATCAGCGAAACCAGGGTGGTTGCGAGAGTCACGCCCGCCGACGGGCCATCCTTCGGAATCGCACCCGCAGGGATGTGAATATGCAGGTCGACTTCCGTGTTGAAGTCCTCTTTCAGGCTCAGCAGTTTCGCGTTGGAGCGGACCCAGGTCAGCGCGGCCTGCATCGACTCCTGCATCACCTCGCCAATCTGCCCGGTCATTGTAAAACCGCCTTTCCCCTTCATCCGGTTGGCTTCAATGAACAGAATGTCGCCACCCGCCGGGGTCCACGCCAGCCCCACAGCAACCCCAGGCCGCTTGGTGCGCTCGGCAATTTCCGTATCCACGCGCACCTTGATGCCACCCAGAAATTCCTGGATTACCGCCGGCGTGACGACTAGTTTGTCTGTCTTGCCTTCGGCAATCCGTCGCGCCTGCTTGCGGCAGACGGTGCCAATCCACTGCTCCAGCTTGCGAACGCCCGCCTCGTGCGTGTAATGCCGCACCATGCTGCGCACTGCTTCCTCTGGAAACTCAATGTCTTTTTCCTCGATGCCGTTTTCCTTGATCTGCCGAGGAATCAGATACCGAAACGCAATGTGGACCTTTTCATCTTCTGTGTACCCGGTCAGCTCGATAATCTCCATGCGGTCCCGCAGCGGCTCTGGAATCGGATCCAGCATGTTCGCCGTGCAAATGAACAGCACTTTCGAAAGATCGAAGGGCACGTCCAGGTAATTGTCCCGGAAGCTGAAATTCTGCTCCGGATCCAACGTCTCCAACAACGCCGACGATGGATCGCCGCGGAAATCCCGTCCCAGCTTGTCGACTTCATCCAGCATGAATACGGGGTCGTTTGTTTCCGCTCGCCGTAATGACTGCATGATCTGGCCCGGCATGGCGCCTATGTAGGTGCGCCGATGTCCGCGGATTTCCGCCTCGTCATGCATTCCACCGAGAGAAATTCGCTGGAATTTGCGACCCAGCGCCCGCGCGATGCTGCGTCCCAGCGAGGTTTTTCCTACACCCGGAGGTCCGACAAAGCACAGGATTGGTCCCTTCATGTCCGGCTTCAGACGACGCACCGCCAGGTAGTCCAGAATGCGCTCCTTCACCTTCTTCAAGTCGTAGTGGTCCTCGACCCGGATCTCCTTCGCCCTGGCGATATCCACCTCGCTGCCCGACGACTTGGTCCACGGCAATACCACCAGCCATTCAATGTAGTTGCGCGTGATCGAGTAATCCGGCGCCATGGGAGACATCCGCGACAACCGGCTCAACTCTTTCAAGCCTTCTTTCTTGACCGCTTCGGGCATGCCCGCTGCCTCCAGCTTTTCGCGCAGCTCTTCAATGTCCTTTTGGCCTTCGTCGAGCTCGCCCAATTCTTTCTGGATCGCCTTCATCTGCTCGCGCAGGTAGTAATCCCGCTGCGACTGCTGCACCTGGTCCTGCACCTCGGACTGGATCTTGTTGCGCAGTTGCTGCACCTCCAGTTCCTTCGCCAGATGCCGGTTCATGCGCGTCATGCGAGCCATCACATCCGGCGTTTCCAGCAGCTCCTGCTTGTCGATCGTCGAAAGAATCGGCAGCGAAGACGCGATAAAGTCGACCAGCCGGCCCGGCTCGTCGATGTTCAACGCAATTGTCTGCAGTTCATCCGACAGCGTCGGCGATGCAGTCACAATGTGCTGAAACTGCGCCAGAATATTGCGCTGCAAGGCTTCCGCTTCCGGGCTCTTTTCCGGATCGATATCTTCGATCACTTCTACTTCTGACTTCATGTACGGTGTCGATTGGTCGAAGTCCGTCAGCCTCACCCGCTCTGTGCCTTCGGTAAACACGAACAGGCTCTGATTCGGCATCTTCACCACTTTGTGCACCGTCGCCAGTGTCCCCACCGCATACAAATCCGCCGGCTGAGGAGTGTCCATGCGCGCTTCACGCTGCGCAACGACGATGATCGTCTTCTCCTCCCCTAACGACTGCACCAGTTGGATCGAACTCTCCCGTCCCACCGTTAAAGGCAAAACGGCATGAGGAAAAAGAACCGTATCTCGAACCGGCAGAACAGGATAGACCTGTTTTGAGCCATCCTTCTCGCGGCCTTTCCGCTCTCCAGGATGGATGACACTTAAGAAATCGCTGGACATTGAGTCCCCCTCTATCAATCTTTATGAATCTTAGACGCTCATAATCATTTTGGGTTGCAAAAATATACTATTGGCGGAGCATCTGATTTAGCGACGTCCACATCCCCTCCCCGAAAGCTCTCCGGACTCGATTCTTCCCTCTATCGATTCGATGCAGGATTCAGGACTCGATAGCGCCCTAATTCCTTCACCGTGGAACAAACTTGTCTCAGATCAAACAGTACCGCGTCTGCCTCCTCGCTTCCCGGAATCGTGACATCGGCGTAAAACATGTACTCCCAGGGGCGACCGGTCATGGGCCGCGACTCGATCTTGGTCAGGTTCAGTTCCCGCGCGGCGAATGTATTCAGCGCGTGCAGCAGTGCGCCCGGCCGATTCTCCAGCACAAAGGCCACCGACAGCTTGGTCGGCGCCCCCTCTGCGGCGGCGGAACCGTGCCGGCGAATCAACCAGAAGCGAGTGTAACTCTCTTCACGATCCTCGATGCCTTCCTCAAGAATGCTGGCGCCGTACTGCCGGGCCGCCTGCTTGCTGCCAATCGCCGCCAGCTGGTTTTCCCTGGATTCGGCAACGTGCCGCACAGCGCCCGCCGTATCGTAAAAAGCAATCGCCTCCAGCTGCGGATGCGCCGCAAAAAATCCTTTGCACTGTGCCAGCGCCACAGGATGCGACAACACCTGTCGCACCGTTTCCATCGTCACGCCTTCCGCCACCATCAGGTTGTGTCGAATTCGCATTTCAAACTCGCGCTCCACAACAAACTCGTGCGCGAAAAACAGATCGTAGAAATCCATCACCGATCCGGCAAGGCTGTTCTCCACCGGAATCACTGCGGCATCAACGCGACCGCTGTCCAGTGCTTCCAACACTGCGCCCGCTGCGGCACAGGGCACAATCGCTCCCTCCGGAAGCAATGTCAGACACGCTTCATGGCTGAAGGAGCCTAGTTCTCCCTGAATTGCAACTTGCATCTAACCTCCCGACAACATTGCATGGCGCGAAATATTCGCGCTTTGCGGCAACCTTCTCTCCGCTTACGCGCAACTTATCACAGGTACCGGCTTGGACTGTAAGGAGACGAAACAAATGTTGTGGACAATTTTTGTAATTCTTCTGATCTTGTGGCTGCTCGGATTCATCGGCTTCCACGTACTCGGCGCGTATATCCATATCCTGCTTGTCATTGCACTGGTCGTTCTCATCTTTGCAATCATCGGCGGAAGACGCTCGGTAGTTTAGCTCTCTCACCCCACAAGTGGAACCTCTCGCAACCATGCAGGGCGCTCCATTCCACCCTCTTCAGCCATCGGGCTCCGCTTCCTTTCGCGGAACCGGTCGGGTGAAGCAAACGCAGCACAAGGAGAAATCCCCCATGAACAAGGATCAAGTCGCAGGTAAAGTCGATCAGGTTACAGGCAAAGTGAAACAGGGCATTGGCGAAGCCGTCGGAAATGACGATCTCGCGAATCGCG
The DNA here is from genome assembly GCA_021793595.1 of Acidobacteriota bacterium. Next base: position 33,357 of record JAJYSL010000002.1, read on the forward strand.
GCGTGGCAGACCAGGTCAAGGGTGCCGCCAAGGAAACCTGGGGCAACGTGAAGGATGCAGCCAACCAGAGCCACGAACAGCAGGCTCACGATACACGCGAAAATATTTCCCGCAACGTGGAAGACGCCAAAAATCGAGTCAACGAAAAAATCGATGCCATCAAGCAACAGCATCGCATGGATGATGTTTCAAATCGGACTGCCTGATCGTCGGACGAACTGTCGTCCTTGGAATCCATTCACTGCCGGTAGAAACGCCCTCGGGAATCGCTCCCCTGAGGGCGTTGGACTTTAACCCGCTATTTCCGAAACACAAGGTCCGCTGCAACCGCCAGAAAAAACACGAACGAAATAATTCCGTTCATCGTAAAGAATGCCGCATTCAGCCGTCGCAAATCCGTTGGCGAAACCAGTTGGTGTTCGTAGAGCAACATCGCCGCCACCGCAACCACTCCGACAACGCTAACCCAGCTCAGATGAAACAGGACGATCAGCGCCACCAGCAACAGCAGCATCGCCACGTGCATGGCACGCGCAATCCAAAATGCGGCCTGCAGCCCAAACGCCTGCGGAATACTGTGCAGCCCGGCCTGTAGATCGTGTTCGTAATCCTGGCAAGCGTACAGCACATCAAAGCCGCCCACCCAGAACAGCACCGCTCCCGTCAGCACCACAATGCGCGCATCGAGCGATCCTCGCACCGCAATCCACGCGGCAGAAGGCGCAATCCCCAGCGCCAGCCCCAGCACCAGGTGAGACCAGTGCGTGAACCGCTTGGCATACGAATAGAAAAAAATCACAGCCAGCGCCAAAGGAGCCAACTCCAGCGTCAGCCGATTTAGCCGGCTCGCTGCGACCAGAAATATCGCGGCCGACACAATCGTGAATCCAATCGTGAATTGCCGGCTCAGCAACCCCGCCGGAATCGCCCGCGTAGCCGTCCGCGGATTCACGCGGTCAATCTCCGCATCCGCCCACCGATTGAACGCCATTGCCGCCGATCGCGCTGCAATCATGCAGACGACGATCCAGAACAGCACCCACCACCGCGGCAGCCCGCCGGCCGCCAGCATCGCTCCGGTCAGCGCAAACGGCAGCGCAAATACTGAATGTTCCCACTTGATCATTTCCAGCGTCGTGCCAAGCCTGCTGCTCATTCCCCGTGTCCTTTTGCACTCGACCCTGCGAGCCGTTGCACTTCGATCCAATCTTCCATCTCCCAAGTGTAGAGCCTGGCCACAATCCGATCCCAGCCAGAAAAAACCACTCCGCACGCCAATTCGCCGAATTCGAATTCGATTCAAATGTTTCCCCGTCCGCCGCCAGTACAATTCAAGATGAACAATGGTTGTCGCTCACAGACACCGGAGACGCTCCTTGAACCGAAGGACAACTCCTGCCACGAACTGAATCCACGCTGCATCTAACTTCCATCCGGATCAAATTTGGATCCGGCGCAATGAAGCTTCTGCTGGCGGCGGCTCAGCCGGACAGAACGCTTCAGCGATCGACGACGACCGACCCAACGCACCAGAAATCTTGACCCGACGAACGTAAGCTCTTTTCGCACCACCCCTGTCGAAGATCAAAAAAACGCAGTACGAAGCAGCAAGGAAATAGCGAATTTGACTGCCAGTAGAGAACAACAGATCAATCCGTGGCTCATCGCGCTTTCAGTGGTTCTGCCGACGTTCATGGAAGTGCTCGACACCTCCATCGCGTCGGTGGCGCTGCCGTATATCGCCGGAAGCCTGTCCGCCAGCACCAATGAAGCTACCTGGGTGCTGACCAGTTATCTGGTCGCCAACGCGATCATTCTGCCCGTCAGCGGCTGGTGCGGGCAACGCTTCGGCCGCAAACGTTTCCTGATGGCCTGCATCGTCATCTTCACCGTCAGCTCCTTCGCTTGCGGCGCTTCCACCAGTCTGGCCATGATCCTTCTTGCCCGGGCCGTGCAGGGCGCGGGCGGCGGCGCGCTCCAGCCCATCTCGCAAGCCATCATGCTGGAAAGCTTTCCCGAAGAGAAACGCGGCCAGGCCATGGCGGTCTACGGCCTCGGAGTTGTGGTGGCTCCCATTCTCGGCCCCACCCTGGGCGGCTATCTCACCGACGCCTATTCCTGGCGTTGGACCTTCTACATCAATATCCCGATCGGGATTCTGGCGCTCATTATGATCTCGCGTTTCGTCCACGATCCGGACTATATCCGCGACGCCAAGCCCGGTCCTCTCGATGGAATCGGCCTGGGTTTGCTCGCCACCTGGCTGGCTTGTCTGCAAATCATTCTCGACAAGGGTCAGGAAGATGACTGGTTCGGCGCTAGTTGGATTCGCTGGGGTACGGCGCTCCTCATCGTCACCTTCGTCGCCTTCGTCTGGCGCATGTTGACGGAAAAAAGGCCATTGGTGAATCTGCGCGTCTTTCTCCATCGAAACTTCGCTCTCGGCTGCGTTTTGATCGCGCTGTTTGGCGGATGTATCTATGGCTTGATCACGCTGCTCCCGCTGTTCTATCAGGAGGTGATGTTGTACCCGGCCTTCAATGCCGGCATTGCCGTCAGTCCTCGCGGACTAGGGGCCGTGGTGGCCATGCCGATCATCGGCATCCTCACGTCCAAAATGGATAACCGTTGGCTCATCGGCGGAGGTTTTTTGATCTTCGGCATCTGCGGCATCTGGTTTGGCGAGGTCAACCTCGCCATATCCCCGTGGTCGTTTATATGGGCAATCGTATTAAGCGGATTTGGTTCCGGTATGGTCTTCGTGCCGCTTTCAACCACCACCGTGGCCGGCCTGTCCAATCAGGAAATAGGCAACGCCACCGGCCTCTACAACCTGCTGCGCAATGTCGGCGGCAGCATTGGTATCTCCATCACCGATACAATACTGGCACGCCATGCGCAACTGCACCAGGCAAACCTGGTCCAGAACCTGACCCCCAGCAGCCGCATGTACCAGGAGCAGTTAAGCCAGGGAATCAACGACATGGGGCCAAAGATCGGATCTGCCATGGCCGGCGCCGGCACGATGGGCCGCATATACAGTTCTCTCAACGTTCAGGCGCTGCTGCTGTCCTATGTTGACGACTTCCGCTACCTCGCCCTGGCGTCGTTCGCCTGCCTGCCCGTCGTCTTCCTACTGCGCAAGGCAGTCCGGCAAAAGGGCGCCGTCATCCACGCGGAGTAGAAGCCACCTCCAAGCAGAAGGGCGCAGCCTTCCTCGTGGGAAAGTTACGCCTACATTTGCAGCTGAAGTCAAGTCGCAAACGCAATTCGAAATCTGCCCTATTTCTTGTTGGTCTTTTCCGTCACACCGCTAGAAACGACTAGGTCATCTGTCACGTGGAAAACGTTCGGGACCTGCATTGCCCGCATATACGCCAGTTGCTTGTCCATCTCGTTGTCTACAACCCCATACAGTGTCACCCTTTGATTTTGTACGGAGATGCGAATGGGACGCCAGGGAACAATCGCGTATTGCTGTAGCGGCGGGTATCCGTAAATCGCCCGAAATGTTGCGATCCGGACCTGGTCGTCGAATTCCGAAACCGGATCGATGCTGATTTTATTGATCACTTCCTTGACGCCCGGCGTGTATGCCGCCAGTGTCACCGCGGACTGCTGCGTGACTGGGCCAATCGCGTGACCGCCCAGCACCACCACCCCGTTCTGTACCGCAACAGAAATCGCGTCGAATACCTCGCCATACCCGACCCGATCCATCTCGATCCGTTTCAGCAGGCTGTGCTGCAACACGTTGTCCGGTATGTTCGGGCCGCCCACCGCGATATTATCCCGCACCGCTTTGATGTCCTTGACCTTTCTCGCCTTTTTGACCGCCTGCTCTTTATACGCAAACAGGCTCACCTGTCCCGAAAGCGTTGCCGTTCCGTCCAGCACCATGACGGTCACTGCTTGAAAGTTCTTGCCCTTCAATTGCTCCCGCACCGCACGGGCCAGCGCCGCATCGGAAGCTCCAGTGTCCGCAGCCAAGACCTCCGTCGAGGGGCCTGCCAGGGCAGCCGTTCCGATCCCTGCCATTCCCACGCAACAAACCGCAATCAACAGCCTGGATACAACTGCATTCCTTTGCATGAATGTCCTTCTCCTTCTGCCCTCTTCGCTTTGTCCGCGGCGGCCATTTCGGATTCTGACTCGATGTCGAGTAGTCTACGCCGCCGATTGCAATGCCGCCTACATCAAGCTGACGCCAGCTTCAACCTACATAGACGCAACGGCCGGAAAAGAGTTGCGGATTCCTGGCTCCGCCCGCGCTTTCACTTTTATGGCTTCGGATTGCCCTCGAGGACCGCCCGCATTGCGTCGTATGCGCCCTGCGCCGCTACTTCCGGGGTCGGTTTTGCCAGACACTCGACCGCCAGAGCTCCCTGGTATCCCACCGTCTGCAACGCCGCAATGGTTTCTGCAAAATTGTAATGACCGGTTCCCGGATAGCCTCGATTGCTGTCTGCGAGATGAACATGGCCGATGTGCTTTCCCGCCGCGATGATGTTCCGCCCGATCCGATCCTCTTCGATATTCATGTGATACGTGTCGATGTGCAGTTTCAAATGCGCAGAATCAAACTGTTTGATAACACGCACACATTCTTCGATTGTGTTCAGAATGTCACTTTCATACCGATTCATCGCCTCCAGCACCAGCGTCACACCGGATTCCCGCGCAACCGGCAGACAGGCGTCCAGGGCTTCCCTCAGGTGCCGTTCATACTCGGTCCGATCTCCCGACTCCTTCACCAGGCCCTTCATCAGTCCAACAATCACAACGCTGCCAAACTCCGCGCCCAGGTGAACAAAGTCCTGCAGTCTCGTGCTCGCACGGCCTCGCACGGCCTCATGCCGGCTGGTCAGGCTGAGCCCGTCGCGCACCCACGCCAGACCTGTGCCGATTGAAGACATTCCCACGCCCGTCGCGTCGCACGCCGCACGAATCTCGCGCGCGTCCACCTCAGCAGGATCAGCGACATGCAGTTCCACCGCGTCATAACCAATCTGCGCGGCCTTGCGGATGGAATCCGCATAGTCACCCCGCAGCACCAGCGGAGCTTGCGCCCCAGCCTCCTTCACCATGGTCACAGCCAGCTTCATCGCGCTCCCCAATCCCGCATCGCCGTATCCCCTTGCCCGTCCTACTTGTGTCGTCCGCGAATCTGCAGGTACATGCTGAACACGTTCGCCTCGTCACGCACCGCAATGATCGAAACATCCCGTGTCAAATCCATCTGCCCTTGAATCAGCTGCTCTGCGGTGCTATTCACGTTGGTGGCAAAGGTAAACGTAAAATTCCGCCCTACCTGCTGCTCTATCGTCACCCGCGCCGTCGAATCTCCCAGGGTCCCCACAAAATTCGGATCGACGCGAACGCTGCCCACGCCAAACAGCTTTTGCACTCGACTGCTCACCGCCGCATTCAGCGCGCCTCCCAGCAACGCTTCCGTGGTCAAATTCGCTCCCGCCTGCTCCTGCTCTCCATACATCGCCGCCTGCTCGTTCGTGCGCCCCAAAGCCAAAAGCGCCAGCACGTCGGCCTGCGTCAGTGGAGGCTCAGATCGGTAAGAAATCTCCAGCTTGTTCGGCGGCCCGTGCAAACTGATGATGATGTCGTAGTTCTGCACTCTTGCCGACGCTTCCAGGTCGATCTCTGGAGTGATGGCCACTGGATTGGCAAACATAATGTCGCCCTGCTGCAAACTGTATTTTGTCCCCGCGAAAGAAGCCGACCCCTCTGTAATGTCGATCCTCCCCAGCACCGATGGATTCTCCAGCGTCCCCCGAATTCTCAGATTCACATCGCCCGCCAGCGACGCAAAGGAGTTCTGAAACCCAAGCTCCGGCGCAGACGTGACGTGAATATCCAAGTGCACTCGATTCGTCGGCGAGGTTGGATCGATCGGCGCCGACACATCTCCTCCCCCGGTCACAAGCGATGCCAGGTCAACATTACTGTCCATGCCAAAGCGCATCAGCTGGACATTCCCGCTCACCAGCAGGCTGTCGAGATTTCCCAGCACGCGCAATTTTGCATCGACCGAACTCGAAACTCCCTTGGGATAGCGAATGCGCACCTGCTGCGTGGTCGCCGTCACGTCGACGAAAATTCCATTCTGATAGCCGACGAATCCCTTCAATTCCAAATCGCCGCCGCCGGAGGACCCTTTCAACTGCTGCACCACCAACCGGTCCTGGTCAAACGCCATGGTCCCGTTCATGTCCGTCAGGCCATTGGTGACGTCCATCATGTGTACATTGATATGACTCAGCTCGGCGCGTCCCTGCAGATTCGGCTTCTGAGCGGTTCCGCGCGCGTTCACCACAAATTTCACCTGGCCTGAGGATTGAATGCCCTTGTTCGTCAGGGAAGCCAGTGCGGCGTCGATCGTTCCCTCGGAATGCAATCGCAGCGCATTTCCCTTCAGCAGGTTGACCGTGCCACCAGCTACGAAATCCATCTTCGTCCCTTGAATATGCACGGGTTGCAATTGCAATATCCCATTCCGCAAGGATGCCTGCAGCGGACCCTCCGAATGCATCGGAATTCCACCGACCGTCGCGGTGAGCGTGTTCATGTCCGCATCTGCCTGGATTTTCGACGCATTAGCCAGCGGTCCGGACAGCGTAATTTTTCCAACCAGCGAAGACTGCGCGTTGATATCGGAAGAACTCGCCATCCGCAACACCGGCCCAATATTGAAATTCGCAAATGTCAGCTGCATCTGCGCCGGATAGTCTCCGCTTAATTGCACCTGCCCGCCCAGATCCATGTGCGCCTGAAAAAGCTCCGCGCGGGATGTCAGCGAAAGCGTTCCGTGTTGCGCATTGGCCGCCGCATGCAGCCGTCCCATCGGCTGCCCGTTCAGTGTCAGGTTTTGAATATCCATTTCGCCGCTGGCCAGCGGATTTCGCGGAGTTCCCTCCACATGCGCCAGAAAGTCCACGTTGCCACCCGCTCGCAGTCGTGGATTTTCGAGAAGCGCGATCTTCGACAGCGAGAAATCGTGTCCTGCCATCTCGCCTTGCAGCGCGCCCGATCGAACGTCGTACTGTAGATCTCCGATTGCCACACCGCCGGCAGCCGCCAGTCGAATGTGCGTTGCCTGCAGCAAATGTCCCTGCGCGGAAAGCACCATGTCCGCTGTGGTGATGGGCTGCCCATAAGCGACCGCGCCGGTCACCAGCACCTGGCCGGAGCCCTCCAGGTCATCCAATGTTCCCGCCAAATGCGCGTGCGCTTCCAGGATTCCGGAAATCGGATATGAAGCGCCGACCACCGACTGCAAATCCCCCAGGGAAATATGAGTCGACTGCAGCGTTGCCGTCACCTGCGTGTGTTTGTTGTAGCTATAGGTGTCCGCTGCCGTGCGATCTGGAGACAGATCGAGGTCTGCACGAACCATGGAGTCGCCGCGCACCAGTTCTCCATTGCGCAGAATCAATCGCGCCGGCGCATATGAAATGTCGCCGTGAAACTCATCCCATCGCAGCAACTGCGGCGGTGGAGGAATCTCACCTGCCTTCTCCGGTTTGCTCCGCGCCACCACCATCTCAAACGGCCCGGAATCCAAATGTCCGACCGCCTGCAACGCGAAAAAAGAACCGTGAATATCGCCATGAAACTTCGCCGCATCCAGCAAATGCAACGGCAGCGCGTGTGGCGAACCCGGCGGTGTAGCGCGCAGATCGGTGATGGTTAGCAGTTGGTCGAACTCGCTCAGGTCTCTCCCCACCACATCCAGCCGCAGCGCGCTATGCAGGTCCTTCTCCAGCAAATCCAGCGTGCCTACCCCATGCACCTGAGTGGCGGGCGTATGCAAATTCGCATCCTGAATCACCAGGTGGCGATGGTCCCCGAGATAATCCGCATGGGCCGGACCGCTGACCGGCACCAGTCCCAGAGTGTTTCGCGGCACGCTCAGCATCAGGTCTCCATGCACGTCCAGGCCGACCCCGTCTCCTGTCCACCGCACCGTCACTTTTCCAGAGGCCGCAGTGGTGAATCCAATATTCCACACCGTCCTGGGAGCAGTCGCTTTCAGAATCAGAGGCAGCGTCACATCAGAAACCTGCGCATCGATGGCCGCCTGTAGCGGCTGATATTTCCTCTCCGCCGGCTTGATCGGCTTTTTCTCAAGCTTCTTGTGCAGCCGCTCCAGCAGCTCGCGCGGACTCAGTCGAGCGCGCCCATTGGCCGCTGGGGCCGCGCCGCCTTTCGCGCCCGGCAAAACCACCGGCTTCGACGGCCCAACGCAATGTCGCAACACCATGCTTCCTGAAATCTTTCCCTCGTCTTCCAGCACGGAAGAAAAATCTGTCAACCAGCAATCATCGTTGTCGACGGTAACGTTGGTATGCAGATCCACATTGCGCAACCGCAGCCATGGAGCTTCCCATTCACCGGAATGCAGATCGACATGCCCGGCGACGCGAAATTTCCCATCGGCCGCCCCATGCGCTTCAATCGTCAACTGCGCCTTGCCGTTGCGCAGTTCATCTTCTCCGATCATGGCGCCAATCTCGCGCGCGTCCACCGATCCCCACACGTTTGTCTTCCAGCTCGGAGCAGCAAAGTCCCGCACTTCTCCGGTCGCCATCAGTCGCGAATCGCCGGTCTGCAGATTCAGGCTGTCAATTCTCACCGAATTCTGCGCCAGCCGTAAGCTAACCTGCAGCCGAGAATGTGTCTCGGTAGAATTCTTGAGCCGAAGCGTAATGTTCCGTGTATCCAGCGTTGCCTGGTACTCCGACTGCTGCGGCATGTACCGCATGATCATCTGCATCGGTCCGGCCGCCAGTTCAAATGGAACCTTGCGGTCATTCACCAGCACCATGCCATTCTCAATCCGGGTCTGCTCAATGGCCATGCTCAACAGCGTCTGCGACAACGGCTTACCACTGGCCACACGCGGCTTTGGCTGGTTCGTCGTGCCATCCGGCAATACAATCAGATGAAACGTCGGGCTCACCGCAGTCAGATTTGTCAGGCGAATCCTGGGAGTCAGAAACGTCAGCAGGCTCGCGTCCAGCGTCAAATGCTGGATATGAAAATATGGGATTTCGCCCGGGCCTTCCTTCCCGTGGATCGTCAGATCGTCAATATCAATGGTGAAATGGCGCACACTCCAGCGGAACGATCCCATCTCCACCCGGCCGCCTGTCGCCCGCTCCAGCACATCGACCACGGACTGATGCACGTGAGCCGTGAAGATGGGAGTCGACGCATACCACGCCAGCGATCCCACCAGCACAGCAACCAACAGTGCCGCGACGGCCACGGTGTACGCAACCCACCGCCAAGGGGATCGTCGCTTGGTTGTCGAGGCGTCCTCCGTCATTGGCCGCCTTTCTGGGTGAGGCTCTCGCCCTGCTTCCCGTCCTCTGCGTACGCGGCATCCAGAATCGTCACGTGACCTTCAGCCCGCAGACTCTTCAGCCACTCATCGATCAGGTTGCTCACCTGCCGCTGCCGAAGGATCTGGCGGATCTTCGGCGCCACTGTTCTGAAGCCCGGAAGCGGCTGCTTACTCTGCTTCAACTCCGGCATCAGCACCTGATCGTAGTAGTTTCTGACATCCGCATTCGAAACCTGGACCACCACGCCAAAACGCACATCGATAAATTTCAGGATCGCCAACCGCTCGGTCATTCGATCTTGAATTTCATCCGGCGTAAATCCGTGCTGCGCCAAATATGCCTTCCATCCCGCATCCGTCTCGCAATCGGCGTTCGTCGCGACTGAAATCTGCCTCCGCATGGCGTCGATCGCCTGCTCCACGTCCTTCTGCGATACCACCGCAACCCCAGGCTGCAGCGCCCGCTGTTGATCAATCAAATCGCGATCAATCACGCGATTCAGCGCCCGTTGCGGTGTATTATCCGCCGCCGGTTCAACCCCAGGCAGCAGCGCCGAGAATCGCATTTCATCGTCTACATCGCTGGCCAGAATGGCCTGTCCATCCACATCGGCAACCACACGATCCAGCACTGCAATCCGCCGCCCAGGCGCTTGCGCCTGCGCCTGCGATCCGGGGACCATCCCACCGCCGAGCAAGCACCCGAGCAGGACCAATCCACGCAATAATCCGCGAGATCGAATGCACTGCGTCCGTTCGCGCCTCGACTCGATCATGACACTTATCCTCAAAACGACTGCCCAATGCTAAAAAAGAAGTTGAAATGCCCTGAGTTACCCACGTACGGCGGCTGAACGTTGTAGTCCAAGAATGCCGGCGCCAGCTTCGGATCGCTCACCACCGGGTACACCGTTGGATTCATGTTATAGCTGAAATCCAGACGGATCGGACCTACGGGCGTCTTGTAACGCAACCCCAGACCCGCCGCATGCGAGTCGTAATCGAAGTTGCAGGTTCCCTCCGGACCCACCAGGTTGTAGCAGGTCTTGACATTCGGTTGATAGAACCGGAGCAGCGACGGAAAAATAGCCGACGCATTCTGATACACATTGCCCAGGTCTTCAAAAACCACAAAGCCGAGATTGTTTCCAATCAATGGCAGCGGTACCGGAGGAATACGCAACTCCGTGCTGTTCACAAACGCTCCCGAGCCGCCGACCGGGTACCCGGTCTGCAGATCGCGCGGACCCGCTGCATTGATGGAGAAGCCCCGATGCGATGTGGCTCCCCCGGCATAGAGCCGTTCCGGCAGCGGAATCAAATTGTAGGCAGGATTGCCATAGGTGTTCTCAAAACCGATGCGCGTGCTACGCGCCAGAATCCAGTTCTTTTTGTTGAGCCTGTAATAGTTCGCCTCCGTGATATCCATCCGATTGAAGTTCGCCTGCGATGCAAATCCTTCCCACGCGAAGAATTGCTGCGCGGAAAGATACCACCCGCTGGTCGCGTCCAGCGGATTGTTGCGCGTGTCGTGCACCCATGTGATCCCCGGCCCGCTGACCCGCGTCGGCTGCGACAGTAGTGGAATCAACTCCGCGCTCACCTGTAGGCTGTTGGGATTCACGTAGACATAGCGATACGTCATCGAATAGATCAGCGTATTGGCCCGGTTCGGCCGCTCCGTAAATACCACCGATCCGCTTAACGTCGAGGCTTCGTAGGTCGTCACATTTTGATTGCTGACATACCCGCCGGAAAGGGAAAAATCGAACGTTTTGTGGTCATAAAACTTAGGCACGTTATAGGTCATGACGGCCTGCTGTTCCAGCGTGCCATAGGCCGTCTGCAGGCTGATCGTGCGGTTCCGTCCGCCCAGGTTAATGCGGCTGACGTCGAAGGAAATACGCGGGCTGACTCCGAACTTGCCATTGGGGCTGCACACAAACGCATTTGGGTTGGCCACGCCCAACTCGATCAACGATGCTGGCGACGGGCAATTCGTTTGCGGATTGCCCGTCTGCACTTCAAATCCGAAACCGTAGTCATAGTTCCAGCGGTGCGCCTCGGTCACATTCACCAGCACATCTTTCCGCGGCTGCGTTCCGTGCGGGTTCACAATGCCGGTATCCACTTCACTGAATAGCGCCAGGTTATACAGTCGCCGTTGCGTGTCCAGAATTGCGTTGCGGTTGAGCGGATCGCCGGCTTTGATCTCCATCACCTTATCCACCACCTTTGGCTTGGTGTAATGCAGTCCGCTGATCAGAACGTGATTCACATAAAAAGGATTGCCCTCGTGTATCCGCACGACAATGTCAATGCGGTTCGGATCGCTCGGATCGGGATGCCGCTCAAACTCCAGTTCCACCTGCGAAAATCCATGCCTATAGTAGTAGTCGAAAATCTGCAGCCGATCTCCGGCCAGCGTGGTCAATGAAAACGGTTCACCCGGCCGCGTATTCATCTGTTCCAGCAGCGTCACCTTCGACACCTTCTCCACCCCGCTCAGTTCCACCCGTCCAATCTTCTGTTGCGCGCCCTCATGGATTTCGTAGGTCACGCGAACCATCGCCACCTTCGTCTTCGGCGCCCCCGGTACGGCATCCGAATCCGTGACCACCGGAGTAACCGTGACGTTGCCGAAGCCGTTGCTCTTGTACAGCGCCTGAATTGCGGCGACATCCTGCGCCTGCAGCTGCTGGCTGTACATTCCGTGCGCGTTCACACGATCCGCAGCCTGCACCGCCAGCCGTTCTTTTACCACGCTCCGGTCGAAATAATGATTCCCAGTCACCGTGACCGACACCACCTTATGCGGAGTTCCAGGCGCAATCTTGTAAATGATGTTCTCTTGGTTCGGCCCAGGCTGCTCCACCACATGGGTTACATGCACGTCGAAATAGCCCTTCTTCTGAAAGTGATTGCGAAGATTGCCGTCGCCTTCATCCAGCAGATCCGGGTCGACTGCCCCCTCGTCATAAACAGGGACCAGGCGCTTCAGATCGCGCTGCGAAATCTTGGCGCCGGTCGCGCTGATGCGCACCACCGGACCCCGATTCACCTGAAACTGAAAATCGACCGAGTTGGTTGCCGCGTTGAACGTCTCCGGACCCGCTCGAACCGTCGCCTCCAACCTGTTTTGCTTCTGGTACTGTTTGCGCAATTTTGCCAGCGCTCGGGGCACCGTATTCGCCGTGACCGTCGATCCCCGCTTCAGCTTCGCTATTTTGCGGAACTTCTCATCCGTCATCGCCGGTGTGCCGGTCGCAACAACCGCGCCGACTTTCGCCTGCCGCCCTGCGTTCACGGTGTAAATCACATCCACCAGATGGCGACCACCCGCCGGCACCGTCTTCACCGACACCGTGGCAATATGGAATCCATTCCGCTCCAGCGCCTGGCGCAGATGTTCTGTGGCCTGGTCCAGTTCCTGCGCGGTGAACGACCCGCCCACTTCCAGGCGAGTGGCTCGCTGGATCTGCGCCGCCAGCGTGTCCTGCTTCATGCCCTGGATATACAGCCTGCGCAAAAACAGTTGCGGTACGCCATCGAACGTGACCGTGACCTGACCGCCGGTTTCCACTCCCTCGGCAACTATGCTGCGATAGAGTCCGGTTGCGAATAGCGCGTGCAGGCTCTCCTTGACGTCCTCCTCAGTTAACTTTTGGCCCGCTTGCAGCGCCAGCCTGTCTTTCACCCCGACCAGGTCCTGATCCGACACCCCTGTGAACACAACGGCATGAACCGGCAGGCCATACCAGGTTTTCAGGTCGCGGTATCGCAGGAATACCGGGCTTCGCTGGATAGCGGAACTTTGGCCGGACGTACTCGCACTCACAGTGGCTTTCTGGACTGTCTTCGCCTTTCGCGCCAGCGGACTCCGAACCGCGGCAAACCCCGCTGTGGCCAGCCCAATCGCAACGGCGCAGAACCCGACTCGCGCGAGCAATCGCCAACCGGCGAATCCTGGATATGGATGGTTTTTTTGCAAAGAAATAGGTCCATGAACGGTCCGTCCACAACCGTTGCCACAGAGATTGATTTTTCCGACAGCAAGTCCTCGGGTTCCAGACACTCGACGATGGATCGACGGACCCAGTTTGCCTTGGAGTACGGTGATCGAGAGACTCCGTTTGCCTGTGGTTAGCATACGCAACCTGTGTGTCTCTCGTCTTGTCCGCATCAATCCGGATCAATTCTGTTCACGCCCGAAGTGACCAAAGATGTTCCGCGCCGCGCACCCAACAACTTCGCTCGTGCAATTCTGCCTGTCACGCCGTCGCCGCTGGAAATTCGTCTCCCGCATCGCTTCCATATACTGGAAGGAGAATGGTCGTAGCTCCCAATCTCGCCTTCTCTTCCGTGCAGGACCGCTATTCCCGCCAGATTCTGTTTTCCGGCATTGGGGAGCAGGGTCAGCAAAATCTCTTCGCCGCCCACATCGCCATTGTTGGTTGCGGGGCCACCGGAGCGGCCGTCGCTGGGCTTCTGGCCCGCGCCGGGGTTGGAACGCTCACGCTGGTGGATCGCGACTTTGTCGAATGGAGCAATCTGCAGCGGCAAGTGCTGTTCCAGGAGCAAGACGCCGCCGAGGGCCTGCCCAAAGCGGAGGCCGCCCGTCGCCGCATCGCCGAATTCAATAGCCAAACCCAGGTCCATGCCCATGTCGCGGACCTGGTGCCTGCCAACATCCACGCCATCCTGGCCGACGCGCAACTGGTGCTGGACGCGACCGACAACTTCGAGACCCGCTATCTGCTCAACGACTACGCCATCGAACAAAACAAGCCGTGGATATATGCCGGCGCAGTCGGCTCCTACGCCGTCACCATGAACATTCTGCCCGGCGTCACCGCCTGCCTCGCCTGTATCTTTCCCAAACCGCCCTCTGGAATCGTCGAGACTTGCGATACCAGCGGCATTTTGAATCCGGCGGTAAACCTCGCCGCCTCGTTGCAGGCAGTGGAGGCGATCAAGTGGATCGTCGGCGCTCATCATCGTATGCGGCGCACGCTTTTTTCCTGCGATGTGTGGAGTAACGAAATCTCCGAAATCGACACCTCGCGGCCGCGACCCGATTGCTCCGTCTGCGCGCAACGTCAATTTCCCCATCTCAGCGGCGTTGGTCGCCCCCAGATCACTCTATGCGGCAGAAACTCCGTCCAGATTCATGAACATCATCGCCCCATCGATTTCGCCGAACTCACCCGCAAACTGGAAGCCCATGGGTCGGTTCGGTCGAATGATATGCTGTTGCGCTTCGACCGCGGCCAGCATCGCATCACAATATTTAAAGATGGTCGCGCCATTATTCAGGGAACAACGGATGTCGGACTCGCACGCAGCCTTTACTCGCGCTTCGTGGGCAGCTAAATCTCCGTCCGGGCAACCCTTACGCCGCCCTCATCTTCTAAGACACGGAGTATTCACAGCACGAATTATGGAAGATTCAAACAAAGGTTCAGCAAAAAGCAGAACGCATTCGGACTCAATGACAAAAAAAACATTGCGTACTGCCGAGAAGTTGCCCTCCCCCACTCCCTCCCAGCCTTTAACGGCGGAAGCTAGACCCGTACAGCAGCAGCAGCGTCGCAATCCCCCGATCGCGGGTGAACTGGCGGCGATTGCAGCCGCCCAGCAAGGAGATGGAGCATCCTTTGAGATTCTCTACAACATGCACAAGCGACGCGTCTATTCGCTCTGCCTGCGCATGCTGGGCAATGTTGCGGAAGCGGAAGATCTGACCCAGGAGGCATTTTTGCAGTTGCATCGCAAAATCGGCACCTTTCGCGGCGATTCAGCCTTCTCCACCTGGTTGCATCGAATGGCCGTCAACGTGGTGCTGATGCATCTGCGTAAAAAAGGTCTGCCACTGGTCTCGCTGGAGGAAACGCTGGAACCCTCGCAGGAAGATGGGCCGCGCAAGGACTTCGGTACGCGCGACCTCACCCTCTCGGGCTCCATCGATCGCGTCACCCTGGAACGCGCCGTGGAGGAATTGCCGCCGGGTTATCGCATGGTCTTTGTACTGCACGATGTGGAAGGCTACGAGCACAATGAAATTGCTGGAATGCTCCAGTGCTCCATTGGTAACAGCAAATCTCAACTACACAAAGCCCGCATGCGCCTTCGCAACTTGTTGCGTCAGGACACGAACGGGAAGGTGGACGCATGATATCAAAGCAGACCCACAGGCCACGAGATTGCGATGAATTCCAGCAGCAACTGCCAGAACTCTTCGATTCTGAGCAGGATCTGCTGGATCATCCTCACCTGCAAACCTGCAAGAATTGTTCTGCACTGGTGCGCGATTTGGAATACATCGCCGCGCAAGCGAAACTGTTGCTGCCCATCCACGATCCCAGTCCCGCCGTTTGGGATAATATTCAACACGCGCTCGCCAGGGAGTCGAAGGGTGGCAACAAGAGTTCCTGACCCGCGTGACATGGAAACTTGTCCGCGAAAGCCGTTCCGTCTCATTTAAAATCCGGCAAAGATTGCTGGAGGGAGCCGTTCACACCACGTCACAGTCCAGAACGGGCCGAGTTCTTTCGCCCACACGCATTGTTCTGACCGGATTCATGGGCGCGGGCAAAAGTACGCTCGGCCCTCGTCTTGCGCAGCGCCTTGGCTGGACCTTCATCGACCTGGACGACGAAATTGTGCGCACGGAACAGCAAAGCATCGCCCAGATCTTCGACTCCATCGGAGAAGCACGTTTTCGCGAACTGGAGCAAAATGCGCTCGCCACGATCTTGCACCGGGAAAATATCGTCCTTGCCCTGGGCGGCGGCGCCATTGAAACCGCGGCCAACCGGCAACGCATTCGGCAGGACCACGCCACCCTGCTCCTCTACCTCGCCGCCCCGCTGGAGGTGCTGATCGAGCGCTGCGAGCAACAGCAATTGCACCGAAATGCGGTACGGCGGCCTATCCTTGAAAAACGCGCAGAGCTGACCGAGCGATTTCAGCGAAGACGCCCGCTCTACGAATTGGCCGACTGGACCATCGACACCACCGGAAAAACTTCTGACGAGCTGGTTCACATCATCATGGTTCAATGGAGCAAGGCTCCCTGGAAACTCGCGCATGAGCAGCCAAAGAAGCCATGAATCTCCCACCGCCTTCGACAGCGGTGCGGTAGGGCAGCGTACCATCCCGGAGAGGGTGACAAATCGATGAATGACGCCCCAGTGCCGCCGACCTATTCCAGCTCGAATCGCAGCGTGCGTGGCCACATTCTGTTTGCTTTCGGCATCGCACTCGCCTTGTATTTCGCATGGTTATTGCGCGACGTGCTGGTGCTGCTCTATGTCAGCGCCCTGGCAGCCATTGTCCTTATGCCGGTGGTGCGTGGCGTGCGGCGGCTCCGCATCGGCAGGTGGCATCCAGGACACGGCATTGCCATCCTCATCATGATGGTGGCGTTGGTCGGCTCCATTACGCTCTCCGCGAT
>JAJYSL010000002.1:50186-83884 GCA_021793595.1 Acidobacteriota bacterium
GCCCCCCGTCGTGCGTGAACTGACCACCTTCGTCAAAGCTCTTCCCGGCCGTAGCCCGGCGTTCCTGCAGAGAATTGAAAAACTTCCGATCATGCGGGATATCAACCTGACCGCCATCGAAGCCAAGCTGAAGCAGGACACGGCGCAGAATGCCGGAGTTTTTGTCTCCTCGATTAGCAACTGGGCCACCAGGTTTTTTGAGATCATCACCGGCATCATCCTCACCATCTATTTTCTGGTTGAAGGCGAGCACGTCTACAAGTGGTTCCTGTCGCTTGTCCCTCTCTACCGCCGCGAACGGCTCGATGAAACGCTTCAGCGCGCAGCAGAACGCATGGGTCGCTGGCTGCTGGGCCAACTGGCACTGATGCTGATCCTGGGCATCTGCAGCGGCATCGTGTTCGGCGCCATTCATCTGCGGTATGCGTTCGCTCTCGCGGTGCTGATGGGCGCCTTCAACATCATCCCCGTTGTCGGCGCGCTCGTCTCCACCTCCGTCGCTATGCTGGTCGCCGTCAGCGAATCCTGGGAAAAGTTTCTTGCCATCCTGATCTTTGAGCTGATCTATGCCCAGATCGAAAACGCCTACCTCACCCCCAGAATTATGAAGTCGCGGGTCGACCTGGCCGGGACCGCCGTCTTCATCGCCTTGCTATTGGGCGTCAGCCTTGCCGGAGTCGTTGGAGCCCTTGTCGCTGTCCCCACAGCCGTGCTGGTCGCCGTGCTGACTGACGAATATGTCATTCAGCCAACCAACTCCGTACCGGACGACACCGTTCCTGCCTCCGCGGACGAATAAGCGCCCTCGTGCTCTCGCCTGCTGGATGATTCACCTCTGTCGCGACTGCCCCCTGTGCCGCTCCTCTACAAGAAGCGTCCAAGCGCTATATTCCCCCTAATTTCCTCCGCCACTTCCGCCTTCGGGAGTTTCCGGAGCTTCCACCTGAGAAATCTCCGATCCGTACAACGCGAAGTTTCCGCCGCCGTCCTGCAGCAGATATCCATGGATCTCGACGCTGGCACCCGCGGTCAATGCGGCAAACGAAGAAGCGCTCAAGCCGTTTCCGTAATCCGTGGCCTGATCGGTGGAGATTTGGAGCGAGGCCAGTCCGTCATACGTCGTCAAATACGAAGAACTGGCCAGGGTAAGGGCAAAGGTGAAGTTGGGGCTGCTGCCTTGGGGCGTAGCCACCAGCGTGCCCGGAATGCTCTCTGCCGCCAGCATCACTTGCTGCGCATTCAATGTGCCCGCGCTGCCTGCCGATCCAGTCACAACCACCGACTGGCCCGGAAAGATTTCGGCAGCCGTGAATGCGGTCGAAGCCACGCCAGCCTGCTGCGCATCTTCAGGAACCGCGTACGTCGTCGAAGAAGACAGAGCAACGTTCAGCGATGCGCTGCTCGATGCGATTCCAAAGGACTCCCGCGGCACCATGGTGAATGCCGTGGTCATGCCGGAATTGTTCTTTGTCACGCTGACGATAATGCCCTTGGCTCCATCTTCCTGCCGACCGGAGGAATTCTCACCCGATTCGGGAGTAACCATCATCGCCAGCAAACTGCCATCGGTCTGAGTCTGACCCTGCACTTGCACAATCGATCCTGTCTGGATTGAGCCTGCCGTCACGCCGTTGGGGAAGTGGGTAGAGCCGTTGATCGTGAAGGTAAACTGTTTGCCTGAATCCCCGGACTGCACCGTGATGGACGAGGAACTCACGCTGATGACCGGCCCGCCAACCTCAACCTCCCGGTCTCCGCTATTCTCTGCGCTGACTTGCGCCCCCACCGTGTTGATGGCTGGAGTGAAGGTGACCGTACTGCCGGATACGCTGAAGGACTGGGCCAGGTTGAATGCGAGTTGCAACTGGACCTCGCCCTGGCCGCTTACGTTCAACGCGGGCGAAAGTGCGACCGTAACTGTTGGCTGGTTCAGGGTCGCTGTCGCCGTTGTCACCTGACCGCCGCTATTGATGTACGTGACCTGCGCCGACGACACCGTCACGGTCGCGGAGTTGTAGGTGCCGGAAACGAGGTTGGTGATCTCAATGGGTTCCTGTACTGCCCCAAGACTGGAGAGTTCCACTGTCACCGGCTGCGTCAGCAGAGAAACGGCACTGCCACCGTTGGCCGCGCTCACGGAGACAGCCGAAATTGTCACCTTGACAGACAGAATATTGCCCAGTGGAGCATCGCTGACCGTAACCACCATGGGCGCCGCTCCAGCCATCGTGGAAACCGTGGGATTGGAGGAAGACGAACTGCATCCGAGCAGGGCGCACATCCCGACCATACCCAACGCGTTTAGCAAGCGCTTTTGCGATCTCTTCACGATTGGCATATCAAGCTCTCCAGATTTCCCTGAAGGAAATACAGGGTGGGGTTATGTCTTAACTTGCTAAGAATAGCGCCCCAGGGGGCTTTTGGGAGCTAGACGCATCGGATCAATGGGTTACGAAGGTGCTGTCAAAGGTCATGTACACCTGCCGAAGGCACCCATACATCGAAAAAGCAGGTCCGTCAATGGCCGAGAGAGATCGCCACACGCATCGCACCGCCCGCCCCCACTCACGGATACACCTGCAGGAGACTCCAATATGGCCAGCCGTGTTGGTTTGATATCCTGAGGTGTGCCTAGATTTAGTTTCTCCCGAAAACTCCTGCCAACCAGACGAATTCAACTGGCTTTTCCGCAGCGGAAGGCACTTCCGGTCGGCACTCCTCACATGTGTGTCGTATCCAATGAGGGGCTATGAGAACGTCTGTTAGCTCGGTGCAATCCAGCCTCGCCCGCGAAACGGCTCCGGCCGCTGTGATTCATGCGGTGACCGCCGAATCTGAGAGCGTGGCCGCGTTTCCTGTTGCCTCCATCCTTGCGGAGCCCCGTACTGCCGCCACCCACCACACCTGGAAGACATTTACCGCGGACACCATTGCTACCTTCAAGCTGCGTGTGACCGCGCTGGTGGTCATGACCGCGTGGGCCGGCTATTACCTCGGCGCAGCCCGATCCGGCATCAGCTCCTTTAACCCGACGCTGCTCGACACCTTGATTGGAATCGCGCTTGTATCTTGTGGCGCCAGCGCCTTGAACCAGGCAGAAGAACGGCGCACCGATGCCCTGATGATTCGAACCGCCAAGCGTCCCCTCGCCGCCGGCAGGCTCAGCCTGGGCTATGGCATCTTTATCGGGATGCTGGCCATCATCGCCGGTTCGCTGTGGCTGGTGGCTCGCACCAATCTCATCACCGGCACGCTCACCTTGCTCACCGCCGTCACCTATGTCGGCATTTACACCCCGCTCAAGCGCTTCACCTCCATGGCCACTTTTGTCGGCGCGTTTCCCGGCGCCATGCCGCCGCTGATTGGTTGGACTGCGGCCCGCGGCACCATCGAATGGCCCGCCGTCGCCCTGTTTGCCATTCTTTTTGTTTGGCAGTTTCCCCACTTCATGTCGATCGCCTGGCTTTACCGCGAGGACTACGGCCGTGCCGGCATCCGCATGCTGCCCGTGGTCCAGCCCGATGGATGGTCGACCGCTGCCGAGGCCCTGGTCTATGCCATCCTGATGATTCCTGTCAGCCTGGCGCCGTATTACCTGCACATGGCCGGGCGAACCTATTGGGTGTGCGCCTTGTTGCTAGGCCTGCTGTATCTGGCCTACACCATCCGCTTTACGCGAATTACGAAATCTTCCGCCAGCCAGTCCCGTCTCTACGCGCGTGCCTTGCTGAAGGTCAGTGTGAGCTATTTGCCGCTGCTGCTGGCCATGCTGATGCTGAACGCCACCAGGAGGAATTAAAGTCCATGGCAACCATGCAACAGATCGACCGCTCGCAAGCGACGCCGCAAAGCACGTCGGCCCGCCAGTTCGCCCCGTATGCACCGATTGAGCTGGATCATCTATCGCATGACTACGGTACGCGACTGGCGCTCGATGGCCTCACCTTCGACGTCCGCCCTGCGGAGATCTTCGGCCTGCTCGGCCCCAACGGCAGCGGCAAAACGACACTGTTCCGCATCCTTTCCACGCTCATGGTTCCCACCGCCGGCCACGCCCGCCTGGCCGGCTTTGACGTCTCCACCGAACCAAATCGCGTGCGCCTGCAAACCGGGATTGTCTTTCAAGCCACCAGTCTCGATGTAAAACTCACCGTCGGCGAGAACCTGATGCATCAAGGCCATCTCTATGGTCTTAGCGGATCTCACCTGAAAGCGCGCTCGAAAGAAGTCCTCGACCGCGTCGGCCTCACCGATCGCAGAAATGATTTGGTCGAAACCCTTTCCGGGGGCCAGAAGCGTCGTGTCGAACTCGCCAAGGGCCTGATTCATTCGCCCTCCGTGCTCCTGCTCGACGAGCCCACCACTGGACTCGATCCCGGCGCCCGCATCGATCTTTGGAACTACCTGCGCATCCTGCGCGATGAGCAGGGTGTGACCGTCCTCGTGACCACCCATCTCATGGAAGAAGCCGAACATTGCGATCGTCTCGCCATCCTCAGCGAAGGCAAACTGGTGGCGCTCGGCAGCCCCGCGGAACTGAAAGCCGAAATCGGCGGCGACATCGTCCAGTTTGAAACCGCTTCCGGCGACGCTGCCACTACCCTGGGAGCGCGCATTTCGGATCGTTTTGGCGTCGTCCCCGTCGTGGTCGACAATGCCGTCCGCGTCGAACGCGAGCAAGGGCACCGCTTCCTCACCGAGGTAGTCGAGGCCTTCCCCGGCGAAATCGTTTCTGTTTCCGTTTCGAAACCCAGTCTAGAAGACGTCTTTATTCAACACACCGGCCACCGCTTCTGGCTCGACCAGGGCGAGGAGAAATAGGAATGGCAACCACGACTGCATCGAATCCCGCTTCCATCGGCCTCACTCGACCGAAGACCTCTCTCTCTTCCAGTCTGTGGATTCCCGCCTACTCCCTGTGGCGGCGAGAACTGGTCCGCTTCTATCGCCAAAAAGCCCGCGTCGTCGGCGTCATTGCTTCGCCGCTGCTGTTCTGGCTGGTACTGGGCTCGGGATTTTCGAAGACCTTTCAAAGCCACGGTGCCGGTTCCGCCGTCGCCCCCGACACCTCACATTATCTGAGCTATTTCTTTCCCGGCGCCATCATCATGATCGTGCTCTTCACCGCCATCTTCAGCATGATGTCGTTGATTCAGGATCGCAACGAAGGTTTTCTGCTCTCCGTTCTGGCTTCGCCCGTCAGTCGATCCGCGATCGTTCTCGGCAAAGTTCTCGGCGGAGCCACACTGGCAGCGATTCAAGGATGGATCTTCCTCGTCTTCTGCCCGCTCGCCGGCGTACACGCCTCAGCGGTCGGCATCCTGTATGCCATGTTCGCCATTGTGCTCACGTCGTTCTCGCTCACCGCGCTCGGCTTCGTCATCGCCTGGCCCATGGACTCCACCCAGGCCTTCCACGCCATCATCAACCTGGTTCTGATTCCATTGTGGCTAGGATCGGGCGCGCTGTTTCCCGTCAGCGGAGCCTCTGGCTGGTTGCGATTCCTGATGCTGCTGAATCCGCTAACCTACGGTGTCGATATGCTGCGCAACGGCCTATTCCCCGCCGAGTTCACAACCTTTTCGCCCGAGTTTAACTTGATTGTCACCGTGGTCTTCTGCGCCGTGGTCTTCGCCGGCTCCTGGGCCGTTGTCAACCGCCGCACCAACAAGCCTGCGGCATAGAGCAAATCGCGGGCGCCCCATTCAAGGCGCTTTTGGCTTGAGTGGAATTGAAAAATTCGTTCATCCGGGGGGCCTCATGTTTCGTCCGCCGCGGCGGATGAGACGTGGGCTGGCCGCAACGAAATTGAATGCAGACACCGACTCCCAACCCGCACCTCAGCACACGAGTTCCCATCGCCGGAATTGTGCTGCTCAGTGCCGCCGCGGTCAGCCTGCTCTTCTGGTTGATTTACGTCCATCACGCGCCGCCGCAATATGCCCGGAGCCTGATGTTCCTGCCCGCGCTGAATGCCGTGCTGAACAGCCTCTGCGTCATCGCACTGCTGGCCGGCTTCTACTTCATTCGACATCGCCAGATCGCCCGCCATCGCGCCTCCATGATGACGGCCTTCGCCTTCTCGGTACTGTTTCTCGTCAGCTACGTCACCAACCACGCACTACACGGCGATATGATTTTTCCCGGCCACGGCGCCGTCCGCACCGTATACCTGGCCATTCTCATCAGCCACATCCTTCTCTCGGTCGTGGTCCTGCCGCTCATCCTGATTACATTTTTCTTCTCGTTGAGCGGTCGATTTCCTCAACACAAACGCATTGCGCGCTACACCTTTCCCATCTGGCTCTACGTCTCCGTCACCGGCGTAGTGGTGTACGCGATGCTCGCGGCCTGGCGTTGAGCACATTGGGGACCCACATGCCCGCGACCGATCCAGCGCCGCTGAAGATGCCCTCCCGGCTGCCGGGCGACGGCGCCCCCAGGCCCGACGATGGCACCCGAGCCCTGCTCAAAGCCGGCTTCTGGATTATGCTTTTCAGTCTGCTCTCGCTGCTCCTCACCGAGACTGTCTTCGGCGGCATCGGCATCTACGGCGCCCGCTCCAATGGCGGCTGGCTGTTCTTGATGTTCGCCTTGATGGGCGTACCCTTCAGCTTGATGCTGCTCGTCCTCGGCGGCGCGAAATGGCTGCGCAATCGCCGGCTCAATCGCGGCAAAACCTAGCAGAAATGCAGTTCTCCCACGGCTCTGGTATTGTTATCCGAAAACAGGTTTCAGAAAGAAAGCAGGTCGAACATGGCAAAAAGCGTCAATAAAGTAATTCTTCTCGGCAACGTAGGCAAAGATCCAGAGATCAAGGCCACCGCCAGCGGCACCGTCGTCGCGACATTTTCCATCGCCACCAGCGAACGCTTCAAAGACAAGACCGGCAACTGGCAGGACCGCACCGAGTGGCACAATCTGGTCGCCTATCAGCGCACTGCGGAAATCATTCGTGACTACGTGAAGAAGGGCAGCAAGCTCTACGTGGAAGGCCGTCTGCAGACCTCATCGTGGGACGACAAAACCACCGGCCAGAAAAAATATAAGACCGAAATCATCGTCAACGATTTGTCGCTGCTCTCCGGCCGCGGCGAAGGCGGCGAAACCAGCGGCGGCTACAGCAAGTCCAACACCGCCTCATTCGATCAGCGCAGTCCCGCCGAAGATTATTCCCAATCCACCGAAATCACCGACGACGACATCCCCTTCTGATTCGTCGACCACATCATTCGGGCACCCGTGTCCCATTGCTCCTGCAATCTCTGGGTGCCTAGATTTCTTTTTCTAGAATTGGAATGCCCCTGCGTTCCGCCGCGCGAACATGCGATTCTCGGCAAACCTCGCCGGTGTGCTGGCCAAGTCTAGTCGAGTGTCTCATTGACTGAATGCCTTCGATATCTGTACTTTGTCCCTACCTCCTCCCGGTGATTCTTCGCCTTGCCGAGTATCCGTTGAACACACATAGCTTCAAGGGAGATGTATGAGACGACTAAGCTGTTGGTTTCTTCTTGCCGGCCTGTTC
This sequence comes from Acidobacteriota bacterium, assembly GCA_021793595.1. The sequence continues at coordinate 57,712 of JAJYSL010000002.1, forward strand.
GTGTCCAGCTTCTGTCATGCCCAGACCAAATCTCCGGCAACAGACCAAATCCTTCGCCTTCTTAGCGAACAAATGCTTGCCGCCAACGCTCATGACACGGATCGTTTCCTCGCTACTTATCTTCACAGTCCGGAGCTTGTCTTCATCGCAAACGGCAAAATCTTTCGAGGCTGGGACAGTGTGCGCGATCAACAACTCCAATGGTGGAAAAACGGTACTTCTGACGTTATCTACGCCCAGCAAACGACTCCCGAAATCACAATCCTTGATCCGACAACCGCCCTTGTCACTGAACAAATGACAAGCCACCGCACCGGGTCGGACGGGAAACCCAGCAACGGTGCATTCATTATCACCACCATCTGGCGGAAACTGCCCGTTGGTTGGCGCGTCACGTATGGCCACGAGTCCTGGGCCCGATGAGCGGCTCCGACTCTAAAGCCATCCTCGCTCAGCGCAGCTATCCTAAGACGGCTTCTCTGTCACAGGGGGTGACTGCGGTTGGGTTGACCTGCTGAAAGACAGGCTTCCGCGCTCGCCCGCGGTACTCCGTCGCCAGCGATCGACAGCCTCAGGGTCTGCAACGAATTTGTTGGCACCCCGATGGAAAAATCATGTCGTCAGCTTCGTCCCGAAATCGACCTCCGGTCTCCGCCGCCAACAACCTAGCTGCGTCCCCAGAATCTCCAGTCGAGGCTGAAGCGTCCTCCACCGGCGAAGATCAGCGCGATAAAACCGGCAATATAAACCATCATCATTTCGCCATGATCCTGCCGCAACGCCAGGTGATGGACAAAGTAAAGTGCCACGCTCATGTTCACGACAATGATGAACGCGGCGAACCGCGTACCCAATCCCAACACCACCAGCAGCGAGCAGATTGCGTCCGACAGCAGCGCGAAGATCAGGCTGGCATGTGAACCAATGTGGACGGGGTTAGGAAAGCGGGAGGACATCCGCGAGAAGTGGGTGATCTTCTCCAGCCCATGCTTGAAGAACAACATGGCTCCCAACACTACGCGCAGCACAAGCAAACCGAAATCGCTTGCACCAGATCCTGATCCTGCAGATTTTGCCATGCAACTATTGTTGGACACGGACCTTAACGCGTCAACGCATTGCCTGCGGGAAGTTCCTCCGGCGGCAACAAAATCTTCGGCAGCATCTCTTGATTGGGAAGTCAGAGCGGAAGATTTACTGCTGCATCATGGCGACACTCTTATTGCCTACGGTCTGCATCCCCTTCAGCGTGGTCAGCTCCGTCTGCACCCGCTTCCAAGCATGGGCATGTTTTTTGGTCGAAATCGGCGCATTCGGATCCGCATAATATGCCAACACGTCACGACGCAGCCCACTTGGAACCGGGCGGGTGGGCTGGGAGGTCAACCGGTTCAGCAATTCCGCATACGTCTTGTCGGTAAGCCTGTAGCTGCCGGGGCGCACCATGTCGCCGGTGTCCAGGTCACGATTCGGCAGGTTGAGCTGGTATGTTGGATCCTTCGCCAACTCCACCAGCATCCGCTCGTAATCGTGCATCGAGCGATTCACGCTCTCGATATACCAGCGATTCGTTTCCTCATTCGGGCCACGAATCGCCAGGTCCGAAATCGGTCCTATCTTGGGCACAATCCGTATCAGGAAGGCTATAAAGTGCACTTTAAATCCGGCCTTCTTCTTATAGTGTCCCCATTGGTTCTGCACTCCCGCCTGCGCCTGCCGGCTCGAAAACTCCTGATAGGCCGGGCTGTGGTCCACCGGCGGAAAATCCTTGCGATGGATCAGAACTTCCGCATGAGCGAACGTCGGCAGCATCTTCGCCACCGCTGAATCGTAGCTTTCAAACGCCGGCCGAGGCGGCCCCAGGACCGAACGCAGCGATAATCCGTAGGTTTCAAAAAACGCCCGCTCCACCAGCTTGCGCGGAACTTTGAATCCTATTGCATGCATGTAGCCGACCGGCGCAAACTGGTGCTGACTCAACTGCTCCACATCGTACGCAAACTCTGTCCGCACATGCGCGTACGGAGCTTCATCATAGGTCACGATCGGCCCATACTTTTCCCCCAGAGAGGGAAACTCGATCGGTGTCGATGGATTCGTCGCCTCGCGATGACCATCGTTGTCTCCCACATAGTGCGACAGCGCGCCCAGCGCGAATGCATATTCATCCACATCGCGGGAGTCGCGAATCAGGTTGTTCACAAATTCGCCTGATCGCACGTAATGCGTCAGGTTGCTGAAAAATTGATGTCCGAAAGGGTAATACCCCAGGTCCTGGATGGTGGTCCCGCCGTAGGCGTAGCAGCGAGCCTCGCGCAACTGCGCTGCCGTCGTATTTGGAAACCGAGCCAGCAACGCGGCACGAATCGATCCGTGCCACGCCACGTCCACCAGGTCTTCATGCGTCAGGAATGAATAGGCGTCTGTCGGCTGCGGAAACATCCCAATCAACAGCAGCACAACCAAAAAATAAACGAGGCTCAACTGTGCTCGCCTGCAAATTGTTTCCTGCCCTGTCACGATCTGGAAACTGTCTTTCCTGTTCGCTTTCGTTTCCATCGATCCATTCATTCTACGTGCATCCGATGTGGCGGCAATATTGGTACACTGGCTCCATGCTTGACGAAACGACCTTTCGGCGCCACGCGGACAGCGCTTTGGAATCCCTGAAAAAAGCCCTCATCCTCGCCGAGTCCGATGCCGACTTTGAGGTGGAAGAACAAAACGGCGTCCTCAACATCAGCTTTGACGAACCCCCCTCCAAATTTGTTCTCACTCCCAACACTCCCGTCCGGCAGATCTGGATTTCCGCTCTCTCCACCAGCTTCAAGCTCGACTGGGACGAGGCCGCTCAATCCTTCGTGTTTCCAAAAACGGGCGAGTCCCTCAAACCGCTCGTCGCCCGCCTGATCACAGAATATCTAGGGAATGGCCAAGTGGTTCTCAGCTAGATCGCTGCGCAGAGGAATCTGTGCATTCTGTTTTTCTTTCCGAATGATCAGGGTGCCCCGCTCAAGCCATCTTTGGCTTGTGGTGGATTGAAATATCCGCGCTCCGCACCACCAGGCTAAGATGCGAATCTCTTCGCCGAAGACAGCATCCAAAATATCGAGGTTTGATACAAGGAGCGACGATGCCCACCCGTTCGACCAGTCCAGATCATTCCATGCGAAAAGAATTGTCTGCGTTTCTGCGCGGCGATCAGGCCCATGTCAGCCTCGATGCCGCCGTCAGGAACATGCCCGCTTCCCTGCTCGACAAAAAACCCACAGGCTCATCGCACAACGCATGGCAAATGCTGGAACATATTCGCATCACCCTGCATGACCTATTGGAGTTTTGCACAAATCCAAAATATGAAGCGCCAAAGTGGCCCGAGGGTTATTGGCCAAAGCAAGAGTCGCCAAATTCGCCCTCGGCCTGGGATCATTGCGTCGCCGCGATCCACAAGGACCTGAAGGCCCTGGACAAACTGATCCAGGATCCCAGGACCGATCTCACCGCAAACATTCCCTGGGGAGAAAATCAGAATATTCTGCGCGAAATTCTTTTAGCCGGCGACCACACCAGCTACCACCTCGGCCAACTGGTTATGTTGCGCAAACAACTCGCCGCCTGGAAAGAGTAATGCGCCACAGAATGGATTGCGGTGAACTGAAAACAATTTCAATACGGTAAAAGAGTCGCCTCGAAATCGCTGCCCGATTGCGGTAACCGCCTCTTTGCCTGTCATCGAAAGATGCACCGACACAAGCTCTGCTTTGGCAGGCTTTGAGCATTTCGAAATACTCTCCACGCTCGCCTCGCCAAAACCAATCTACTTGGTCACAGAATCCCCAGCACCATCCACCAGGAAAGGCGCATCCTCTGCATAATTGTGCTCGACCCCCGGGCCTTTCAGCGTAAACCACACATCATATTCCCCGTTGGTCAGCTTCAGTTTCGGGTCGCCGAGCTGGATGGCCGCTGTCGCCACAAAACTTCCGTCCTTCGCCGTCAGCCACGCCACCGGCACTTCCTCCAGCTTCGAACCTTGCCCATCGACAAGAACGAAGCTGCCTTTCCAGTCATGGGACGGGCGATGGGCCTGCTTGCCGACGGGGGTGATGCGAACCAGGGTCCAGAGGACATCGTCGGGAGAAAATGTGTGGCTCGGTTCCAGCTGGATCGTGCATTGGCCGGCCTGCAGATAGTTGGTCATCGACCCATGGTTGGCGGTTTGCGGCAAGGGAGGAGAAAAGACGCACGCTTTGCCGATCGCCAACGAACTGATCCGAACTGTTTCCCCAGGGCTCGGAGGCGAGACTGTAAATTGTTTCGTCGATCCAACCGTAATTTTTCCATCGGCATCGGCAGCGGCGATACGCAGCCGATACGCACCGGCAGTTAGGTCCGCAGCGATACGCCAGATCGGCTCCGGAGAGGACCAGTTCAACCGGCCCACAATTGTCCCCATCATTAGTCCACTGTTGATTTGTTGCAACTGCATCGCCACTTCCAAGTGGGATGGAGGTGGGGTGGCGGAGGACCAGAACATTCCCGTGCTTACGAGTTGTGTTCCCGTATTGCCGTCGGGATGCGGGAAATATTCCATTTGCGTGCCAAGTTGGAGCGGCGACTCAGCATTCGAAGACGGCGATTGCAGCGCTCGGCGCAGCTCGACCGAGGCTTTGGACAGTTCCTGCAGTTGTGCCAAATTGGGTGCCGCATAGAACGTGGGAGCGTTCACAATCGCATCTCGACGCCGCGACGTAATGGACACGGCATGAAGCCGCCCATCCATCTGCTTCGGGTCCAGATGCAGATCGAGATCGTACGCCGCCATTTGGTCCTGCTTGATTTCCTGGATGGTGTCCTGTGCAAAGTTGGAGATCCAGCCTTCAAGATGATCGTCCCGAGTCAGCAGCATCCATGGCCCAAAACCCACCGTGTAGTACAACGGGAACAGGCCCCGCAGGCGGCCGATTTCCTGAAAACTGTCGGCGGCATAAATCACGGCGCCTGCGCTGCGAGCGGCAAACGCCACATCGCGGGCCTCAAAATTTTCGTACATCAACATATCGTTGGAGAAAACCATTTCGTGGAAAATGTCTCCCAGCGACATGACAACGCGGCGGCCAGGTAAAACGCGCATACTGGCAATGGCGAGCGACGCCGTCCGGCGCCAACTGTCGAGATCGGTGTCGGCGGGGTTTTCGCTTCGAATCCTCTTTAGCTCGTCAATCACGGTGGCCATGTCGCGCGTGTAGGCGGTCTGCTCGCCGCCGTCATCCAGAATGGAAATGTTCCAATCCAGATTCGGCTTGGCCTTGAGACCGGCAAGCGCGTCGTCGATCGCGTCATTGCGGTATTGCGGTCCATCGAACGGCAGAATGATCAGCAGGTTGGGACGGTCCTCCGGCTGTCCTGTCTTAGGGTTGATGGTTTGATCCCACGGGCGGGAAAGTTGAAAGCTGCGCGGTTTGCCATCCACATCCAGGATCAGATCGGATGGTTTCAGGTCTTTGACCGCCACAATCGTCGAACGGTTAAAGACGTTGATCGGAATTCGCAGCGTTTGGGCCTGTTGCATGAACTCCGGCAATGTCGGCTGCGTGGCGGGGCCAGTGTTCGTCTGTCCGTATATCGGCCCTGTAAGAACCGCACTGCAGACGATCCCAGTGAGGATTGCGAACCATCCCTGTCGATGCTTTTTTCTCACCCTTCCACTCCCAAGTACTATCCAAACATATTTGAGCGTTCCAGGTCAGCTCGCTGGATCGTTTTCCTCGCCGACTAGCCCATCTCTCCGCATAATTTTTGGATGAGGGTCCCGATCCTTGGCGCTGTTTGCAAAGGCGAGATAAAAGAATGGCAGACTTGCACTCTATCCTTCCGGCTTTTCCATTCTAACAATTCGTATACTTTCGAAAACACAAGGATCGTATAATTTCGTATAGACTGGTTTCCATGGCAGACATCTATACACCCCGCGATGCCGCCCAGCGTCTCGGTATCTCTTATCCCACCATCAAGCAATGGCTCTATCGCGGCAAGCTGCGCGCCGTCAAAACTCCCGGCGGCCATTACCGCATTCACCAGCGCGACATTGAGGCGATGCTGCATCCCGGAGCGCCCTCCACCATCAAGCAAAAAAAGCTTACCTCCTCGGTCAGCGGCCGCAATCAACTGGTCGGCAAGGTGGTGCAGGTCCGCTTCGACGGCCTGCTCGCCCAGGTCAAGCTGGCCATCGGCGATCAGATCGTCACCGCCGTCATTACGGCCGACGCCGCACGCGAACTGCAACTGCGCCCCGGCATTAAAGCCGCCGCCCTCATCAAGGCCACGGAAGTGATGGTGGTCCGTGTCTAAACCGTTCCGCAGAATGTTTTTCGTGTGTGCTGTCTTTTTGCCCGCGCTGTTCGCCTCCGCGCAAACCAAAACCCTGCGCATTGCCGCCGCCGCGGACCTGCAACCTGTGCTTCCGTCCCTGATTCACAATTTCGAAAAATCTGCCGGCGTCAAGGTCGAAGTCTCCTATGCTTCTTCTGCGACCCTGGCTACGCAAATTCTGAACGGCGCGCCATACGATATTTTCCTCGCCGCCGACCTTGCTTTCCCTCAGAAAGTCGTCGCCGCCAATCTCGCCGAAGAGCCTGCACCCATCACCTACGCACATGGATCGCTCGTCCTGTGGGCGCATCGCGGTCTCTTTCACCACGGCCTCACGATGCAATCACTCACCAGCCCCACTGTTCACCGCCTCGCCATCGCCGATCCGATCCACGCACCCTACGGCGCTGCCGCCATGGCCGCGATTCAATCCCTGGGCCTCAAGTCCGCACTGCAGCCGAAGATTGTCTTTGCGGAAAACATCGCGCAGGCCGCGCAATTCGGCCAGTCCGGCAACGCCGACTGTGCTTTGATTTCAAAAACTCTTGCCATCACCAAAACCATGCAGCAGGCAGGTAGATTTGTCGCCGTGCCGGCCAGCGCCTATCCGCCCATACTGCAAGGCGCAGTTGTTCTGCGCAACGCATCTGCCAAACAGACGGCGCTCGACTTTCTTCGGTACCTGCAATCTCCGGCTGGACGAAATCTGCTGGCGACCGGCGGCCTGGTGCCAGCAGCACAATAGCTGGTTCCACCCGCGCAGTAAAACGTAGCCACAAGAAACGACACCCATGGACACCGTTGCACTGATATTGACGCTTCGCCTCGCGCTGGTCACCACGGTCATCCTGGTGGTGCTCGCCGTGCCGCTGGCCTATTGGCTGGCGTTTACCGATAGCCGCGCGAAAGTGCTTGTCCAGGCCGTCTGCGCGCTGCCCATCGTGCTGCCGCCCACCGTGCTTGGCTTCTATCTGCTAGTCGCCCTCGGGCCGCGCACCGCATTCGGTCGCGCCCTCACCCATCTTCTCGGCCATCCGCTCGCCTTCTCCTTCGCCGGACTAGTGGTTGGCTCGGTCATCTACAGCCTGCCCTTTGCTGTGCAGCCGCTCACCGCCGGCTTCGCCGCTGTCGATCGCGGGATGCTCGACGCCGCCACCACACTCGGCAGCGGACGCTGGGACAGAATGCTGCGCGTCGTTCTCCCACTCTCGCGCGGATCTCTGCTCACCGCCTCTGTGCTCAGCTTTGCCCACACCATCGGCGAATTCGGCGTCGTCCTCATGATTGGCGGCAATCTTCCCGGGACCACTCGCACGCTCTCCATTGCGCTCTACGATCAGGTGCAGGATTTTCAATACGCCCAGGCCAATCGCACCGCACTCTTTCTGCTGGCAATTTGTCTGGTCGCGCTGATGCTGCTCTATAGCCTGCGCCCGGCTCGAAATACAAGGAGCGGCGACCTTGTCTGACGCCCCAATCCCAAACCCGCCCAACACTCCCTGGCTGACGGTCCATATCGAACACCGCTTCCACCACGACGGCGCCGGGTTTCAACTGCATCTCGCCTTCGCCGCCCATACGCAGCGCACCGTCCTCTTCGGCCCGTCCGGATCGGGCAAGTCTTCTCTGCTGCGCGCCATCGCCGGCCTGCTTAAGCCCGACGCAGCCACCATTGCATTTCATGGCACTACCGTCTGCAATACCGCACGGAACAGCCAGCGACGAATTTTCATTCCAACGGAGAAACGTCGCGTCGGCCTGGTCATGCAGAACCCGGCCGTCTTCCCCCATCTCACCGCATCCGGCAACGTCGCCTTTGCGCTGCGAGGAAAAGATCGCTCCACACAAAAAGAAACGATCGCGCAACTGCTTGAAATTGTCGAAGCGGAATCGCTCGCCGCGCGCTGGCCGCGCGAACTTTCCGGCGGCCAATTGCAGCGCATCGCCATCGCCCGCACGCTGGCTGCGGAACCTGCTATCCTGCTGCTCGATGAGCCCTTCGCCGCCCTCGATGCACCCAGCCGCCAGCGAATCTCCAACAACCTGCATCAGTGGGCGCGCGAACGCGGCATTCCCGTCTTGACGGTCACGCACAATCTGGAAGAGGCCTTCACGGCTGGAGATGAAGTGCTCACCATGGAAGATGGCCGCATTCTCGCCCAGGGGCCCCCAGAGCAGGTTCTCTTCAAACAACGCGAACATCTCTTGCAAATGCTAAACGCAACACCAGCGCCTGGCTCGGTTGTAAGCATCCGTAAAGAATAGCTTGTCACCCCGAGTCAAGCGGATCTAGTGAGTTTGCTTTGCAATTGTTGCGCTCAGTCCAGTATGCTAACTTGCTAGCACATCGTGTAAGGCGTCCCCCCACCGCTACACACTGCATCTGAGATGAGTGGGAGCAGCTTCATGACTGGGATTGGCTTCGTGCGGCATCGGTGAGCGCGGATTTTGCTCGCGTTTATTGCATCGTTAGCGTTGAACCTGCTGGCGGCCTGCGGCAGCGGCGGCAGCACCATGGCGAACGGCGGAACGACAATCACGGCTTCTTTTACCGGGACAGTGATGCCCACCGCCGTCGCGTATCAGGCTGGCGCAACGGGTACCTTTCAGACGCTCGCGCTCTCCGGTTCCAGCGCATCGTTCACCTTGCCCACAGGAGTCACTTCGTATGGGTTCGCGTACATGTGTCCTGTCTTCGCGCCCAATCCTCCCAATATAGAGACGGCGGCAAATGAGTCGGTCATTCAGGCGACTACTTCCGACACCACGTCGCTTTCGTTTGCGTGTTATTCGACTGGCGGCAACGTCGGCGTTCGCTTCGACTACTCGGCGATCCCCGGCGCATCGTCGGTTGAACTGTTCACAGCCGATCACTCGGTGCAGATCATCGGTCCCGCGAAGGGCTATTCCAGCGTCTCGGGCGTGCCGCTTGGAACATCCGACGTCGCATTGGTTGTCGAGAGTGCGACACGCGCAATCGCAATTCAGATTCAGCGGGGAGTCAACGTGACCAGTTCCACGCCGACGATCAACTTTCCGCCGATGACCACTGCTAACATGCTTGGGACGGCTCCGGTCACCGTGCAGAACATCCCACCGCTTGCCTCTTCGGGCGGCTTCTATACCGCGGACATTTACAACACCTACAACACACCCGGCGGCCTTTCCATTCCGCTTTTCACACTGTTCAACCAAGCAACGCAATCGGGGCAATCGGTGCAATCGACGTACCCCACGGTGCCAGCCAGTCAGGCTCAGCCGGGAGACTTTTACGTGCTGCAGGGATGAGCGGATGTAACGACACCGGACACGCAACTGGTCGTGGTCGATATATCGACCACGACCCCTACTGCGGTCTCTTTGGCCCTGCCTACGCCATCGAATTCGCTCGTCGCACCGGCGGCGGCTGCTTTTCCAACGTTCAATGCAAACGTCAGCGGCTTCACAGATACAGGAACGATCGCCGATTCTTCGGTAATCCAGTATCAGCCTCTCGGCGGCGGGGCTGAGACATTCTACGTCTCTACGGACGTGACGATGTCCTGGCTGGGAACGAACACCGCATTTACTGTGCCGAACCTCTCCAGGCTGACAGGATTTGCTCCCGCACCCGCGAGCGGTGTTCGTGAGAGCTGGCAACTCTGGTCTTCCTCAGGCACTCCGCTGCAATTCGCGCCACCGTTGGGAAATTTTTCATCTCCCACGTCGCTCCAGGTTCTCAGCACCTTCGGGTCGTTTACCGTGCCATAAATCGCGCGCTGGAGTCCCGTTGACCCGCCGTGTTCGCCAGCGTCACGCACCAAGCATTGGTTCCCATAGTGAGAAACGTCGGTTCCCGTCCTTCGCGCCGCCTTTCGAGCGAAGGACGCGCAGTGAAACCACTCAAGCACCCGTGACGTATACCGGCTCTTGTTCCAGGCAGATTCCAAACTGCGCCAGCACGCGTTTTCGAATCTCATCCCGCAGCGCCAGAATCTCCTTCGCCGTCGCATCCCCACGATTCACAATCGCCAGCGTGTGGCGGCTGGAAACCGCAGCGGACCCCATCGCAAATCCCTTGGGAAATCCGGCCTGCTCAATCAACCACCCCGCCAACAGCTTCACCGATCCGGGATCGGCGGCGAAATGTGGAATCGGCTCGGTCAGCATCAAGCCCGCGCGATGGGCTTCTTTCACCACGCGCGCGGAAATGTCCGCCAGGTGCGACTCCGACACCACTGGATTCTTAAAGAACGATCCTGCGCTGCGGCAATCCGGGTCACCCTCCACCAGCAACATTCCCTTCTGCTGCCGGATGCTGCGCACCGTCTGGCTCACCTGCTTCAGCGTCGGCCCCTCTGTCCAGTCAGAAAATGCCCGCGCCAGGTCCTGATATTTCAGATGAGGTTCGCCATGCAGCTTCAGCCTATATCCCACTTCCGTCACAATGTAGCGATCGCGTCCGGTGCTGTTGAAGATGCTTCTGCGATAGCCGAACTGGCACTGCGCCGCAGGAAAGTCCACCATCTTCAGCGTCGTGCGATCCAGCGCCCGCACCGCCACAATGGTCGACGCCACTTCCTGCCCATACGCACCGACGTTCTGCACCGGCGTTCCACCCACCGTGCCCGGAATGCCCGCCATGCACTCGATACCGGCAAAATCCTGCTCCACGACATGCGAAACAAAACCGTCCCAGTCCTCGCCGGCGGCCGCGGTAAATACGTTGTAGTCGCCTTCCAGGCCCCGCCGGATTCCGCGGTTCGCCACCCGAACCACCACTCCCGGAAAGCCCTTGTCCGACACCAGCAGATTGCTGCCGCCGCCTAAAACAAACAGCGGCGCATTCTTCGTGCGTGCAAAGGACACCGCTTCCGCCAGCTCGGTTTCGTTGGTCGCTTCCATAAACCAACGCGCCGGGCCACCAATGCGAAAGGTGGTGTACGGGGCCAGTGCGATATTTTCTTGAATCTCCACGAGGATGAGCCTACATCATAGCGGTTTCACTGCGAATTGCGAGAAAACATACAGGTAACGAATCAGTATCGGGGCGACGCGCATTGCCCTTCTGGGTCTTCGCCCACCCCGAACCAATCCCCTCAATCTATCGTTAGCAGCAGCTTCGCTGATCGCGAAAACCCTGTCAATCAAGAATTCATCCGCCCCGGTATCGTACCCATGCGCCCGCCTTGGCGCAGTCTTTAAACCTTCAGCCCGATCGACCGCATCAGTTCCAGCCCGTTGCTCTTGGTAATGACTCCCTCCCGCAGCTTAAAGTCGAATCGCATCCTGCCACTCTCCAGATCGTCTTGAAAATGCATGTTTCTCAGCGCGCCCTCCGGCAGGCCCTCCAACTCCGTCAACGCCAGGTCATGCGTGGTTAAAATTCCAATCGCCCCTCGCTCCAGCAATCCACGCAGAACTCCCTCCGCGCCGACGCGGCGATCTTTGGAATTGGTTCCCTGCAGCAATTCATCCAGCAGAAACAGTAGCGGCGGCTCTTCTGCTGCCAGGTCGTAAATTCGCCGCAGCCTCGTAATCTCTGCATAAAACCGGCTGCTGCCTTCCTGCAGCGAATCGTTCACCTGGATGCTCGCGCCAATCGTCAGCGGCGTTAACCGCAGAAGCCGCGCCCGCACCGGCGCTCCCATCATCGCCATCACTGTGTTCACGCCCACCGTTCGCAGATAGGTGCTCTTACCGGACATATTCGATCCGCTCACCAGGAGCGTCCGCGTCTCAGCGTCCAATCTCACGTTATTGCGAACGCACTTCGCCGCCGGAATCAGCGGATGCCCCAGCGCTTCGCCCTCGAGTCGCGGCGTTCCATCGACGAACTCCGGGAAGGGATCGTCCGGATGTTCGTAGTGGTACGCTGCCAGCGAAAGCAGCGCCTCCATCTCCCCGGTCGCATCCAGCCATGCCCGCACCGCTTGCCCATGTTGCGCGCGCCACGCTTCCGCCTTCACTGCCATCCGCACCGAATACATCAGCGGTACATCCAGAATCCTCACAAACAAGTTGTCCCGCGAATCAATCAGGTCCACCAGCGTACGCAGCCGCGCAATCGCCTCCGAACCCTTCATCGCGTGACTGGTCAGCGCAGTTTCTAACACCTGCAATCGCGTCGAGTGAAACTCCTCCCGTTCCAGTCGCGCCAAAATTCCCGACAGCAAATCCAAATTTACAAACGCGCCTTCCGTCGATGAAAAAACCGCCTGCAGCCGTTTCCTCAGCCGCTGCGCCAGGCTGGCTTCCACCACGATCACCACCACCAGCGGAGAAAATATTCCCCACACCGCCCACACCACAGTCGCACCCACAGCCAAAGCCATCAGCAGCGGAGCCAGCCAGCGCAACCAAACTGCGCGCAGCTCCGCCGGTGCGTCCGCCCATCGCAGCAATGCCTCCGGCGCTACCCCGGCCCCGGCTTCGTCGCCCAACACTTCCAGGTCTTCCCGCAGATCCAGGTGGCGGCGCAGCTCAGCCACCGCCGCCTGTCGCTCATGGAGCGTATCTACCGGCGACGGCGATAGCAACCAGCCCGCCAGCGTGTCTTCTCCCATGCGCGTGCGCGCCGTCGACAACAATGCAAAAAGGCTCCCGGGTCCAAACATATCCAGATCGACGGCATATAAATGTTGCGGGTTGCGGAATCGCTCTCCCGACTCCCCGCTGCTCATCCACCGGTCTTCAATCCGCGCCAACCCACGCTGATATACCTCGACCGCACGCAAAGCGAGTCGCCGCGCTCGCAGCACCCGCGCGTGATACACGGCAACCACCGCGAAGGCTGCCACCGGCGCGGCCAGCCACCACGGTGAAAACCAATGCGATCGAAACGCCCACCATGCCATCAACACCGAGACTGTTGCCAGCAACAAGCGCACGTTCCCAAACCGGATATGCAACCTCTCCAGGCGGCGCGTTTCCCTCTCTCGCGCGGCGGATCGCCGTCGGTATTCTTCCGCCGGTTCGTCGCCTGCAACCGGCACCTCTTCTTCCTTGGATACGGAGATTCGCATCAAAACCTTTCCCGTCTACTCTACCCCTTGCCGTCGCTGGCTTACGCGCCGGATCGCAGAGGGAGCCTGGTGCCTGTATTCTGCGCACCCGCTCGCCTCCTTTTTTTCGCTCCCACCCCAATCTCAATCGCTTATCATGATCCGCAGAGTTCACCTTCATCGAGGCCGCGTCAGCAAGTCTTTCATCCACCTGGGATGAGCGAGGAATCAAATGAAATCCGTTCACAACCACAATCGATGTCGTGCCACGCTCCATCGAAACCTGCTGCAAATCCCTCTTGTGTCGCTTGTCCTGGCGCTCGCCGGAACTGCAATGCAGGCAGCCGACACTCCCCGTGCAAACGCGCCATGGATGAATCCTGTTCTCTCCCCCGACCGCCGCGCCGACCTCGTGATCCAGCAGATGACGCTCGACGAGAAAATTCAGCTCGTCCATGGAAGCATGGCCATGCACTGGCAGGAACTAGGATTGAAGCACCCCATCCCCGGAGCTCTGGGCGGCGACGGATTTGTTCCAGGAATTCCCCGTCTGGGCATCCCCGACATTCAACTGATCGGCGCTGGCGTCGGCGTCACCGACATGGGCAACCGGACCAACGGCGAGTCCACGGCACTCCCGTCTTCGCTTGCCGAAACCGCCAGTTGGGACCCTGAGGTCGCGCGACAATTCGGCGCCGTCATTGGCAAGGAGACGCGCGATCAGGGCTTCAACGTATCGCTCGGCGGCGGCATCGACCTGACCCGCGAGCCAAGGGATGGCCGCAACTTCGAATATCACGGAGAGGACCCGTTGCTCGCTGGAGAGATGGTCGGCGCGGAATTGACAGCCATTCAGGCGCAGAGCGTCATCGCGGACATCAAGCATTACGCAGTCAACGATCAGGAATCCGGCCGCTCCTTCGTCAGTTCCAACATCGACAAGCGTTCGCTGCGCGAAACGGATTTACTGGCCTTTGAAATTGCGATCGAGCGCTCCCATGTCGGCACCGTCATGTGCTCCTACAACCGCGTCAATGGCGTATATGCCTGCGAAAATAAATATCTGCTCACGGACGTCCTGAAGCACGATTGGGGATTCCAGGGCTGGGTCATGTCCGACTGGGGCGCGACCCACTCCACCGTGGCCGCGGCTCTCGCCGGCCTCGATCAGGAGTTCTTTGCGAACCACTACTTCGCCGCCCCGCTCAAGGCTGCGGTTCTGGATGGACGCGTGCCCATGTCTCGCCTCGACGACATGGACCATCGAATTCTTCGCACCATGTTCGCGTTCGGTGTCATCGATCATCCTCCCGCCATTCGTCCCGTCGATTTTCAATTCGGAGCGAAAATCGCGCAACATGTGGAGGAGCAGGGTTGTGTCCTCCTGAAAAACAAGAACCATCTTCTGCCGCTGCAGGCGACTGAAATCAAATCCATCGCCGTCGTCGGCGCCCACGCAAACCTTGCCGTCCTGTCAGGCGGCGGCTCCGCGCAGGTGATACCCCAGGGCGGCAATGCGATTCCGCAGCATCCGCAAACCTGGACATCGCCCGTGTGGGACCCGTCCTCCCCGCTTGCCGCGATCGTGGCGCAAGCACCCCATGCCAAAGTCTCGTATGACGAGGGCACAAATCCATCCAACGCCGCGCAGCTTGCGAAAGCCGTCGATGTCGCGATCGTGTTTGTGCAACAGCATACCCGTGAGGACGCGGATCTCCCCACCCTCGAATTGCCAGATCATCAGGATGATCTGGTTCGCGCCGTCGCTGCCGCCAATCCCAGGACCATTGTCGTAGGCGAAACCGGCGGAGCGTTCCTGATGCCATGGATCGACCGGGTCGGCGCAGTATTGGAAGCCTGGTATCCCGGCATTCGCGGCGGTCCGGCAATCGCCAACGTCCTTTTTGGCACAATCAATCCCTCCGGTAAACTTCCCATCACATTTCCCAAAAGCGATGCGGACCTTCCCCACCCCCCTTTAGTCGGGCCGCCCAAAGAAGCCGACAAAGATCATCCGCCCTTCTTCGATGTGAACTACACCGAAGGCCTGAAGGTGGGCTACAAGTGGTATGAGGCGGAGAAGAAGCAGCCGTTGTTCCCCTTTGGATTTGGCCTGTCCTACACCAGCTTCTCGTATTCTCAACTCCGCATCATGCCGAATGACACAGCCCATCATGTGCGCGTGACATTCGTCGTAAAAAATACCGGCCCTCGTGCGGGTACCGAAGTTGCCGAAGCCTACCTGGCGCTGCCGCCTTCCGCGAAAGAGCCGCCGCATCGTTTGGTCGGCTGGCAAAAAGTTACGCTCGAACCGGGTGAAAGCCGCTCCGTCGCGATCACTGTCCCACCACGCATGCTGGCGATCTTCGACGTCGACAAAGATGCCTGGCATATCCTCCCGGGAAGCTATCGGATTTCCATCGGCAGCTCTTCGCGCCAGCTTTCGCTGCACGCGCCCTTCACCGTAAACGCCGCTGAACTTGCTCCCTAAGCTGCGCACCGGCTGCCTCTTCATCCATGGATCCGCATCAGGAACGATATACTGGGAGTAGCCGACACAACGGCAGGGGGGAGCAAACAATATGTATCCAGAGATCATGGTCATTCCGATGCGCGAGGAGTTGACCCGCGCAGGAATCCAGGAAACACGCACTGCGGAGGAAGTCGATCAGGCGCTGGCCAAGCCCGGCACCACGATGGTCATTGTCAACTCCATCTGCGGCTGCGCGGCAGGCAAGATGCGCCCCGGGGTTCGCATGTCGCTGCAGCATCCAACGCTTCCCGATCAGAAAATCACTGTGTTCGCCGGCCAGGATCGCGAAGCCACGGATAAAGTTCGTAGCCACCTGGAGGGAAATCCGCCCAGCAGCCCCGCAATTGCCATCTTCCGCGACGGCAAACTGGTATTCCTGATGCAGCGCTCGGTGATCGAAAGCTCCAGCGCGCCACAAATTGCACAGTACCTGACCCAGGCGTACGACGAACTTTGCGCCAAACCCAGCCCCGTCACCCAGTAACGAAGGTCACGTTCGGCAGCACAATCCAAACAGCCAATATGGTTGCTCAGGCAACCATATTGGCTGTTTTAGTTGCCATAGCAACTATTTTGAAACGCGCGTTTTTATTTGGAAAAATGAATCGGCGATTTACGCTCCCGCGGAGGCGAATTGTTCTCGCGCAGCCGCGCGTCGCTGCCTCAGCCACTGCTGCCATCGATCCAAACCCTGCCCTGTCTGGCACGAAAGCTCAATGATTTCAATGCCGGGATGCACCTGCCGCGCATTCGCCCTGGCCTGTTCAAGGTCGAATGGAACATACGGCAACAAATCCAGCTTGGTCAAAATCATCAGCGCAGCCTTCGAAAATATCGAAGGATATTTCAGCGGCTTGTCTTCGCCCTCCGTCACGCTCAGCACCACAATCTTTGCTTCCTCGCCCAAATCGTAGCTCGATGGACAAACCAGGTTGCCGACATTCTCAATAAACAGCAACTCGATTTCAGTGGATGCCCACGGTTGCAACGCGCGCTCAATCATTCTGCCGTCCAGATGACAAACCGTTCCGGTCACAATCTGCTGCACTGGAAATCCATACTGAGCCAGCCTGCGCGCATCGTTTTCCGTTTGCAGATCCCCCGTCAAGACCGCGACTTTTTCCTGCGGACTGAAACCTGCCAGCGTTTTTTCCAGCAGCGTGGTCTTCCCAGAACCCGGCGAGCTGATTAGATTGAGGCACAACGTTCCACCCTTGGCATAGCGCTGCCGAAGTTGTTCGGCGACGCGCTGGTTCTCATTCAGAACTCTCTTTTCCACGGGGATAACGGTCGTCATTCTTCCACCTCCACGCTGGCCAACTGCATTTCATCGCCGCTCAGCAAGATGCTGTTGTCGCCGGCACAGTCCGGGCACGGTTCGCTGTACATTTCGGTGACGAACTCACATCCACAATCCTGGCAGCGATTGCGCCGCGGCACCATTTGAATCTCCAGCCTCACCGGATCATATTCCGACTGCTCGGACAATACCTCCCAGGCGAAGCGCAACGCGTCGGCATCGACCCCCGCCAACACTCCGATTCTGACGGTCACTGCCACCAGGCGCGCTTCCGGCCTGCGTGCCGCCTCGGCAGAGCTGGCGCGCAAGATTTCGCTGGCGATTCCGACTTCATGCATAGAATCCGCGCTTCCCTGTCAGCCCCATTTCCAAGCCACCACTATAGCCTATGAGATGCCAGCATGGCATTCGGTGACGCTCGTCACGATGCCGCCGCAAATGCGGTGTTATATCTAGTGTGCTTGTTACCTCTCTCTAATTCTCAACCTCCGCCTCCGCAGCACCGACTCGGCGATATTCTCGCCAATGCAATTACCCATGGAGTGGGCGCAGCCTTTGCGCTCCTTGGAGCGGCCTACCTAATCTATGTTTCGTCTCGCGGCAGCCAGCGCCAGATCATCAGTTGCGGCGTCTATGCCGGAACTCTGGTGCTGGTCTACATCTGCTCCACGCTGTATCACTCGCTGGTGCGAACCGGCGCGCGCCGCGTCTTCCATATCCTCGATCACTCTTCGATCTACCTGCTGATTGCCGGCACCTATACGCCGTTCACGCTGGTTTCACTGCGCGGGAGGCTTGGTTGGACGCTGTTCGCGATCGTATGGTCGCTTGCCATTGCCGGCGTCGTCTTCAAAAGCTTTGCCATCGGTCGGTTCGAAGTGGCTTCCGCGGTCATTTATCTGGGCATGGGATGGCTGGTCGTCTTCGCGATGCGCCCATTACTACAGGATGTGCCGTGGCATGGAGTACTTTGGCTGGCTGCGGGTGGTGTTGCGTACACGGTGGGGATTCTGTTCTTTGCGTTCGATCGAGTGCCATATTTTCACGGGATCTGGCATGTATGCGTGCTGGCGGGAAGCGCCGCCCACTATTTCGCCATCCTGTTCTACGTGGCTCCGCCTCATTAGTCAGGGCAGGATGGTTTGTCGTTGCTTCTCAGCCGTCAGGCGCGACTCAGTGCAAGGTCGATCAGCGTCTTTTGTTCCATCGCGTGGGCCTTCGCCGATCCCGTGGCTGGACTGGCAGCGGCCGAGCGTTTGACGCTGCGAACCTGGCGATCGAAAGCCATTTCGCGCAACTGCGGCAGCACATACGAGTAGGCGCCCATGTTCTCCGGCTCTTCCTGCACCCACACCACTTCGTTGGCCTCCGGATGAGCTTCGATCGCAGCGCGCAGTTCCTCTTCCGGCCAGGGATACAGTTGTTCCAGGAAGATGATGCCGGTGGACGTATCCTTGCGTTTCTGGCGTTCTACTCGCAGCTCATGACCGATTTTTCCGGTGCAGATCAGCAGCCGCGTGACGCCCTGCAACTCTGTTTCCGATAGCACATTCAAAAAACGTGGTGTTGTCAGATCAGCGAGTGGAGAGAGCGCATCTGGATGTCGCAACATGCTCTTCGGAGTAAAAACAACCAGAGGTTTGCGCCATGGCCGCATCGCCTGACGCCGCAGCAAATGAAAATACTGTGCGGCGGTCGACGGCTGCGCCACCTGGATATTGTCGCGCGCGACGATCTGCAAATAGCGTTCCATGCGGGCGCTGGAATGCTCCGGACCCTGACCTTCATATCCATGCGGCAGCAATAGAACCAGCCCACTCAACAATCCCCACTTGTCTTCCGCAGAAGAAAGAAATTGATCGATGATGATCTGCGCGCCGTTGGCAAAGTCGCCAAACTGCGCTTCCCAAAGCACCAGCGCTTCCGGATAATCCCGACTGAATCCGTACTCGAACCCCATCACTCCTGCCTCAGACAGCATGGAGTTGTAGACCTCAAACTTCGCTTGCTTGCCCTTGAGATGATTCAGCGGCACAAATTTTGTTTCATCTTCCACATCGATCAGCACGCTGTGGCGCTGATTGAATGTGCCTCGCTGACTGTCCTGACCGCTGAGACGCACCGGGATCCCCTGCTTCAGTAAAGAACCGAATGCCACCGCTTCCGCCATGCCGTAATCGAACGATCGCTTGCCGTGTCCCATTTCCGCACGCTGCTCCAGAAGCTTTTGAATCTTCGGGTGGATATGAAACTCGGACGGAAAAGTCGTGAGTTCGTCCGCGATGGTACGGATCGCATCTGCGGAAATTCCGGTGTTCAATTCGTATTTTGCGCGGTGCGGGCCGCCTTTATAGTGCGACCAATATTCCGGCAAATCCGCCAGCGCAGCTTTCTTCTTCATCTGGCGCGCTTGCTGCAACTCTTCTTCAAACCTCGACTCTGCCCGGTGGACAAGAGCCGTCGCATCCACGCCGATCTGCTGCGCAAAGATTTTATAGAGCGGGGGGTGGTGTTGGATTTTCGCGTACCGCAACGGCTGTGTAATGGTGGGATCATCCACTTCGCTGTGACCGTGGCGGCGATAGCCGATCAGATCGATGACAACATCGGTGTGAAATTGATAGCGATAGTCCACGGCGAGAGTTGCGACGCGGATCACCGCATCCACATCCTCGGCATTCACGTGAAAGATGGGAATGGGCAAACGCCGCGCCAAGTCGGAAGAAAAACGGGAGGAGTTGTACTCGTCCGGCTCCGCCGTAAACCCGATCAAGTTGTTCGCAACGATCTGGATACTGCCACCGACCGAATATCCTTCGAGCGAGCCAAGATTCATTGTTTCTGCCCAGATCCCCTGTCCGGCAAACGCTGCATCGCCGTGGATCACCACCGGCAAAACACGATCTCGTCCATCGGCTCCATAGCGCATCTGCTTGGCATACGCGCGGCCCATGGCAACGGGATCCACGGCTTCCAAGTGGCTGGGATTGGACACGAGATGCAATCCAACTTTCTTGCCGGATCGAGTGGTGAAGGCGCCGGTTGCGCCCACATGATATTTGACATCGCCGCTGCCCAGACTGCTGCGTGGATCGGCATCTTCAAACTTCGAGAAAATGGCAGACGCGGATTTGCCCAGCGTGTTCACCATGACATTCAGACGACCGCGATGGCTCATCGCCATCACCGATTTCTCCGCGCCATGCTCTGCGGCGGATTCAAGCACCGCGTCCAGTAGCGGGATCAGCGCTGTGACCCCTTCGAGAGAAAATCGCTTTGTTCCCAAGTACCGCTTCTGAATAACTTGCTCGAAGATATCTGCCTCGATCAACAAGTCGAGTACGTGCTGTGAGTCGGGAGCAGGCGTGGTTGCCTCCATGCGCTCCTGAACCCAGCGTCGCCGCTCCGGGTCGGCAATATGCATGAACTCGACGCCCATGGACCCGCAATAGATGGCGCGGGCCTGATCGGCAAATTCTCCCGTTAGCTTCAGTTCAACCAATGGCTCGGCCGGAAGAAATTGACGGAGCGGATCGAGCTGTGCCTGCAGAAATCCCCAGCGGCGGAAAGCGTCAAGCACCTGCTCGCGGGTCGACGCGGCGACTGGATTGGATTGGGTCAGGGTCGTTACCAGGGAGGATGCACTCATACAAATCGAACCGATCTACTTCAATTGTCGCAGAGTGACCAGATGGCGGCAACGACGCGAGGGCAGCGACGCGCGAATTACAAAACATTGTGAGGGCAGAATGGAAAGGCTTGAAGCGAACGCTCGATCGCTGCGATTGACTACAACTTGCGGGGGGCGCTGCCGCTTAATTTTGTTGCAAGCGCTACCAGTTCAGATGGAAGAATCGGCTTGGAGCGGAAAGTAATATCCAACCCCTGGTAGTCGGCTTCGGCTTCAGCAAGACCGCTTAGCACCATGACCGACAATCCGGCCCTGCGTTTCCAAAGCCTCTCCACAAAGTGATGGCCAGATTCGCCGGGCATAATGTGATCTGTAATGACGAGATTGATTTCGCGATTCTCATCTGTCTCGAGTGCGTCAAAGGCGGCTTCAGCGGAGTAGGCTGTTCGCGCCTGCAACCCAGCATGGTTGAGGATGGCTTTGCGCGTGAGCGCCTGCACCGGGTTATCATCGACAACAAGAATCACGGGGAAACTTTCTACAACTAAAAGAACTGATGTTGTTTTCTACCAAAAAGTTGTCCAGGTCAATGAAGAACTGCAAGTTACAGATATCGAAGTAGATTACCTGAGGGCTAATCCTTTCGATACCTGGGGCCAAAACCTCCTGTCAGAGCTGCGTTTCAGCGCTTCCCGTGAACGCCCATATTGGCACGCCGCATCGCTCTTCCAACCGTGAGTGTGATCCAACGGCGGGGGAGCAGCGTAAGGATAACAACCAGCAGCCGATTTGACGCGCCAGTGACAATGGCTGATTTCTTGCGCTCGAAGGCGCGCAACGACTCCCGCACCACTTCCGCCGAGGTCTGCATGCGGGCACGATGGCTGAACGGGCTTTCACCGGCCACGCGAAAGAAATTGGTTTCCGTTGTCCCCGGGTGTACGACCATCACATGCACTCCGCGATGGCGCGCTTCCTCAAACAGTGCGTCGGAGAAGCTTCTGACGAATGCCTTGGTCGCGGCATATAGAGTGGAGTATGGAAGTGGAGCAAATCCTGCGACCGAGGCAATATTGACGATGCCGCCGCGACGGCGTTGCATCATCGGCTGAATGTAAAGGTGCGCCAGCTCGACCAGGGCGACAATATTCAGGTCGAGCATCTGACGAACGCGATCGAGATCGAGCGATGCAAACTCTGCAAATGCGCCAAAGCCTGCGTTGTTGATGAGGAGTTCCACATCCAGGTGAGCCGCCTGCGTCCGTTGAAACAGATCGGCGGGCGCGCCGGGGACGGTCAGGTCCAACGGGATCGCGACGACGTCGATACCCATGTGAGCAGACATCAACTCGCTGCGAACCTTTTCCAGCTGATGCTGCGAGCGGGCAACCAGAATCAGAGACCATCCAAGGGCGGCGAGTTGGCGGGCAAACTCTTCGCCAATGCCGGAGCTTGCGCCCGTGATCAATGCGTATCCTTGCGGCTCCATCCTCTGCGATCCTTTCCGTGGGCTCCCTGATGCCCGATTCGAGTCACCCAGCTCGACAGTGATTCTCATTTGCGAATGGGAGCGTTGGGTCTTCTAGGAAATGGAACGCGCCAGCAAAAACGCCCCCACGCCTAAAAAGAAGAGTACGCGATAACGAATTCCATGAGCGCGATTGACTTCCGGCAGCAGGTCGGTCGCGGCCACATACAGCGCTACACCCGCGGACAGCGGCAACCCGATGCCCGCCAGCGAGGGTAGAAAATGGATGGCGGCCACACCTGCAACAGTGGCGGCGCCTAAGACGCATGCCGCCGAAACCGCGATGCGCGCACTGCGTCCGCTGGCGAGCATCACGCTGCCGACCGTAAAACCTTCGGGCAGTTTATGCAGCAGCATTCCGGTGAAGATAAGCCATCCGAGCGCGCTGGAGAACGCAAAACCGCTGGCGATGGCGATGCCATCAAAAAACGTATGCGCTGCCAGAGCAAATGTTACGGAGTAAGCGGTGGAGCGATGCAGGAACTCCTCAGCGTGCGTTTCCTCTCCAAAGTGAAAATGCGCGACGAGCGTATGTTCCAGCAGATGCACGCCGCAGAAACCGGCGAGAATCCACAGCGGTGCAGCGACCGGGGCGGCACGAAAACTCTCTGGAATCATTTCCACCAGCGCGACAGCGATCAAGAACCCAGCGCCGAAGGCAATGAAGTCGCGCAGGAAGCGTTCCGCGGGCATGCGCAGCAGCAGCAGGCCGCCGACAACATCCGCGATGCCCGCGATCAGGCCGAGCAGCAGGACAATCCAGAACGGGGTCGAAACGTGCGCCATGATTTGCTATCCGCTGTGACGAATGTGCATCACGTCACCATCTTGAACAATGTAGTCCTTGCCTTCGAGGCGCAGCGTGCCATGCGACCGCGCCACAGCTTCTGAGCCGGCTGCGAGCAGCGTGTCCCAATGGATAGTTTCCGCGCGGATGAAATGTTTTTCGAGATCGGAATGTATGGCTCCCGCAGCTGCCTGCGCACGCGAGTTGACGGGAATCGTCCAGGCGCGGCACTCGTCTTCACCTACGGTGAAGAACGAGATCAATCCCAGCAGCTCATAGCTCTTGCGAATCAGGCGGCGTAGCCCGCTTTCGCCCAATCCATAACTCGACAAAAATTCTTCCGCTTCCTCATCCGGCATCTCCGCCAGCTCCGCTTCCACCTTGCCGCAGATGGCCGTTGCTCCGGTGCCCGGCCGCTTGGCGATGGCCGCCAGACCGTATTTTTCCACGGCTTCCTCCAGATCTTTGCCAAGGGTGGTGCTCTCAGAGATATTCAGGACGTACAAAACCGGTTTCTGGCTGAGGAACATGTAGCCGCGAATCAACTTCTTTTCATCCGCCGTCATTTCCATGGCGCGCAAGGGCTGCTCCGCTTCCAGATGCGGCTTGGCGCGCAGCAGCAGCGCCTGCTCGGCTTCCAGTTCCGGAGTGCGACCTTTCTTCAGGTCTTTTTCGAGACGCTCCATGCGCTTTTCAATCTGCGTCAGATCGCTCAACATCAGGTCAAATTCGACGTCCTGAATTTCCTTCAACGGATCGATGGGACCTGCGAGAGGCACGGAAGGATCGTCGAAGACGCGCAGCACGTGGATCAACGCATCCACATTGCGCAGGCTGGCGAGCAGACTTGGCTCCTTCAGCGCTTCCTGGCCAATGGCGCCCACGTCGGCATACTCCACGGTGGCGAAAACAGTTTTCTTCGGTTGATACAGCGCGGCCAGCTTCTCCAGCCTATCGTCGGGTACGCGCGCCATGCCCAAGTGAACTTCTTTGGGATTCGAATAGCCGCGGTCTTCCAGTTTTGCCTTGGTCAAAATCTTGAACAATGAGGTCTTGCCTACCTGTGGCAGGCCGATAATTCCGGTCTTCATGCTTGTCCTGTGAGGGAGATTGGTTGGCGGTTCCTACGAAAGTTTACGCTGTTTCCGATGTCTGGTGGCGCAAGCAGATTCACTCAGCTGACGGGTTCCGGCCGCGCATACAAAACGATCAGCCCCAGCCCGCACAGTAGAACGATGCCTTCGAGCGAGGTGGAAAGATTGTGCAGGCGATTGAAGTCCACCCGCGCCGGATTGATCGAAGTCGGGTCGGCCATTGCCACACCGGCTTTGATGCGCAGCGTTTCCATGCGCGGGATCACAGAATATTGGGAATAGGCCGTCAGCCCAAACATGACGGCGATCAGGACCAACGGAGGTCCGATGGAACGTCGCGTGGCTCGCGTTACCCGCTCCAGGACGGTCAGCAACATCAGAGCGAGGCCGCAGACCATGCCAATGGCATGGAGATGCAACAAGGAATTGCGCACCATGGCGCCAGCTACGTGCAGGCCAACCGACGGATCCGGAAACATCGGCATGAGCGTTCCAAATGCGACCGGGGCCACGACCGCTCCGAAAAACAATAGGCCGCCTACCCACACGACGATGGCTAACAGAATCAAACTGCGCAGAAGTGTTCTCATCGGCTGAAGATGGCCAAACGCGGCCTTCCTTTCTTCCATCTAAAAAGTGTTGCGTCAGTTCGTTGTCATTGCAGTCCGCTAACGGAGCTGCGTCCAATCAGGCGTTCAATACGCTTCTTCATGGGTGGATGGGTCGAGAACAGATTGGTGAACATGCCGCCGCCAACCAACGGCTGCGCGATGAATAGATGCGCGCTCGACGGCGAGGCGATCATCGGCACTCGTCTGGAGTAGGCATCGATTTTCTCCAGGGCACTGGCCAGCGCATACGGATTGCCCGTCGTTTTCGCGCCGGTCGCATCGGCCTCGTATTCCCGCGAACGGGAAACAGCAAGCTGGATCAACATGGCAGCGATTGGAGCCAGGACCAGCATAAACAGGCCACTGATTCCGCCACCGCGCTCGCGTCGGCCGCCTCCGCCGCCAAAGCCGCCAAAAACCTCTCCCCAGTAGGCCATGCGCGCAATCAATGTAATTGCTCCGGCCAGCGTGGCTGCGATGGAGCTGGTGAGAATGTCGCGGTTCTGCACGTGACCCAGTTCGTGCGCCAGCACGCCTTCCAGCTCCTCATCATTCAGCAGCGCCAGAATTCCATGAGTCATGGCCACCGAAGCGTGCCTGGGGTTTCTTCCGGTCGCAAACGCGTTTGGGGACTCGGTTGGAATGACGTACATCTTCGGCATGGGAATGCCCATGCGTTGCGTCATCCGTTCCACTACTTCATACGCGCGCGGCAACTCTTCCCGCGTGACCGGCTGCGCCTTGTACATTTTCAGGGCCAGCTTGTCGGAGTAGAAATAGGTAAAGAAATTCATTCCCGCAGCAAAAAGAAATCCAAGAACCAGCCCGTTTCGCCCGCCGAAATGCTCGCCGATCAAGATCAGCAAAACAGTCAGCAGGGTAAGAAGAAATGCAGTTTTTGCAGTATTTCCCATAACAATCTCATTCTATTCCTTTCAGCGGCGGGACACCCAGATGCGAAGCCAACCGGAAACTTGTAGCATCTATAAGCAGGCGGAGGCTGTCCGACCCACGGGGTCGTCATTTTTATGGCGGAACGCAGTGCAATTGTTGAGCAGTGGCGCAATCGGCAGGATGATACCGCCGTGCTGGCCACACTGGTACGCGTGGAAGGATCTTCCTATCGCCGTCCGGGCGCGCGGATGTACATCCACTCGACGGGCTCCGTCGGCGCCATCAGCGGCGGATGCCTGGAAGGCGAGGTCGCGCGCAAGGCTGCATGGATCACGCGCAAGGGTCCCGCGGTTGAAAAATATTCCACGCTGTTCGATGAAATTCTGGACGAGACCAACTCTCTCGACACCCGGGAGATTCCCTATGGCCTTAGATCGGAA
>JAJYSL010000429.1 GCA_021793595.1 Acidobacteriota bacterium
TGATCCGTCTTTCAGGTCTGCGACGCCTTCCATCGCTCGTTCTGCTCCTCTTGTTGCTGACGTTCGCGTCCGGTATGGCAATTCCCTGCTTGGCCGCGGCGCAAACGAAGGGCAGGCGGCTGGCATCTACTCCGCCCATGGGCTGGAACGATTGGGCCCACTACCAGTGCAACTATACTGGACGGGATATTCTTGCCAATGCCAAACAACTGGTAAACAGTGGCCTCGCGGCGCGCGGCTACAACACCGTCACCATCGACGATTGCTGGATGCAGAAAGACCGCGACGCCCACGGCAATCTGCAGGCCGATCCGCAGCGCTTTCCGCAGGGAATGAAAACGATCGCAAAAACCATTCATGCCTTGGGATTAAAGTTCGGCATTTATGAGGACGCCGGTTACGCGACCTGCGATGGGCTGGCAGGTAGCGGCGAGCCGGATGGAGGGGGCCGAGACTATTTTCTGCAAGATGCCCGCCTCTTTGCATCCTGGGGCGTGGATTATCTAAAGCTGGATGGCTGCAAAGTATATGTGCCTCAAGGTGTCACTGAGGCTGAGGCCTATCGCAAAGCCTACGCTGCGGAGAGTGCGGCCTTGAAGACCGTCGGCAGACCGATCATCTTTTCAGAATCGGCCCCGGCGTATTTTCAGAACACGCCCGAGTGGTACGACGTGCTGACCTGGGTGCGCGACTACGGGCAACTCTGGCGCGAAGGCTCGGACATGGCCAACTTCCACTCCAGCAATCCCGACAATCCTCGCTTCTACAGTGTGCTTTGGAACTACTCCTACAACCTTCCACTAGGGCGTTTCCAAAAACCCGGCAACTGGAACGATGCTGATTTCATCATCGGCGGCGATGCCGGCATGACCATGCCCGAGACCCGCAGCCAACTGGCGCTATGGTCGATGATGTCGGCGCCACTGATCCTCAGTTCCGACATCAGTAAGCTGAGCCCGCAGGCGATTGCCATCCTCAGCAACAAATCCATCCTCGCCATCGATCAGGACCGCCTCGGTGAGATGGCAACTCTCGTACGGCGCAGCCCCACCATGGATGTCTTATTCAAGAAACTCAGCGGCGGCGACTACGCCATCGCCGTGCTCAACCACGGAACTTCTCCCGTTCAGCTGAGCTTGCGCCCTGCCGATTTCGGCTTTTCCGCAAACTCCAGCTGCCGCCTGGATGCGCGCAATCTATGGGACGGAACCCATGCGTCGGCCTCCACGTTACAGGCGAAGGTTGCCACTGACGACACTGCAATCTGGCGTGTTCACGCCACCTCTGCCTGCGGCGTGCCGACGCGCACCGGCGCCATTGTTATGATTTTGCCTAGAAAGCGTCAGCCGCATCGACACTGGGAACCTCCCAGCATCGCCGAGTACACCCGCTGCCTGTCCTCTACGGGAGCCGTGGAAACCTGTACAGGCACGCCGGCGGAGCGCTGGACGATCAGTCGCGCCGGATCGTTGAAATCCGCGGGTCGCTGTTTGGCCGTCGTCCGCGGCAAGGTTGAGATGAAGGCCTGCACTGCCGGACACGCCGAGCACTGGAAATATACTCTGGTCGGCAACCTGATTGGCGCGCACGGTCAATGCCTCACTGCCAGCGGCGATGCCGGCCAGTCACAGAGCCTCAGCCTAGAAGTCTGCGGACACAATTTACCCAGCCAGATATGGTCCCTGCCAAACTAAACCCCGACGCAAGGAAGGCGAAGGCAAATCGGTGCCGCAGGACATGCTTTTGTCAAAGAACTAGGCCGGCCCAAGTTGGGTCGCGAAAGCGAAGAAGAACATGACATCGAATACCGAAAAATATCAACCGCACCTTACCCCTTGCCCGGATCGGCTGAAGGGCAAGGTAGCCCTTATCACCGGCGGGGCAAAAGGGATCGGCCGTGCGATCGCTTTGCGATTCGCTCAAGAAGGAGCTGACATTGCAATCGCCGATATTTCCACAACTGCCATGCCGGCTGCGGAAAAAGAGATTCGTGCGCTTGGCCGCAAATGTATTGCTCAGCAAACTGATGTAGCCGATCGTAAAAGTGTAGAAACGACTGTGCAGGCAGTCCTCGACTATTTTTCATCCATCGACATTCTGGTCAACAACGCCGGCATTATTGTTTTCGGCAGTCTGATGGAGTGCGCTCCAGAAGACTGGAAACACATGCTCGACGTAGATCTGACAGGCGCCTTGCATTGTACCCAGATTGTGGGGCTGCATCTGAAGCAGCGCAACCGCCCAGGGCGGCTCATTCATATCGGGTCCACTGCATCTTTGCTGCCCACGGCGCAACAGGGAGCCTATTGCGTCGCCAAGGCAGGATTGCGCATGGTTAGCCGCATGGCGGCGATGGAGCTGGGACCCTATGGAATTACTTCCAATCTGCTTTGTCCGGAAGGCGCTATCACCGATATGAACCGGGATTTACTGAGCGACCCGGAAGTGATGCGCAAACTGGAAAGCAAAATACTGGCTGGACGATTGGCGAGTTCGGAAGAAATCGCGGCATCCGCCGCGTTCCTTGCATCGGACGAAGCCGCCTACATCAACGGCACCGAGCTGGTACATGACGGCGGTATCACGATCAGTCCACTTTGGTGGAGATGAGCTACCTCGGGCTCCGCCAATCGCTCGCTTTCTCCAACGGAAGACGATACTTGAAACAGATCTGAAACCGACTCCGACACCTCTTACTTCATCATGCGGTAACACGGCTGAACTGCCCCCCAAATGTTCCCCTGGATACGTGGACTAGCCTGTCCCAGGCTGAACAAACCAGTCGAGCTAACTGGTTTGTTTTAAGGGAACATTGGACGCTGCTAAATTCGCTCGGATATGGAGATGGTGGCCAGGGAGGGAATTGAACCCCCGACGCCAGCCTTTTCAGGGCTGCGCTCTACCACTGAGCTACCTGGCCGTGGAGATTTTCCGGAAGGAGAACTCTGCACACGAGTGAAGGGAAAGGAGCATTTCCGATTGCTGCTTCTTGGTGAAGTATATCAACGGCTGAGGAGACTGCCAAACCGGGTTGAAGGAGTGCGGCGGCCGGCATAGTCTGAAATCAGAGGGGGCAACCGATGAGCGATCAGGCGACACGATCCACGAAAGTGGAAAAGAGCGATGCGGAATGGCGGCAGCAGTTGACGCCGGAACAGTATCACGTGACCCGTGAGAAGGGGACCGAGCCTCCATTTACCGGCGCTCTGTATCGGAACCATGACGATGGGATATACCGCTGCGTGGCCTGCGATGCGGAGCTGTTCCAGTCCGAGACCAAATTTGAATCGGGCTCCGGCTGGCCGAGTTTTTGGCTTCCTGTGACGCCGGATGCGGTGGAAACGCACGAGGACACCAGTCACGGGATGCGCCGCATAGAGGCGACCTGCGCTCGCTGCGGAGCGCATCTGGGCCACATTTTTCCCGACGGACCCAAGCCGACCGGCCTGCGATATTGCATCAATTCCGCTGCGCTGAAATTTGAAAAGAAATAGATACGGGAAACCGCAGCCTTGTTTCGCGCTGGAGAAATACCCGCCAACTGTCCCTATGAATCTTGAAGCAATCCAGTCCGCGCTGCAGCAGGCCAAGGTGGACGGATGGCTGTTTTACGATCATCACCATCGCGATCCAATCGCGTACCGCATTCTCGGCATGAGCGATTCGCTGCACGTTACGCGGCGCTGGTTCTACCTGATTCCCGCTCATGGGGAGCCGAAGAAGCTGGTGCATCGCATCGAGCAGCGACGGCTCGATCCGCTGCCTGGGACGAAGGCGGTGTATTCCACCTGGCAGGAGATGGAGGCGGAACTGGCCGCGATG
The DNA here is from genome assembly GCA_021793595.1 of Acidobacteriota bacterium. The sequence continues at coordinate 3,823 of JAJYSL010000429.1, forward strand.
CTGCAGAAGCACACCCGGCTGGCCATGCAGTATTCCCCGCGCAACGCCATCATGTATGTGTCGCTGGTGGATGCGGGCACGGTGGAACTGCTGCGCGGGCTCGGCAAAGATATTGTCAGTTCAGCGGATCTGGTGAGCCATTTTGAAGCGGTCTTGAGCGAACAACAGATGGCCAGCCACTATGCCGCGCAACGATCGCTCGACGCAATACTTGCGGAGGGTTTTCGCCAGATTGGCCAGCGCGTGCGTGGCGACGGCACATCGG
>JAJYSL010000053.1 GCA_021793595.1 Acidobacteriota bacterium
ATAACTGAACATCGCCGACTGTTTCTGATCGTCTCCACGCATACTGATTGGATACAGCAAAACCGCGAAAAAAGATGTGACCGCCATCAGTCGAGGAGTTTTTCCGCAGCCTGTTCAGCGCCTTGATCTGCACATCAGTGAGAGCCATCTATCCTCGAGTCTGGGACTCCACAGTAGGCTTTAAGAATATCGCCTCCCAGAGTCCCGGTGGAGTCCCATTCGTGCTGAGATCACATGAGACCGGGTGAGACCAAAGGATACCCTTATATGTCTCATAATGTGATAGTCAATGCAGGCTGTGAGTCTTGGTGAGACCGGATGAGACCTAACATTATTTTCCGATGCAGAAGGTGGAGAAGATCAGATTCAAAATATCGTCGGCTGTTGTAGCGCCGGTCAATGCATCCAGGCTGCGCAGCGCGGTATGAAGATCGATCAGCAGCATCTCGTGGGGGACTTCGGCAGCGATCGCCTGTTCTGCAGCCTGAAGGGCTTGCAGCGTTTCCGACACCGCCTGCTGCTGGCGAACATTGGTCATCAGCCCGCTCTCGACTTCATTTCCTTCTCCGCGAATCAGCGTTAGGATTGCTTCGCGTAGTTGCGAAATTCCTTCGCCAGTCAGTGCCGAGGTCTCAATCGCGCCGCGCGATCGGTTCGCAGAATGGACAACTTCGCTTCCGGATATCCCGCGGACCAGGTCCGTCTTGTTCAACACCACCAGTGCTCGACGTGTTCGCATCTGTTCCAGCAGAGAGATCTCTTCGTGGGTCAACGCTTCCGCGGTGGCGTCGAGCACCAACAACACGACATCAGCATCCGCCAATGCCTCGCGCGATTTTTGAATACCGATGCTTTCGGCTTCATCCTGCGCGGTTCGTAACCCTGCCGTATCGATCAGGTCGAGCGGGATTCCACCCAGCGAAACACGCTCCGTCACCAAGTCTCGCGTGGTTCCTGGGGTGGCCGTCACGATGGCACGTTCCCGTTGTACAAGCTGATTGAATAGGGAGGACTTTCCCGCGTTCGGACGGCCGACAATCGACAGCGAGATTCCATCGCGCACCACTCGGCCGTAGGCGAACGATGCGGCCAGCGCCTGCAGCGGTTCGATGATCGTCGCCACCCGATTCGCAATGATTGCTGCCGGCATCACGTCGATGTCGTCTTCGGCGAAGTCGATCCCCGCTTCCAATTCCGCAATCAGATGCACCAGCGCCTGCTTGATCGGCTGGATACGACGCGAGAGTGAACCTTCCATCTGCTCGGATGCAATTTTTGCCTGGAACAGGGTTTGCGCCTCGATCAGATCACGCACGGCTTCGGCTTGCGTCAGGTCGATGCGCCCGGAAAGAAACGCGCGCTCGGTGAACTCGCCGGGCCGTGCTAATCGAGCGCCTCGCGTGATGGCAGCCCGCACCAGTGACTCCAACACCACCGGCGAGCCATGCGCGGCGATTTCGACGACATCTTCTCTAGTGTAGGAATTGGGCGACTGAAAGAACGTGACCACCGCTTCGTCGATTCGAGTCGCTCGTTCCGCGTCTTGATTCTCTGGATCGAGAATGTCGGCCAGTTGGGCATGGGTTGGTACGAGAGGTTTTTCTAACAGCATCAGGCTTGAAGCAATCGGAACCGCGTCCGCGCCGGAGAGACGCACGATGCCGATGCCGCCGCGACCCGGCGGTGTTGAAACGGCTACGATCGTGTCGCGCGCTGCACTCAAGCGAACATTATTTCTTTTTCTTTGGGTTCTTGGGGCCAGTATGGTTTGGATGATTGTCTGGATATAGCTTGTGGAGGGCGTCCAGCCAGACGATATAGAAGATGTTCCCGATTAATATGCCGGATGCGCGCCATCCTATCTCCGGTTCTTTCTTTTCTTCTGGGCAAATCCTGATCTGCCATGCTTCTTCCATATTTAGGTTCTCATCCAAGGAAGAAAAGCCGTCGCGTTCCGATGTTTCGGAGAAATCAATCGTATGTCGATCTATTTGTTTATTCTGATCGCGAAAACGATCAACAGTATAGCCAGAATACTTTTGCACAGCGATTATAAGGTTGCGGAAATACTCGGCGGTGCACAAGGCAATGTTGAACTTCTTTGACTGAATATCGAGATGCTTGAAAGAAAACTCGAGAGTTTCTGTCTCTTTGGCTTTCTTGGCAACAGGGATTCTAAGTCCCTGTTGCTGTTTAGCCATCCAAGCGCGCGTGATAAAAGTTTTTCATCGACTCATGGGTGATGACCCGATTAGACGGCTCATCGGGCGCAAGCGAGCCCCGAGCTTCCTTCCATGGGCCTTCTTGATGGGTCATGCGTTCCAAAGTGGTCGCATCGAACTCCCCATACACGCGGGTGACCTCTTTCAGATGAAAGGTCAAATCGCTTAGGGTTTCCGCCTTCACTTCCTCTGTGATGGGACGCCATGCGTAATCCTTGTACTGACGAAAGACGCTTGGTACGACGGGACCATGAACCCATGCCTGAATTGGATCCAGAAATAACGGTTTCCCATAAAGCGCCAGATGCCAAGCTTGTGCGTAGTACAACAGCTTCTGCAGCTTTAAGTTGCTGATTTCCTTATTTTTCTTTTGGAAGGAGGAAATGAAATACTTTGCCACCTCTGATGCTGTCGTAGATTTCATGGCCCTCTCCCTATTCCTTAGATGTAACTCTCCTACAATAGGAGCGAAATAACATTAACACAACGAAAAGTTCGCCGATTCGTATGCCTTCCGTTATCCTCGCCCAAAGGTGCGTGCCCGCCCGGTTCCCGCGGAAGGAGTTCTGGGCTGCCAGTTTTTTGGATAGACCACGACGGAACGACGCATGCCTTCTCCGCTGCTTTCGCTGCGCAGATCGTCATAGTGTTTCAAGGCCAGGTGCAGCATGCGCCGCTCGCGGGAGTTCATCGGCGCGAATTGATACGGCTCGCCAGTTCGATGCACTTGCTCTGCGGCAGTGTCGGCTGCGAGCTTAAGTTCCTGAGCGCGCAACGCTTTGTAGCCTCGCGCGTCGAAGCTGACCAGATCGTGCTCGGAGGGCTCCAGTCGCAGCGATTTTGCCGCGATGTGCTCCAAAGAGCGCAACAGCTCCGCATTATGTTCCAGCACCAGGTCCACATCCGGCCCCGCAATTTCCACGTAGATTTCGCGTGACTCGAACTTGTGTGGATCCGCCGCGCCCGCACCTGCGGTAATCCTGTACTTGAGCCGCAAACAGCCTTTGCCGACCACAGTTTTCAAAAACGCATCGATTGTTTCTACGGCAGATTGATAGTTTTCAATGGGCATTGGTATTCCTTAGTCTCGCTTGTGCAGATTTGTCAACGCCGGGTGAGTGCTGCCGGTCGTCCGCCCTTCTTTTTCAACGCTCGCCTGGCTTGAATCTCCCGCAACTCTTTGCCTAACTTGGTGCGGTTAATGATCATTTGCTGCCCGATGCCGATCAAGTTACTCCCCGACCAATACAACGCCAGCCCCGACGCATAATGCCAGCAGATAAATCCGCTGAACAACGGCATCGTAAACGCCATCATCTTTTGCTGGGCGGCATCGACGCCCGGCGACGGCGTAAACATCTGGAAGAAGAACTGCGACACCACCATCAAAATCGGAAGAATGTGATACGGATCCGGAGCCGACAAATCATGCAGCCAGAACCAGTGCGCATGGCGCAGCTCGATCGCGTTTTCCAGCATGGCATAAAACGCGAAAATCAGGGGAAACTGAACCAGCATGGGAAGGCAGCCTCCAAACATGTTGACGCCCTCCTTTTTGTACAGCTCCTGCATTTCCCGGTTCATGTCCTGCTTGCGCGGGTCGTCGAACTTGTATTTCTTGTACTTCTCCTTGATAAAGTTCATCTGCGGCTGGATGCGCTGCATTTTGATCGATGACTTCATCATGGTGAAGCGCGTCGGGAACATGGCCAGCGTCAGAAACACTGTCAGGATCAGGATCGCCCAGCCCCAGTTCGGGACCACATGCTGATATACCCAGCGCAGCAGGTAAAACAGCGGCTTGGCAATGATCGACCACATGCCGTAATGCACAATCGGCTCCAGGTTCGGACCGGTCGGTTTTCCATCCGGCCCCATGGCACGGATCGACGACAACACCCCCAGCGACTTGGGGCCGGCAAAAATCCGCACCGTCGTTGGGCCATTCACGGCACCCACGGCTGCACCTAATATCGGCTCAGGCTCAGTCTCGCTAGTCTTCGGCTCGTCCGGATTTTTTGGAATATCCAGCGTATGGCGCAGCGCCACAAAGGTGCTATCGGCCGGTGTCTCCGGAAGAAACATCGCGGCAAAATACAGGTCACTTACACCTCCCCAGTCGAGCGAGCCTGCCTGCGTTTCGCCGTCATTTACTTTCTTCGGCGCAATGCTTTCTATCTTGCCGCTGCTCGATCGATCAATCTTCTGATACGTGGAGTAATCGCGCGCCTCGCGTTGATCGCCGAATCCCGCCGGCCACGCAACCAGCGCCTCGACCGGCGCACCATTCTGCGTCACACTCACATCCGCCGTGACAACGTAGCTGTCGTCGAAATGGAACGTCTTGCGAACCACCAGGCCGCCGGCGGAATAGTTAAACGTCAACTGATTGGGCGCCGTCAGCGTTCCGGTTGCGGAAGGCACATACAGTGCCTGCGCCAGGCGCTGCCGCAATCCTGCGTCATAGGTATAGATCGACAGCGGATACCCAAATTTTTCGGCGGCCGTCGGATGCACCAGGTCCAGCGGCTTGTCATCGTAGTTTGTGTACTTCTTCAAAATCCACGAGGTCACTTCGCCGCCGCGATTGCTGAACGTAATCCGGTACAGCTCGTTTTCGACGACCGTGGAGGTCTGGGTTGCGGCCGCTACCTTCGGTGTTGCCGCCGCTATGGATGCTTCCTTACCTGTGGCGTTTGGAGCATTGTTGCCGACGGTCGCGCCATTTTGCTCGGTCGCACTCGTGTTCGCAGCGGAGGTGGGGGCTGCAGTTGGAGTCGGAGTTGCCGGGTGCTTCGGCTTGAAAAATTGCATGCCCAGCAGAATTGCCGCAAACACAACGGTAAACACCAGCAGGGAATTCGTATCCTGCTTCCCGCCTTGCTGGTTAGGATTTTTATATTCGGCCAAGAGACTTCCTGTTGCGTTCAATTTCCGCTCTGCAATTTCAGCGCAAACGCTTCCACGACCAGGGCAGGCCTGCGGTGGAGGCTGAATTTTCTGCTGTCTCGATCGTTCCTCGACGCTTCTGGGGTTCGACGTGCCGGGACGGTTCGCGCAGATGCGGGTATACCTATCCTACCCGTTTTTATGCCCTACTTGCAGGCGGTTCGGCAGCCCGCGACGCCTGCACCTGCCGAGACAGTGAGATACGAAGAAAATGGCCGCGACTGAAACGCCTATGGCACTGGGTCGAAACCGCCGCGCCGGCCCTTGCGGCTCCAGGGATGACAGCGCGAAATTCTCGCGATTGCCATTCCGGACCCACGCAGCCAGCCGTAACGCGCCACCGCGATGGCAGCATACTCCGAACAAGTCGGTTGAAAACGGCAGCCGCTGGGCATTGGCAGCAGCGAGCCCCCCAGCGCATGCAGGCTGGGAGAAATCCATCGCTGATAGAGGCTGGCCAGCCGCTCCACCCGAGCCGCACGCCGCTCCTGACTAGTTGCCATGGCTCGGGTCTGTATCGCAGCGTGACTTCAGCGCCAGTTGTACCGCGCGAAACGCCCGCCGTACATCCCGCTCAATCTGAGAAAATTCGGCTTCCAGCACGGTACGCCGAGGATGAAGCACCACATCCACATTAGCCGTCAGTTCCGTCTGCACCTGCCGGATCGCCTGCCGCATACGCCGCTTAATGCGATTGCGAGCCACCGCATTCCCCAGCACTCGGCCGGCAGTCAGGCCAACCCGGGACCCAGGAGGAATTTCCATTGCATGGCTACGCGCGGGCTTCACTGTGCTGCCAACCTCGGTCGCGTCCTGCAGCTTGCGAGCCGCGAAAAAATACGTCATCAGCGGCAACGACTGCCGCTTCCCCTCGCGATAGACCCGCTGATAGTCAGCGTGCTTGCGCAGCTTTGATTCCCGCCGCGGGGCGGCCACGGGCTTGCGCACTCGAACTGGAGATGGGGCTGGCATCGCTCACCGTTAGTCCTATTGTCGCGCAACCGGGCTCAAAAACTAGTGGCCATGCCCGCAGCACCATACAGAGCTGCGGTATCGAACAGCGAATCCCAGGGAAATAGGAGGTTGCGGCGGTGGGAACCAGGCTGCGGACCCATCCTTCGGTCGCCTCAGCGACAAGGGTGGGGGAGGGAAGCTAGTCGCGGTAGCCGGCGCTGACAGACACGCGCTTGCGGCCTTTGGCGCGACGGCGCGATAGTACGGCTTGCCCCGCCTTGCTCTTCATACGGGCCCTGAAGCCATGCGTCTTGGCGCGGTGGCGGCGATTCGGTTGAAATGTGCGCTTCGGCATCGGAGTGCGCTCCTAAACGGAAAATCTTATATAGACAGCAAACTTTGAGTATACCGGAGAACAGTCTGCCGCACAAAGCGCAGTCGCGATTCCGTAGGAGGAATAGGCATGTCCGTCGGCAAGCATCATGTAGATGATGGGGATATTTGTGGCAGCGGTGAGAAAGCTGAATGTCGTAGTCGGAAGCCGACCCCCTGCCGGCAAAGGTCTTCAACCGCGACAAAGGCAGGAACCGCGTCAGCCTGTGGGAGCCCGCGCACATTCCTGCCAATTTCCTTCTTACCTTTTCACTCAGATCACTCGCAACAACAGCAGGATGATCACGATCAGCAAAATCAGCCCGAGCCCGCCGCCCCCGTAGTAGCCAACTCCGGGGCCCAAGCGATACCCGCCAAACACCACAATCAAAAGTAGAACGATCAAGATAAGTAGCATTTTGTCTCCCTTGCGGCGAACGCCCCTCGCCATGTGCTAGCCGATTGGATGCAAATGCCAAGAAAGCGTGCGCGCCTCCAACCGGTTTTTTGCGACCGCCTCAGTGGACGACAGTGAACTGCGGGTTCGCCAACGTGCCCGTCAGCTTGATGGGAAACACCAGGCGTCCATCTTTTTCTTTGGCCCCTTTGAACCAGCGCGCAAATGTATTGGTAAAAAAACCCTGCTTTTTTTCGATGGTGGCCGTTCCTCGATAATTCACTGGCCCTCCTGCCAGAGACATGCTGCCAGTCCCATCTACAGTGACTCCGTAAAAATCGACCGCGATCCGCTTGCTGTACATCCGTCGATTTTTCAGTTCCATATCACCGGCAAACGTGGAGAATGCCGACGCCGGCTTCCCTGCCGCGTCCTTGATTCGAAACTGTTCGACCTGCTTCATGCTGGCATTCCGGTTCAGGCCCGGCAGTTGTCCCTGGTGCACCATCAGCGTGCCCATCCCATCCATGTCGCCCAATGGGCTTGAGGAGTGCGCGATCTCTCCGCCGACATCGAGCGTGGCCTCCAGCATTCCCGTCATCTTTGGCAGTCCGGTTTCAAACTCAGCCAGCAGATAGGGCATGCCGACACCGGTCACGTGCATCTTTGCGTGGAATGTTGTCTTCTTCTTCCCTTGAAAATTGAAGCTGAAATCTCCCTTCGCTTCTCCGCGATAGGTCCTGGCTTCTAGATTCTTGAAGACCAATTCCAGCGCTTGAATTTGAACATCGGAACGCAGATCTCGCGTATGGATCGAGCCAAAACCGGCACTCGCCGCCGTCAGCCGGCCTTGAATCGTCTTGCCCGACGCACCCTGGCCATGCCGGTGAAATTGAATCTGCTTCAAGTTGCCGTTAACGTCCCGCAGCTCCAGAATCACGGGGCCGGGCTTGTCGGAAGGATCAATCAGGTTCGACCCCAGCAGCACACCGTGCCGCACTTCCAGGTTTGCAATCGACCCGGTCGAAAACCGGGTGGGTTGATTTTTCGGCCCGGCTGGATTTTGGAAGTTCCACAGACCATCGGGATCGGAGATGAAATCGATCGCCGGTTGATGCAGCACCAGCGAGCGAATCACAACCTTTCTTTCCAGCAGCAGCGGCGTCCATTCGACAGAAGCCTCCAGCATGGGAACCTTCAGGAAATCTCCCGCCGGAAAGGGTTTTGGATTTTTTACCTCCAGCCCATACACACGCACCCGCAATGGAAGATATCGAATGTCGAGATGCCGGGCGGCGATCTGTAGCCCGGTTCTCTTCTCGGCATTCGCAATCACCATGGGGAGATAGCGATCGGGGTTGTGCAGCCAGTACCAGGCCGCCGCAATAGCGACAACGATCACTCCTGCAAAAATAACGAACGCAATCTTTAAGCGAGCCTTCATCGAACTTCCACAGAACAGGTTTGCCTTCTCTGCGCACCTTTGACCTTAGATGCAATGCGCCGCCTCTCTCCAGAACCGAATCCCGTCCGGCTACTTTTTTTCTGCCTGCGCCGAACATCCAGGGTTCAGGCTTCCCATGCCCAGCCTCTGTTCCATCAGCCGGGGCAGCAGAAACTGAAAAAAGCGGTCTGAGTCGGAATGCAGGCACACCATGGCGTTCGTCTTTCCCCGTTCCGGGCGGGTATATCCAGCATCGTCAACTTCGATATGCATGGGTTGCGACGGGCACAGGTCTCCGTCAATCGTCGCCTCCACCGCCATCACGTCGAACAGCGTCGGCGTGGCGGAATTTCCGCCTCCCCACTCCTGCGTCAGCACCTCAAGCGAGTCCGTCAGCGGCGTGCTCTGGCGAAACAGAATCGACCGCATCACCTCATCCAGCTTCAGCTGGGTCGAATCGAGCGGAGCCATCGTGATGGGCACACCGGAGGCAAACAGTTTTTTCGCGGCGGCCACGTCCATCGCGATGTTGTATTCCGCGGACGGACCACGATCCGGAGCGTAGCCCAGGTCCCCATAGCCGCGATGAATCGAGCCACCCATCATGACCACCCGCTTCAGCATGCGGAAGGCGGCCGGGTCTCGATCGATCAGCGCACCGACATTGCTCAGCGGTGCAATTTCAATCAGCGTGATCTGGCCCGGATTGGCGCGAATCGTTTTCGCCATCCATGCAATCGCATCTGTATCCGTATTCGTAGGAGGCGGAAAACGGCCGGCCCACGAGGCCTGGGTAAATACGTTATGGGCTTTCGTCGGAACTCCGATAAACACCGGGATATTTTGCCGTCCCGTCTTGCACAACAGGCCTTCCACCAACTGCGCGCGCAAGCCGGTATTGCCCCATGCGGTCGTCACGCCCAGCAACTTCAGTTCCGGACTGGTCAACACCAGTGCCAACGCATACGCATCGTCAATGTCATCGCCAATGTCCGTATCCAGAATCACCTTTTGTGGAGCGGGCTGTGGCTTTTGCGCCCGCGCAAACTTCGAGCCCGCGACCAGCAGGCAAAGGACAACCATCCACCAACACTTCACGCGCATATGCAACCATTCTAGAGCGGAATGCATGATGAACCGCTGCGCTGGTTCATCATGCGCGCCTCCCCCCGGTGTTGATGCGCCCTGGGTGTCGCCGGCCACCGCCCGTGGTGCAGGGAATGTGCCGTCCCCAGCGCCAAGAAGTGCCGCTCTGCGCCGCAACCGTGTGCTTGAACAGCAAACAAGTGCCAGAATCGCCGCCACAAAAAAGATCTTGGATTTGCTCATGGTAGCCTTTCGCGGTTGTGGCGTATGCTGCGTGGGAAAGCCATATGATTCTGTTTCATAGCCGGCAAGCGACAATTCGCGCTCAAAGTATTCCCGCTATGTCGCTCGTGGATGTCCCACTCAGTGAGGAGTTCGATCGATGAAAACCACCGCAATTGCGTTGCTTGGCCTCATCGTATGTGCACCCTTGGTCGCCCAGAATGCGTCCACCGTTGCGCAACAATTTCAGAATCCCGCGAAAGCCTACCGCCCCATGGTGCGCTGGTGGTGGCCCGGTGGGGATGTCGCAGATGAGGAATTGCGTCGAGAAGTTGTGCTGCTGGACCAGGCAAATTTCGGCGGCGGCGAGATTCAGCCGTTCGTGATCGGACTCCACACCGATATGCCGGCGGATACTCGCAAGCGCGTCGACGACTACCTGACGCCAACGTTTTATGCGCACCTGCGAGCTGCCCTGGAAGAAGCGCGCGACCGCGGCATGTGGATGGACTATACCTTCGGCTCCGGCTGGCCATTCGGCGGAGCTGGGGTCATTACTCCGGAACTTTCCGCAGTCGAGCTGCGATCCACCCATCGGAGCATTCGCGGTCCGGTCCACTTCCACGCTGCACTGCCAATGCCTCGGCTCGGCGAAGATATTACGACGAATCATGACCTGCCCGCAGGCTGGCTGCAGCGATTTCAAAAACGAGAAAAGCTGGTCGCCGTGGTCGCGGTTCGTGGCGATGTGCCCCAGTATTTTCAGAGTCAATCGCCCCACCAGCAACAGTCCGAGCGATTTCCGGGCCATCTCGATCCTGGAACCTCCGTGGTACTGACGAGCCATCTGAGCCCGGACGGAACGCTCGATTGGGATGTGCCTCCGGGGACCTGGCAGGTCTTCGTCTTTAAAGAATTGCCGACCGGGCAGCAAGTGACGGGCGGAACCGGCGCTGGAACACAACTGGTTCTCGACCACATGAGCCGACAGGCTTTTGACGCCTACGCGAATCGGGTTGGCGGCACCGCGAAACAATACGATGGCCAGTTCTTCGGCCATGGACTCCGAGCCATCTTCTGCGACAGTCTGGAGGTCCAGGCGAACCTCTATTGGAATGACGACTTTCTGAATGAGTTTCGCAAACGCCGCGGCTATGATCTCACTCCGTATCTGCCCATTCTGAAAGTGGCCGGGTTTAGCGTGCCCTACGGTGCGTCGCCAGTCGACCTGCCTGTGTATGACATCTCCGGAATCGGTGATCGTATTCGGCAGGACTATTGGCAGACCGTTTCCGATCTGATGATCGAGAATTTCTACTCGCCCTTCATCCAGTGGGCTGCCAACAACAATTTGCTGTCACGCGTGCAGGCGCATGGATCGCCCACCGACCTGCTTCGCGTCTATGGCGAGTCCAGCATTCCAGAGACAGAAGACCTGTACGACAGCGGACGTTACGACTTCCTGAAAATGTCAGCGTCCGCCGCTGATTTGTTCGGTCGAAAAATTGTATCCAGCGAGAGTTTCGTCTGGCGCGGCAAGGCGTACCAAACTACGCCCGAGAAAATTAAGCGCTATGCTGACGAACTGCTCACCGCCGGCATCAACGAGATTGTCTATCACGGCTTTCCTTACGAATACATGGACCGCCCCGAACCCGGCTGGCACCCCTTCGCCGCCAACGGTTCGTATTCCTCCCACATGAACCGGCACAACGCCTTCTGGCCGTATCTTCCACGCCTGAATGAGTACATCGCCCGCGTGCAATACATGTCACAAACCGGCACTACAGTCGTGCCGGTCGCACTCTATCGCGGTCTGCTCGCCTACGACTCGATCGAACCCGCTCCGCCGGAACCAGAAATTGCCGTCCGCATGATGGCGGCGGGATATAACTACGACCACATCGATGCCTACGTGCTGCTGCATTCGAAGGTGCTCCGTGGCAAGTTGATCTCTCCCGGCGGTGAAGCCTACCGTGTTCTCGTCCTTCCCAATCAGAAAACTGTCGCCCTCCAGGTCGCTGATCAGTTGGCGACATTCGCTCGCCAGGGCCTTCCTATTGTGTTCATCGGCCGCACTCCTCTCACAGAACCCGTCGTATCGGATGGACAACTGCCCACCGCAGCCCCGACGGATTCGCTGGCGAAGCTTCTCACAGAGAAGAATGTCCACTCAACTCCCGATGCATCCGGCGCCGTAAAAATCCTTGCCGCCAACATTCAGCCCAATCTGCAATTCGATGGAGCCTCCGTTCCCTTCATTGAAAAACGCATTGGCTCGCTGGATATATTTTTCCTGCGCAATCCATCCAGCGCCGAAAAGCTTGTGACCGCGGACTTCCTCGCCAAGGGCACTCCGGAAATCTGGGACCCCTGGACCGGCCAGCACCGTCCGTTCACACAATTCCAACGGCGTACAGGCACCTTACGCGCCCGGCTCGACATGGATCCGTATGGTTCCGCGCTGCTGGTCTTCGACCCCGCGGCCAAACCGGTGAAGCCTTCCGCATTCGTATCCGAGACCATTTCTCCCACCGCACAAATTGATATCGGCCAAAGTGGCTGGAAGTTTCACGGCGTTGGCATCGGTCCCGGCAGTCAGCCTGAAACTGTCGACCTGGATTTCCCGACGCTGGTCGACTGGACGTCCATCGACAAGCTGAAGAATTTCTCCGGACGAGGACAGTACACGACTACGTTCAACGTGCCCGCGGAGTACCTCGCCAAATATCCGCACATATTGCTCGACCTGGGCGACGTTAAAGATGTGGCCGAAATCTCCATCAATGGGAAGCCCGGTCCCGTCCTGTTGCTGCGTCCCTATCGAGCCGACGTGACCACGTTATTGCATGCAGGAGAAAATACATTGCAGGTGACGGTGGTCAACACGCAGTACAACGCGCTTTCCGCGCGCGGCGCAGACCGAAACTTTGTTCCAGGTCCGACAGATACGGCGAATGGCCTCATGCCTTCCGGCCTGCTGGGACCTGTGCGGCTGGAGGCGGCAACACAGCAGTAAAGACTTGTTGGGAACACGAAAAAAAACCATCCAGGAACGAATCGTCGAGACGCAATCACAATTCGCGCGGATCCACGCCGCATGGAGAGCTCCTCGCTCCATGCGGCGGCTGCGGCTGCTTCCATTGGTCGCGGCCACGTACTTCATGGTGTCAGGCGGTCCCTACGGACTGGAAGACATCGTCGGCCAGGCTGGATACGGCCGAGCGTTGTTGCTACTCCTCATCGTCCCGCTGATCTGGAGCCTGCCGACCGCATTGATGGTTGGCGAGCTGGCCAGCGCGCTTCCTGAAGATGGCGGCTTTTACATCTGGGTCAGCCGCGCTCTTGGCCGCTTCTGGGGATTTCAAGAGGCCTGGCTCTCCCTTTCCGCCAGCATTTTCGACATGGCGATTTATCCGGCCCTCGCCGTCGCCTACCTCGGGCAACTGGAGCCCACACTGACGGCTGGCCATCGCGGCGTGGCCTGGTCGCTGGTCGCGGTGGTGATTTGCGTTGCGTGGAATTTGCGCGGCGCTTATTCCGTCGGCCAAGGTTCGCTGTGGATGCTGGCCGTGTTGCTGACGCCCTTCTTCGGAATCATCGGTTTAGGCGTTTGGAGAAGTGGCTTGTTTCACGTTGCGGGGCATTCCGTGCGCCATGCAAGTATGTCGCGCACACCCCACGGCAGCATGGTGACTGCGTTGCTCTTCGTGGTGTGGAACTACATGGGATGGGACAACGCTTCCACCATTGCAGCGGAGGTCGAAGATCCGCAGCACAATTACATTCGCTCCATGCTGGCGGCTGTTCTGTTGGTCGCGGGCAGCTATGTTCTGCCCATCGCCGTGGTCGCGTTGACCGGAATTCCGTCGTCGATGTTTGTCACCGGTTCGTGGGTAGAGACAGCCCAGATTTTAGCGGCGCACGTCGGTCCGCGCTTTGCCGAATGGCTTGCGATTGCTGTAGTTGCCGGCGGTGCGCTGACCGGCATTGCCATGTTCAACGCCCTCATGCTTTCCTACGCCCGTGTTCCCGCTGCCATGGCCGGCGATGGTCTGCTTCCCAAGGCATTGGAGCGTCGCATGGCCAACGGTGTTCCCTGGGTCGCGGTGCTGGCATGCGCCGCTGCGTGGGCGCTGGCGCTGGGATTCAATCTGAGACGCCTGCTGGAACTCGACATCCTGCTGTATGGATTGAGCCTGGTTCTGGAATTTGTTGCGCTCGCGGTTTTACGCTGGCGAGAACCTTCGCTTGTCCGGCCCTTCCGCGTGCCCTTCGGCCGCTTCGGCGCAGTGGCGATTGGCATCCTTCCCACCGCGTTGGTTTTGTTCACCATTTTCGCTGCCAGCGCCGATCGCATTGCCGCAAGGTTACCAGCGATACTCTTCGGAACTTTCTTGGCTGCCATGGGTCCGCTATTCTATCTGTGCACGCTCCGTCGAAAACGCGCGGCGGACGATACAACTTCGTGATGCAGCGGTACGCGAAATTGATGTCCGCGCAAGCCCGGTTTTGACGGAGAAAATTTCCCATTGTCAATCCAAACCCGGCATTTGATGTGCCCTTTCACCACCCTTGGTGCAGTTTCGAGAAGAAATGATTTTGCGTCAAAAACACTGCTGCCTACAGGCACTTGAATGTGCTAGTATCGGCTTCGCTAGCGTCATCCGAACAACCCGTTCCGTGTGCTCGGACCACCCCAGGCTGATCACTTTTCAGCGAGTATCGGACAAACCGTAGCCAACATTTCTCACGACCTTTGGCAATTTCAAGTTCGTAGCATGAACATGGAGTTCGCCGTATTGTTTAGCTTCGAAGGAGTAATCTCCGCTGCAGATGTCTCATTGGCATCGGCGATCGCAACGCAACGTTGAAAGTGAAAACAGCATGTCATTTCCCGCCACAGCTTCCTCGACCGTCAATCCCTGGCTTCGCATCCTGACCGCGCTTGAGAAAAAGATCAATCACCAGTCCTTCGACACCTGGTTCAAACCCACCCGCTTTAGTCGCATTGACGGCCGAGTCCTGGTCGTCACCGTGCCCACCCGCGAGTTTGAACACATCGGCGAACGCTATAACGATCACATCCTGGAGGCCGTCGACCAGCTTGGCCTGGAAGTCGACGAAGTTTCCTTTGAAGCCCTGCAGGACGAAGCGCCGCCGCCCCGCGTGCGCCAGGATGGCGGCTTTGCGCCGCAGCCGACACGCTCTTCCAACCCCACGCGCAATCGCTACAACACCAACCCAGCCGTGACGCCGCAGCAATCCCGCTTTGATTGGGACACCGCAGCGCAGTTGAATCCTCGTTACACCTTCGACGCGTTCGTGATCGGCAACGGCAATCAGTTTGCCCGCGCCGCCGCCGAGGCTGTCGCTGAACGTCCTTCCAAGGCGTACAACCCCTTGTTCCTGTATGGCTCTGTCGGCAACGGCAAAACACATCTGATGCATGCCATCGGCCATGAAGTGAAACGGCATCAGCCGCAGGCTTCCATCTGCTACGTGTCGAGCGAAAAATTTACCAATGAGATGATCAACTCGCTGCGCTACGATCGCATGTCCAGCTTTCGCGACAAGTACCGCTCGGTCGACGTGCTGTTAATCGACGATATCCAGTTCCTGGCGCAAAAGGAGCGCACCCAGGAAGAGTTCTTCCATACCTTCAACGCCTTGCATGAAAGCATGAAGCAGATTGTCATCGCCAGCGATCGCCCGCCCAAAGAGTTGGCGGAAATTGAAGATCGCCTGCGCAATCGCTTCGAGTGGGGCTTGATTGCCGACATTCAGCCGCCCGATCTTGAAACCAAGGTCGCGATTCTGCAGAAGAAAGCAGAGAGCGAGCATGTTACGCTGCCGGTCGACGTGGCCCTGTTCGTCGCGTCCAACGTGCGCACCAATGTCCGCGAGCTGGAAGGTGCGCTGGTTCGTCTGCTGGCGTGGTGCAGTTTGCATGGCGTCGAAATTACCTTGGCTGTCACGCAGCAGTGCCTGAAGCAATTCATCGACACGCAGGTGCGCAAAGTTACGATTGAAGTGATTCAGCGGGCCGTCGCCGATCAGTTCGGCATGAAGATCACCGAGCTGAAGCAGAAAAACAATTCTCGCTCCATCGTTGTTCCGCGCCAGATCGCCATGTATCTCGCCAAGCAATTGACGGAAGCGTCGCTGCCGGAAATCGGCCGCCACTTCGGCGACAAGCATCACACCACTGTGATGCACTCCATCGCCAAGATCGACGAGTTGCGCCACACCGACACCGATCTCAACCGGATGATCAACAATCTGATGGAACAGCTCAATAAGTAATCGAGTCGGACCCGCCAGGCCGCTCATCCCGCCCCGCAGGCTTGCATTCTGGGAGTCTTCGGGGTGTTTTCTTGTGCATTCAAATCGCCGCCGCTTTCGTACCGGGCTGGGTGCCACCGGGCTCGCCGCCGGTGCCGCGAAGGTTTCGGCGCTCCTCGCTGCCTTCTAGCCTCGAGTCCGCTGTCCCTTCGCGCTGCAGATTGCTCGTCTTCGTCCTCCTGCTGCATGTCGAGCGATCGGCATGCAGTTTGTTTTTCTCTGTCGGCAAAAAAAATCCGTTACAGCATGGCGAGACAAATATTTGCCACGACGGATTTCTCCCGGCGAGGCAACCGTAAGTCTCGGTTGATTCTCTACATGGAGTGGTAGACCATGATTCCAGCATTCTTTTGGCTCATAGCTTTGAGTCCTCCGCTTCGTCTATGGGCCGATTCGCTCAGCACAAGGGGGAACCATGCTTTCGGCTTCGAACCAGACGCAACGCACGCAGCTGTTTCGCGATCTCTTCCGCGATTATTCCGGCCCGTGTTTCGCTATTCGGAGCGCGGACGGGTGGTCCTGGTGCTCGTCGCAGAATGAGCCACCACAATGCACGTTTGTGATTAAGTCTTCCGCCGCCTGGCACGCGCTGCTGAAAGACCCTACGGACCGCACCCTGGGCGAAGCCTTCATCAACCAGGATCTGGATGTCGAAGGCGATCTGTTCGCCGCGTTCCCGCCGGTTCGCCATCTGTACCAGCATGTCGGCAGTGTCGGCCACCACATCCTGCGCACCCTCTGGCGCTCCTCATCCGACCTGGCTCAGTGGTTCCGCTATGGGCGACAGCACTCGATGGAGAGGGACCGTACCTCGATCTCCTACCATTACGATCTTCCCGTCGACTTTTATCGCACCTGGCTCGGACCCACGCTGGCCTACTCCTGCGCCTATTTCCGCGATCCCACGGAGGGGTTGGAGAACGCCCAGACGAATAAGCTGGAATTGATCTGCCGCAAACTTGCCCTGTCCCCCAAGGAGCGCTTCCTGGATATCGGCTGCGGATGGGGCAGTCTTCTGCTGCACGCCTCCTCCCGCTATGGGGCGGATACCTACGGCATCACTCTGAGCCAGGAGCAGGCGGATGTGACCGCCAAAAGAATCAGCCGCGCCCAGCTCCAAGATAAGTGCCGCGTCGAGCTGCGGGACTATCGCACCATTCCGGAGATGCAGACTCGCTTCGACAAAATCGCCAGCGTCGGCATGTTTGAGCATGTTGGGTTGAAAAATCTGGGCGAGTACTTCACCACGGTGATGCGCATGCTCTCCCCGGATGGCCTGTTTCTGAATCACGGCATCGCCAGGTCCGCAGGCTGCCCTCCCGCAAAAGATTCCTTCATGGATAAGTATGTGTTTCCCGACGGCGAATTGGTCACCCTCGGCGAAGTGCTGGCGGTGGCCGAATCTGTTGGCTTTGAGGTACGCGACGTCGACAACCTTCGCGTCCATTATGAGCACACACTGCGCCTTTGGGTGGATAACCTTCAGAAAAATGTTCAGGCCGTGCTGAAAACTGTTTCCGAACGAACCTATCGCATCTGGCTGCTTTACTTGGCGGGCTCGGCTTACGCCTTCCAGCAGGGCAACATCGAACTCTATCAAGTCCTGCTGGCCCGACCGGGCAAACCACTACCGACCTTCACGATGCGAGAGAATTGGTATCAAGGTTGGACGACAGCGGAATCGAAAGCCGCCGTTTGATAAAAAAAAGGAAGAGGTGTACGTGCAAGTTTCAAACGGACGGAAGACTTTTCAAGCCGTGGTTTCCGAGGCAAGAGTTTCCCTGTGTATAGCCTTGGCCTTGCTTCCTGGTTTCCTGTTGACAGGGTTCTGTGGAGTATCTGCTG
Source organism: Acidobacteriota bacterium (assembly GCA_021793595.1). The sequence continues at coordinate 17,837 of JAJYSL010000053.1, forward strand.
CACAGGAACTTTCTGCGCATCAACTGGTCAAGCAGGTTGTCGCTAACGAATTGCAGGCCAACCAGAACGACCACACCCACTGGATGTATCGCGATTCCAACACTGTGCCAGCAAAGAGCACGGTCAAGCTGGTCGTCGAAACGCCGGAAGGCACCGCGTCCAAGTTGATTCTATTGAACGGCCAACCCTTGACGCCGCAAGAGCGGGCGCAGGACGAAGCCCGCATGGAGAGTGTCCTCACCGATCCCTCAGTCGTGGCAAAGCAACGCAAGAGCAGTGCGCACGACGACCAACAGGCAGTCTCCCTGATGAAGATGTTGCCCGACGGTTTCCTTTGGAGCTACGCCGGCGAGTCGGACGGCAAAATTACCCTCGCCTTCAGGCCCAATCCCGGCTTCCAACCCCCCACCTACGCTTCCCGTGTGTTTGCCGCAATGGCCGGCAAAATGGTCGTGAACGCAGCTCAGAAACGCCTGATTGTGCTGAGCGGCAAGTTGATTCAAAGCGTCGAATTTGGTTGGGGATTTTTTGGAAAAATGGATAAAGGTGGCACGTTCCGTGTCATCCGCTCGGAGGTGGCCCCCGGCATCTGGGAAATCACGGAAACCCACGTACACATCCAGGGTCACATGTTGATTTTCAAAAGCATCAACGAGCAGGAAGATGAAGTCACCAGCCATTACAAGAAAACTCCCTCATCGATGACCCTTCGCGAGGCCATAGACAAGCTGAAAAACGGCGAAATCGCCAAGGAGTTGGGCATCGAGTTGGAAAAGTGACGGTTGTGCATCGTCGCAACCGCTGGGGGACCCGCTATTCTTGCACCGGGATCAGCTTTGCACATCAGGTGCGAGAAATGAACAAGGGTTGAAGCTTTGCCTGTGGAGCGTGTGGAGATTCAGGCGGCCAAAACCTCCTGCAACCCGGGTAGCACGTCGTTTTTCCCGGTTTTGCTTTTTCTCGGTGTCCAGTTTTAGAAAACAGGACATAACCCGCAGCCGAGGTTTCATTGGACACGGACTCATTATCCTAATTTCCACCGCCATCTACTGCTACTACTGTCTTTGTATTTCCAATTGAGTTTTTCAGTAGTACTTTGCAAGAGAGCCTTTCCCAGAGCGCCAACGAACTGCATAAAAACCGCGAAAACAGAACCCTTCTAGCAGGGCTGGCCGACGCCTTATTTTCATCGTCTGGACCCTATTTTCCGCAGCGGATTTCCACGCCGGACCCTAGGTTTGTTCTCTACAATGAAGTCAACGCCAACAGTAGGTTCGCAGCGGGATGCTCCCGTGGTATATAAGGTTGAAAAGAGAGACGTTCTGAATGCCAAGTCTGGAAGTCCAGCCGGAGAAGCCAGTGGTCGAAAGTACTGCGATGGAAATCAGCGTAAATCGGCAGCTTTTGCTGCGCGAATTAACAGCCACTCAAGGCGTTGTCGAACGCAAGACGACGATTCCAATCTTATCGAACTTCTTGCTGGAAGCGGATCAGGATCGACTGACCATCACCGCCACCGATCTCGATCAAAGCATCCGCACTTCCTGCGTCGCCAAGGTCAAGAGGCCAGGCTCCTGCACCATTCCAGCGCGCAAATTATTTGACTACATCAAACTGCTGCCGGATGGCGAAATCAGCATCAAGTTGATGGAGAATCATTGGGTGCAGATTCGTCTCGGCCGCTCCAACACAAAAATGGTAGGCATGGCGAGAGCCAATTTTCCTCAGGTGCTGCCGTTCCCGACCGCCGGCGCGATTCGTCTGCCTGCCGCCGTGCTCCGCGAGATGATCGGCAAAACCATCTTCTCGGTTGCGAATGAAGAGTCGCGCTATACGCTGAACGGTGCATTGTTGCTGGTGAAAGCAGGCAGCCTCACCATGGTTGCTACCGATGGTCATCGTCTCGCGCACATCGAGAAGACAAATGAAAATCTTGCCGTCAGCGGAGAGAAGAAACTTCTTATTCCTCGCAAGGCACTCTCCGAACTACAGTCGCTGCTGGCGAACGCAGAGGAAGAATTCATCGACTTTTCTGACGATGAACAGACGCTCTATTTCCAGGTGGGCAATCGCGTTCTCACTTCGCGCAAACTCACCGGCCAGTTCCCAAATTATGAGGCGGTTCTGCCGCGCGACAACAATCGTTTCGTGATCGTTCGCACCGCCGACCTGCTGGCTTCTATCCAGCGTGTTGCGCAATTCGCGGACGAACGATCCGGTGCGGTCAAGGTGCGTCTGGAACAGAATGAGATGAAGATTTCTTCCTCCTCTACCGAGGCAGGCGAATCAGAAGACACCATCGAGACGCCGTACAACATGGACCCGCTCGTCATCGGGTTCAACTCCACCTACATGGTCGATTTTCTGAAGGCTGTTGGAGATGTCAGTGAGGTGCGCCTGGAATTCAAAGACGCCCAGACCGCGGGTCAGGTTCGTCCGGAAGACGCCAAGGACGATTTCCGCTATCGCTACATCATTATGCCAATGCGCATCTGACCTCTAGTCTTCGCCTTCGGCGGAAAAAAGATTAACTGGCCAAATGTCCGCTTTATGTGTCTTTCGAAACAGTAAATGCCAGTGTAATGACCACGTCAGAGTCCTGATGCCGTTTTCGCAAGTAGACTCTGGTTCCTTTAAGGGTATGCTGTCGCGCGTGACTGGTCCGATCGGCGACCGCTGACCTGAACCTCGATGAGTGATCCAGAGTGTTATCGCGCATTGACCACTCAGTGTCCGAGGTGCCCGTGATTCGGAGCGCTCCCCATACAGTCCTAAGACTTCCCAGTAGTAACTTCTCAGGAGCTGAAGGCGCTCGCGCGTTTTCTTCACGGATGCGCGGCAATCTTGAGCTTATTGCCACAGGTGCTCCTAGGTAACAGTCCAGAATTAAGGAGTGGCCATTTTCTGACCAGGGCTTCGCACTATGCCACAGCTCTACCTGGCTTACCTTAGTTATGATTTCGCATGAGGAACCTGGGGACAGGTCAAAGCCGTTCAAGAAGGGAATGCAATGCAGCGGAGAGAATTCTGCAAGTTGATAGGGGTATCGGCGGCCGTAAAGGCGGTTGGCGTGGCAGGGGCTTCGGAGACGAGCAACCCATACGTTCCAGTGACGGATCCACTTGTTGTGCGCAAGCTTCATCAATGGCAAGACTGGAAGTTCGGTTTCATGATGCATTGGGGAGCGTACAGCCAGTGGGGAGTGGTGGAATCGTGGTCGATCTGTTCCGAGGATTGGTGCAAACGTCCAGCCGGTATCAGCTACGTTGACTACAAGCAAAAGTACGAAGCATTGCCGAAGACATTTAATCCGATCGGGTTCGATCCTGATGTTTGGGCCAACGTCGCCAAAAATGCAGGCATGAAATACGTTGTCTTTACGACAAAGCACCACGACGGCTTTTCGATGTTCGATACGAAGCTGACCGACTACCGCATCACCGCGCCTGACGTTCCCTTTCATACAAATCCGCGGGCAAACATCGCCAATGAAGTCTTTGCCGCATTTCGCAAGCAATCCTTCGGAATCGGCGCGTATTTTTCCAAGCCCGACTGGCATAGTCCGGACTATTGGGCGCCTGACTGGGCAACTCCAAACCGGGACGTGAATTACGATACGCGCGAATATCCTCAGCGCTGGCAGAAGTTCGTTGCGTTCGTGCACGGACAGGTCGGCGAGTTGACCTCTGAATACGGATCGGTTGATATTCTCTGGCTCGACGGCGGCTGGGTGAATCCCAAGACGCATCCTCATGCGATCGTCGGCGGCAGCGAAGTGCCGTGGCCGCAGGATATCGACATGCCGGGCCTCGCAGCGCTTGCACGCAGGAATCAGCCTGGCCTGATCGTCGTTGACCGCGCGGTTGGCGGCCCCTACGAAAACTACCGCACGCCGGAGCAACAGATACCCGATACACCACTCCCCTATCCTTGGGAAACCTGCATGACGCTAGGCAATTCGTGGTCGTACAAACCGGATGATCACTATAAATCTTCGCGCCAGATCGTGCACATGCTGGTCGATATTGTCGCTAAAGGCGGCAATTATCTACTCAACGTTGGTCCTGATCCGACGGGCGAACTGCCGACGGAGGCTGTTGCGCGGCTCGCCGAAATCGGGGCGTGGATGAACAATAACGGCGAGGCGATTTATGCGACTCGTCCGGTCGCGCCCTATCGCGACGGCAAGATGTGCTTTACCCAGGGCAACGATGGCGTTATTTACGCGATCTATCTGCTCGACGAAGGCGAGGCAGTTCCCAGGACGATTGCATTGAAAAACATTGCGCCAGCGCCGGGTACGAGCCCACGTCTACTTGGGTATGACACTGAGCTGAAGTGGCAGCGTGATGGCGCCGGGGCGCGCATCACGCTGCCAGAAGCAATATGCAGACAAGCTGCGAACGACTGCGCCGTTAGCCTGCGTATTTCAGCGATACGGCCCACAAGGTAATTATTGGGCAAGTCCCAACA
>JAJYSL010000430.1 GCA_021793595.1 Acidobacteriota bacterium
TTTCTTGGCGGGACATTAAATCCTCCTGCAAGAAACCTCAGCCCTCTCAATGGCTGCCGCAAGTACCAACCCTGGTTCTACTGAATTTCAAATGCGATTGCCCTGCTTGCAGTGGTTTCCTCAGAATTTTGCGCCCTGCCAGCCGAGCAGGAGATCCATCTGTAAACTTGGCGGAGTTTGTTGCGGCGGACTGGCCTGCCCCCGAATCCTTATCCATTCATAAACTGGAGATTCTCGGTTTTGAGTCCCCCGTGAAGGAACGCCCCGCAACAGCAAACACTGCATTGCGGAAATCTAGTACCTCGTTTCAGTCCCCCGTGAAGGAACGCCCCGCAACAGCGACAAACTGGAAGACTGGAAGCTGCCGATCGTTTCAGTCCCCCGTGAAGGAACGCCCCGCAACAGCGCAAGCTGCAGCGCGTCCGCATTCGTCATCGGTTTCAGTCCCCCGTGAAGGAACGCCCCGCGACAGCGACATCAACGCCGAACGCAGCCACAATTGCAGCGATGAAGGCAGGCAAACGAGGCGAGGTCACGAAATTCAGAAGCGTGAAAGAGTTGATGGCGGACCTGAATGCGGACGATTGAGCGGACCTCCGCAGGCAGATGTTCCGCTACCCTTTGGATAAATGATTTTCGTGGTGCAGCTACGCGCTTCCTATGGCTTGCAAGGGGACATCTATCCGGAAAGCATGTGTTAGGTCCGTCGCATGTTCCACCCGAATCCGCTGCGGTAGGAGCAGATCGGGCTCTAATATCGGAAACTCGTCGTATATTCGCCCCTGGAGCAACCGGCCAGCGCGCGCCTTTCTTACGCCACCCCATTGCTTGAAGAAGAATGGAATTTTGGCTGCCCGGCACTGTCTTCGAATGGACACGACCCATTCTTTCTCCATCGGGCGGGCACCGGGGCCGCTTTCGCCTCCGACGATTACCCAGGATATTCCGCTCAGTTCTAGCCGGCCAAGGTCTTCCAACAATGGCTCAATCGATAGGAATCGGACTGAGGCTGGCGTCGCCTGCAATTTAGCGATTCTTGGCATACCGTGTTTTCTATTTTCTACGCTGACTCCCCACCAAATGTTTTGACGCGTGCAAGCGAAGCTGAGAGGCCCAGCAAGCATGCTGCGGAGACGATCGGCACGCTTCGTCAATATCTGGAACGTGTGCCAATGCGCAAGAACCATGACTTTAGCGACGGCAACGATGTATTCGTCTGGCACCGCTTCGTGGAAGAGGTCGCTCATTGAGTTTACAAAAATCATGCGTGGCTTACGCCAGAGAAGAGGGTCAGGCAGCTTTTCTGGTACGAGCCTGACGTCAAAGCCTTGCTCGTATGGGTGTCCTTCAACTCCCCGAAACCTCTCAGCAAAAGTATGTGCGTAGCAGTGCTTACAGCCCGGACTAATCTTCGTGCATCCCCTTACCGGATTCCACGTTGCATCCGTCCACTCTATTGCTGACTGTTCAGCCATTGGGTGTTTCTCCCACTTGCCCATATTTTCTGAATATGTCCTTAACGATGTTCTCTGCCGTCTGAACTTGTGCTGCAAAGAAGAGATAGTAAACAGTCGCTCCCACACTGTTCCGCATTGGCATTGGTTGCGGCACATACTTAAAACCGGCAACCTTTTTGAGCCGTTCACGGAATGCATCTACGACAGTATTTATCGAATTTCTCATCTCCATTTCACGGAAAAGTCCTTGCACGGTTTGATAAGCCGAATTCTTCCAAGACTCGTCTCCCCAAAATCTGGTCATCCGATCTTGGCTTGCAGGAGCGACCTGCTCATAATTGTGCCAAAAAACATTCCTGTTCATATCCATGACCGGGAAATTCAGAAAAATCTCGATGGCTCTTGAATCGGCTGCAGCCTTGATTACCTGCCAATCGAGGTTAAGGCCGTAGGGGTCAAGGATACATAGCGCTCTTTGAAATTGGTCAAATCTCACCTTTGGGAAAACATCCCTTATGAGAATTTCGTTGCAGTCCCCGTGATGAACTATCACATCGGGGCGTCCGGCTGACATCTGCATTAAGGCATCGGTACGTGCACTGTCCATATCGACGAAGTGAAATCGTTCGAAGGATGGTTGAACGCTGAGCGCGCGTTTAGGGCTACCTTCAATGATGCGATCGCTGCCTTTTGCTTTATGGTGTCCTGCGCCGGCAAAACCGTCAATATAGATCGGATGAAGATTCTTGGAACGAATAATCTGGTTGTAAGGCTTTGCGTATTCCTCTAGGATGTGTAACTTCACTTCAGACCAGTAGCCGATCTTATCGATCTTGAGAGTTGAAGGCATATATATTCCGCTTAAAGGTTCTCCTTTTATTCTCCTATAGTCAACTGGAAACTTTGGAGAATCTAATCGGGCTCCAGAGTCTAATGGGTTATGGCACGGCCCAGTGCCATAACATCATCTGCTATCAGCGGAACCTCTTTCTTGCGCCAGCTTTTTGAAAGCATTGTAGACGAACGAGCCTAGGTACCAGCCATCCATATATTTGTAGGGAGTTTCGCCGGTGGTGTAGTGGCCGCAGGGCAGCATTTTCGCATCGAAATCCACACCGCGCTTGGCGAATTCGCGCAGCACCGCCTCGGAAAATTCCCGCAGAAACGTCAAATCGTACGGCGCGTAAATGACACGGGCGCGCTTCCTCGGCCAGGGTGGCGTGCGGTCGAGCGGCCCACCTTCCGCATCGGCCCCGGCAAACTCATCCATGTAGGCCATGGGACTGACGCCGCTCCACAGCATGCGCAGGTCTTCGTGGGTCAGGCCGGCCGCTTCGCAGGCGGCGCGGACGTGGCGCGTGCTCTGCCCGGTCCACACCACATCGCCGGTCCACAGGGATGCGTGGTTGAAGGCGTTGACGCGCAGCCGCGCATCGTGCGCGCTGGCGATAAAGGCATAGCAGGAGCCCAGACTGGTGCCCAGCACGCCGAACTGCTGGTAGCCTTGCTGCTGCAGCCAGTCGAGGCAACTGCGGACATCGACCACCGCCTGGCGGCAGGCAGCAATGGTGCGACCGATATTGGCGCTGACGGCATAGTCGGAGCGCTCCAGTTCCGCCGGACGTCGCACGTCGTGGAACGGTTTCGACAGCCGCAGCGCCGAAATCCCAAAGCGGTTGAACAGGCTGCACAATACGTTGTGGCTGAAGGCGTCCGCGTTCCACTGCGGCATGACGATGATGGCCTGCTTCGGTCGTTTCGGCTGCTGCGGGCGCTGCGGCGACCCTGGTTGCTTTTCCGGTGGCGCGGGATACCAGCGCGCGTTCACTTGATCGTTCTCCGGATAGGGCGTCTTTACCGGCGAAGTGAAGCGCAGAAACTGCGCCTTGGGCAACTTGCCCTCGGCGGCCAACTGCTTCAATTCCGCATCCTGGCGCAAGGTTTCCGGGCGCACGTTGGTGGGGTAGAGTTGGGGGTGCCGTTCTTCCAGGCGAAAATCGGTCGGGGTTTTGTAGCCGAAGAACTGTTCGTGCTCCTGGACGATGCTTTCATTCACCCGCAGCATTGCGGCGTGCATCTGCGCCTGTTCGCCGCTCAAAACCGCTTCGGGAATGCCCAGATTGCGGCCTGCTGTCCAGTCTTCCAGCCAGTCGAATCCCCATTCCAGCGGACGGACAATGCGGTTCGTGTCCCGCATGGTCAGCTTCGTTTCCCAGGCGTACATCCATTTTGCATACAACTGTTTCAGCATTCTTCTTCAATGCTAGCAGCGAGCGGGTTATTCCGAAGTTATGCGGGGCACGCGGGCAGCGATGGCACAGAGGATTTCATAAGGGATGGTCCCCGCCCAGCGGGCATGATCGTCGGCGGTGACGCGCGGAGCGTGCTGTTGCCCCCCGTCTTGTTGTCCAAGGATGACGACCTCATCGCCGGCGGCAGCGTTGGGGACATGGGTGACGTCGACAACCGTTAAATCCATCGACACGCGGCCCACAATGGGGGCGGGCACTCCATGGATCAGCACATGGCCGCCGGGGGACTGGTTGCTGCCGGACAGTTTGCGATTCAATCCATCGGCATATCCAACGGGCAACAGCGCAAGCCGCATCGCCGTTGGAGCGAC
>JAJYSL010000431.1 GCA_021793595.1 Acidobacteriota bacterium
GCGCTATCGCTTTCACGGTGAGGACAAGAACCTGCGCGTTGGGAGGTTTGAATTTTTCGGAGGAATGGAGACGCAGCCGGAAAATCCGACGATCCTGTGGCTGCAAAACAATCGAGTGCAGCAGCGCCTGGTAGGAAATTTTGGATTCTCGAACGCTCAGCGCAGCTTCGACGGTATCGACGGCCACTATGGAGCGGGAGCCTGGGACCTGACCGCGATGGCTGGACGAGCAGATCAGGGTGTCTTCAATATGAACGGAAATCCGGAGTTGAACGTTGACCTGCAATACCTTGCTTTTACCCGATCAGAGTGGAAGCATCGCATCCTGTGGCGCGCGTTTAGCATTGGATATCACGACGGCCGTACCGGGCTCACCAAGACAGACAATCGTCCACTGGCGGTTCGCCAGACGGACCACAAAAACATTCGCATTGGCACCTATGGCGGCGATTTCCTCGCTGCCGTTCCAGCGGGACAAGGAACTTTTGATTTTCTGTTCTGGGGCGCGCTGCAGAATGGAAACTGGGGCGAGCTGGGCCATAGGGCAGGCGCCTATGCGGCCGAAGGCGGATATCGATGGAACCAGGTCTCCACTTCTCCGTGGGTGCGGGCGGGTACATTTCGCAGCACCGGAGATGACAATCCGCTGGACAATCAGCATCATACGTTTTTTCAGCTTCTGCCCACGCCGCGGGTCTATGCGCGCTTCCCTTTCTACAACCTGATGAACAACCAGGATTCGTTCGTTCAGGGAATTGATCGACCGGCCCGCGACGTTGTGCTGCGCAGCGATGTCCATTGGCTGCAGCTGACTTCCGGCAAGGATCTTTGGTACCAGGGAGGTGGAGCGTTCGACAACAAAGTGTTCGGCTATGTTGGTCGTCCGGGCAATGGCTACTCTTCTTTTGCTACCGTTGCCGATCTCAGCGCGGATTGGCAAGCAACACGGTCAATGGCAGTGAACTTTTACTATGCATATGCATGGGGCAAAAGTGTAATCTCAGAGATCTATCCCGCTGGCAAAAACGCGCAGTTTGGCTATACGGAACTTGTCTACAGCTGGGGCACAAAGCAAAAAACGGCAGGTCGATGAATGTTCATTCGCCGAGTTGGGATGGTTCCCCACTTCATAAATAAAAGTGGATGCCTAAGTCATGCCGGAACGGTTATACTGCTGCCCACGAAATCGTCGACAGAAAGACATTGGCCGCGTCGGGTGGAATAGCGGAAGAACAGCGATCGCCAGTCCGGGGATGGTTTGGAAGCGGAGGCTGAAAATTGAGGCGATTGCTCATAGCTTTATGTGTTGCGCTGGCGGCGAGCGCTGTCTATCTTTACGCATTTCCCACGGCAACACTGATTTATGAAGCGGTTGTTGTGCTGCACATCTTCGCGGGCTGCATGTTTGTCGTCCTGGTCATCCCAGGCATGGGAAAGTTGTTGCGCGGAAAAAGCCTGCTGGAAAAAGCGGGCTGGATCGTATTCACGATGGGAGGCATTGCCGGTGCCGTGCTGGCCTATACCGGCACGCGCCGTCAGCAATGGCCGATTTTATATACCCACGAGCTGATATCCATGCTCGCCGTCGCAATTCTTCTGGCCGTCTGGGCCGGAAACCAAGGCTGGCTGCAGCATGGGGGAGCCAACGGGGCGGTTCGAGTTGCAACGTCGATGGTCTTGGTCGCAGCGGTCGCAGCGGGAGCATGGTGGGTGCGCACCGTTCCCTGGCAGCGGGACCATTCTATTCACAATCCCAGCATGGCACCGGCCGATCAGGCAGATGAAGGTGGAGGGCCGAAGAGTCCCTTCTTCCCGAGCGACGCTGAAACCTACACCGGCAAGGTTGTGCCGAAGGATTACTTTCTGGATTCTGCGACCTGCAAAACATGCCACGCCGATATTTACAAACAGTGGGAAAGTTCGGCCCATCATTTTTCCTCGTTCAACAATCAGTGGTACCGGCAGGCGATTGTCTACATGCAACAAGTGGATGGCGTGCAAGCCTCCAAAGTGTGCGCAGGATGCCATGATGCAGCGTTGTTTTTCCCAGGCAACTTCAATACACCTATTCAAGGGCGTTTGTTCACTCCAGCAGCGCAGGCGGGCATGGGTTGCGTAGTGTGCCATTCCATCCGCGTGGAAAAAAGCACCATGGGCAACGCCGACTTTATTCTGGAATACCCGCAACTGCAGCGGCTGGTTGCGAGCAAAAATCCCATCGTGCATCGCGTGATCGATTATCTGATCGAGGAAGATCCGGAGCCGCACCGGCGGACATTTCTGAAACCCTTCCTGCGAGGACCGCAGTCGGCAGAATTCTGCGGAAACTGCCACAAGGTGCACCTGGATGTGGCGGATAATCACTATCGCTGGCTTCGGGGCTTTGACGATTACGACAACTGGCAGGCCAGCGGTGTCTCGGGATTCGGCGCACGATCGTTTTACTATCCGCCGAAGTCGCTCGATTGCGAGGATTGCCACATGCCGGAGACGCCGTCCAATGATGCCGGAAATGTGAATGGCATGGTCCACTCGCACCGCTTTATCGCGGCGAATACCGCGCTTCCTTTTGTGAACAAGGATGCGGTTCAGTTGAAAGACACCGAAGACTTTTTGAAAGACAAGAAAGTCAGTGTCGACATTTTCGCCATTTCACCGGAGACAGCGGAAAATAGCCTTTCGAACAACAAGGTGGTGTACGCCGCCCCACAGCTGGCAACGACATTCGCGGTGGGAGAAGAATCTGAAATGCAGTCGCCGACGGGTGCTGCCGGAGGACCTCCCGTGACTCCCGTGACTGCGCCGCTGAACCGCGTCCAGGCAACGGTTCGAGCGGGAGATACGGAGCGGGTTGATGTGGTAGTGCGCACGCTCGGGGTGGGACACTTTTTTCCTGGTGGGACGGTGGATGCATTCGATTGCTGGCTGGAACTGAAGGCCACGGACGATGCCGGCCACGTACTTTTCTGGAGCGGAATGGTAGAAGACAATGGGCATGGGCCGGTCGAGCCCGGAGCACACTTCTATCGCTCATGGGCGATCGATGCGCACGGCAATCCTATTGATAAGCGCAATGCCTGGGCAGCCCGGGCGACAATTTATGCGCATTTGATTCCTCCCGGAGCTGCCGATACGGTTCACTTCCGGCTGCAAATTCCCAAAGATGTGCGAGGCAGAATCCACCTGCAGGCCAAGTTGAATTACCGCAAGTTCTCGTGGTTCAATACGCACTTTGCCTTCGCCGGAGTTTCCGAAACCACGGGCCCGCATGACGTGACGCCTTCTTACGACGATCGACGCATGGTCTTTACCGGAAATACATCGGACGTGTCGGGAAAGATCAAAGCAATCCCCGATCTGCCGATCGTTGTGATGGCAAGTGCCAATCAAGACCTGACCGTATTGCCTCCGAATGCGCCCGAGCCAAAGCCGGAGGTGGTGGCCGACAAGTCGGACTGGCATCGCTGGAATGATTATGGCATCGGCCTGCTGCTGCAGGGGGATCTGAAGGGCGCGGAAGCGGCATTTGAACATACGACGCAAGCCGACCCTACCAATCCCGATGGGTGGGTGAACATTGGCAGAGCGCGGGTTCTGGTGGGCGATATGGCGGGCGCGAAGGTAGTGTTGGACAAGGCGCTGCAGCTCTCTCCACACCTGGCAAGGGCTCATTATTTTTATGCGCGCGTATTGCGGCAAACGGGTGATTACGATGGGGCCATCGCACAGTTGCTGCAGGTCATCCAGCAATATCCACATGATCGCGTGGTGCGGAATGATTTAGGTCGCGTGTATTTTCTGCAGCACAGATATGCAACGGCGCAGGCTCAGTTTCAGCAGGCATTGGCCATCGACCCGGAGGATCTGGAAGCCAATTACAACCTGATGCTGTGTGAAACCGGAATGGGCAATCCAGGCATGGCACACCAGTATGAGGTGCGTTATCTGCGCTTCAAGGCGGATGAGTCGTCTCAGGCGTTGACCGGCCCGTATCTGGAGAAACATCCGGACGATAACCGGGAGAGGCAGCCGATTCACGAGCACGTTTCCGTGCCGCTGC
>JAJYSL010000432.1 GCA_021793595.1 Acidobacteriota bacterium
GAATAGCTCAATGCCGGACCTTCTCCCGTTGTGCCAAGAAGGAAGAGAGCATGGGCACCCCCGGCAAGGATGTGCTCGACGATGAGTTCCGTTCCTCGATGGTCCAGAGTGGTAAGGGACGCCAGAGGGGTGACCATGGGAGGGACAATGCCCCGCAAGGGACGAAGTCGTGTGTCGGAATTCATTCTCTTCTCCTTAAATAACTGCAAAGATCGCACGCTCCAAGGCAGCAATTTCTGTAGGATCTCTACGTTGCCCGATACTTTGGCCAGTCGGCCTCTTCAGGGGCTGTGAGTTCCTTATTACAGACAACTCAATCGACTGAAATAGATGGTTTTCAAAGAAAGCACTTCCTTCCAGAGCGTTGTTGTCAACATATCATATTCACGGTGTATAAGATGTAAGGATACATGGTATGCACAACGCCGCGCACGGCCTGTCGACAACGACCGGAAAGCCGAAGCAACCAGGAAAAGAACCTACAGGAACGGGTTGGATATTTTATCCGTCAAGAGCAAGCGGAGAGGCCACGCGACCCATGCCAGGCCCTGGATGTGATAGTGCGTTGTTTAGAGCAATTTCGGAATTTCTATCGACTTTTGGAAGACGGTGGCTTTTTTCTAAGAAAAAAGTCACCGCAGTGGATGGCATCGGTCTAGAGTAATTCCGAAATTGCTCTAGCCAGCAGGCGGAGGATTCACAACATTCACGGGGCACCCCTCCAGCCACAGTTTGAGATTGGAAACCGTGGTATCGAGAAGCCTGCTGCGCGCTTCCCGGGTGGCCCATGCGATATGCGGCGTAATGACGCAATTTTTGGCACCAATGAGAGGATTGGCGGCAACCGGCGGTTCAGCGGAGAGGACATCGAGACCGGCGCCCGCGAGTTTGCCGGCGTTGAGGGCTGCGGCCAAGTCTTCTTCCACGATCAAGCCGCCGCGGGAAGTGTTGATCAAGATGGCACCAGGTTTCATCTGGGCGATCCGCGCGGAATTTACCAACCCGCGAGTTGAGGCGTTGAGGGGACAATGGAGAGAAACAATGTCGGCGGTTGCAAAAACGTCCTCTATAGTGCCCCACTGAATGCCTGCCGGCAAGTCAGCAGGTTGGCGGTTGCCGGAGACGATCGCATGCATTCCAAAAGCCTGGGCGATCTGAACCACTCGTTGCCCGATGCGTCCGTAGCCGACAATCCCCAGGATCTTGCCATGCAGTTCGATCAGCGGGCTTTGCCAGAAGCACCAGTCGGGATTCCGAGACCATGCTCCCTGGCGAACGGCCTGGTTATGGAGACCCGCATTGTTGCAAATTTCCAACAAAAGGGCAAAGACCATTTGGGCAACGGAATTGGTTCCATAGGCGGGAACGTTGGTGACCACGATGCCCAGCCGCGTGGCCTGAGGGACATCGATAATGTCATATCCGGTGGCCGACACCCCGATGTAACGAAGTCCAGGCAAGGCTGCCAAGGTATCGCTGCGGAGAGGCACCTTGTTGGTGAGCAGAATTTCAGCATCCGCGGCATGGGTGAGAATGTCGCTGGGTGCGGTCCGGTCGAAAATCCGACAATCCGCCAAAGCCTGCAGCGAAGCCCAGGAAAGATCTCCTGGATTCAAAGTGTATCCGTCGAGAACCACCACTTGCATGCGTCCATCCTCCGCGAGTCAAATCGGGCTCACTTGGCTGTTGCCGTTACAATCGAGGGAACTTCCACATTCCTCCATCAGAATACAGGCAAAGAAAGAGGTGGGTACATGCACGACGATAGCCGAGTTTGCTTAGGGTGTATGAGGAGGAAGTGATGGAACGGAGAAGTTTTCTAAAGACCAGTACGGCGGCGCTGGCTGCTTCGGGATACCTGAGATCTGGCTGGCTGCAGGCCTTGACTGCGGGAGAGAAAGGAGTGGGGCGCGAACATGATTCCGGTCCATCGGATGGGTTGGAGCCTCGGCAATCTGGCCCGGAGATCGATCTGAGGGATGCGGTGGTTGTCAGTCGGCCAGGCAAGCTGCCGAATGCCGAACGCACTGCAGCTATCGTTCTCATAGAGGAACTGGAGAAACGCACGGGCATACGTCTGGGAAGCGCGACGAGTTGGCCCAAGCACAAGACAGTCATTGCCATCAGTTCAGAAACGGAAGTGCCCGAGTGGGGTCGGATTATTCCCCACCGAGAAGCGACAGATTTGCCGGAAAGCCGCCCGGATGGATATCGCATCTTTGTGGAGACCGGGAACGGCGCTTCTCCAGTTGTATGGGTCATGGGCGGGGACGCGAGAGGAACCTTGTTCGGCGTTGGCTGCCTTCTTCGCCGTTTGAACTGGGACAAGGGAGAGGTCAGTATTTCGTCTTCTTTAGATCTGGCGACTGCTCCGGCCTATGCAATTCGCGGCCATCAACTGGGCTACCGGCCAACGGCAAATTCCTACGATGCATGGGATGCGGCCCAGTTTGAACAGTACATCCGGGAGCTCACATTTTTTGGCGCCAACAGCATCGAAGGAATCCCCTTCCAGGATGACCGCAAGACGCCGGTGATGAAATTTCCGCGCCGAGAAATGAACCGCTCGATTGGCGAGATTTGCTACCGCTATGGGCTGGATTACTGGGTTTGGCTTCCTGCGGATTTTGATCTGAAGAATTCTGTTCTTCGGACACATCTGTTGAACGAAAGCGAACAGTTCTTTCGCGACACACCTACGTTCACCGCCGTATCGTTCCCGGGTGGCGATCCGGGAGACAATCCGCCTGAGTTGGTGCTTCCCTTTCTAGAGGATTTAGCCAAGCGCCTGCAGCCGCTCCACCCGGATGCGAAGATATGGCCCTCTCTGCAGCACTTCAACAAACAGGAGGTCGATACGACCTTTGCTTACATCCAGCAGAAATCACCCTCATGGCTGGGCGGGCTGGTGGCGGGACCGGGCAGTCCTCCGATCGAGGAAATACGCAGCCGACTCCCAAAACAGTATGGGCTGCGACTCTATCCAGACCTGACCCACAACAAACTTTCCCAAAATGAAGTGCCGGATTGGGACCAGGCCTTCGCGCTGACCGAAGGGCGCGAGGTGGTGAACCCACGGCCGGTTGAGTATGCGGGTATATTTGGACAGCGTGCCGGCTACAGTGACGGCTTTATTTCCTATTCCGATGGCGTTCACGACGATGTGAATAAGACCGTCTGGAGCGCTTTGAGCTGGGACCCAGGGCAGAGCGTGCCCAACATTCTGATCGATTATTGCCGGGCCTATTTCAACCCGAGCGTGTCGAAGCAGTCCGCGGATAGTATCTTCGCGCTGGAAAAGAACTGGCAAGGAGCGCTGATGACCAATGGCGCCGTGGAGGGAACCTTGCTGCAATGGCAGCGATTGCAGGCGCAAGCACCCGGACTGGAAAAGAACTGGCGCTGGCAGATGTGCCTTTTGCGCACGAATTACGACGCCTACATTCGACATCGTCTGATGCATGAAACCGGGCTCGAACTGGAGGCCAATGCAATTATGCTCAAAGCTCCCAAGCTGGGCAGCGAAGCTGCCATGGCTCAAGCCATGGCAGTGCTGAATCGGGCGGTAACGCGACCGGTAAGCCCCGATTTGCGGGCTCGCATTGAGGCTCTTTGCGCCAGGTTATTCCATTCGATCGGCCTGCAGACCAGCGTGCCCAAGTACTATGCAATCGGCGAGGAGCGCGGTGCGGTTCTCGATTTTGTAGATTATCCACTGAACAATCGCTGGTGGCTACAGGATGAGTTTTCCAAAATGAGGGCCCTGGATTCGGAGGACGCCAAGCTCCGCCGCCTGCACGAACTGGCGACCTGGGAGCATCCAGGAGCGGGCAGCTTCTACGACGATGTCGGGAATCTCGACAAGTCTCCGCACGTAGTGCGTTGCACTGCCGATATCGGTAGTCCGAGTCTGGCCAGAGATGACCACGGCCCGACGTTTTGGTGGTGGGACCAAGGCAAGAGCCGCGCGCGGCTTACGTGGCAGGTGACGATGTGGCCCATCGCGCTGGTGTACATGGCGCTGGACCCAAATGCTACTTACGTTGTGCGTTCCACGGG
>JAJYSL010000433.1 GCA_021793595.1 Acidobacteriota bacterium
GCGGGAAAGGAGGGAGCTTGCAAGTTGTTGATTTATTGGTGGACCTGGTCGGGATCGAACCGACGACCTCTTCCATGCCATGGAAGCGCGCTCCCAGCTGCGCCACAGGCCCACAGAGAAACTCCTTATAGTTTACACGAGCGACCTGGATGACCTGGGCGGTTGCGGATGGGGACGGAAAATTTCCTCGGAGGACTATTCTGAATGGAGGCCGCCACCAGGGCCAGAACTGGTTTCGCTCTGCTGCGAGAGACGTAGTGTGTCGCCGTTGATTCGGGAGCGGGGCTATGGATGAGGGGGATCTTCATGGAGCAATCGACGAAGGCAACGGTGCAGATGAGGGGGGCATCCGTGCATGATATGTCCGAAGGACCTGCAAACATGTGCGCAGCGAATAGCGGTCGTACAACGGTGCATTTCCATAGCCGATGGGCATTGCGAGGTTTAACCGGGGCGCTTTTTCCGATACTCCTGCAGGTGTTGATTCTGACGCCCAGGGCCTCAGCAGCCGGGTTGCAGTCGAATGCCGCGATGGCGGCACAGGGTGGAACCCTCTCCCCCGCCATCAGCGAGTCGCTGCGTCCGGCGCTGGATCAAGTGGCACAGAGCGTTGGTCAAATCCATATTGACCACTGGAAAATTTCCAAGAGCTGGAAGGCGCAACTGCAGAACGATGCCGACTCCATCAGCGATGACCTTTCCCATCAGGTTCCGGGATTGTTGCAGCAGACGCAGGCCAGCTCGACCGCCCTGGATGCGCAATTGCGCCTGATGCAAAACGTGGACGCGCTGTACGACGTGTTGGTGCGCCTGACCCTGGCTGCCGACCTGACCGAAAAGAAGTCCGATGCGGCACTGCTCAATAGTGCTCTGGAACAATTGGAGAGGGCTCGAAAATCGGCGATAACCCAACTGATGGCCGCCGCTGCCCAAGAGCATCAACAATTGACTGAACTGCGGGCGCGCGTGGACGCTATGCAAGCCAGCGAAGGTATTTCCAAGCACGGCAATACCATCGTTGTCGATAACGAAGTGCGGCATGGAAAGATGCATCGGACCACGCACCGCCATACCAAGCCATCCCCCTCGACCGGTTCTAAATCGCAGAAGAGGGCCGCTCCATCTACCGTTGCCGAGCCGAGTCCGCAATAGACATCCGGGTGGGATTTATACGATATAGGTCGATTGCGCTCGCCGGTCTTGAGTATGTCGAACCGCCGGCTTGTCCGAGAAATTTCCCCTGAGGCCTTAAAATAAGCATCAGGTCGCAACTGGCGATTCAGCAGGTGTTCTTGAAACGACTTTCTTCTCTTCTTTTCATTGCGGCATTGATTGCCGCCGCTCCCGTTCTTGGTGCGCAGAGCGCGCCACACACACCGGTTCACGATGCAGCTCCCTTAAAGGCGCCTCCGGGAGCTAAGGTTGCGATTGTCGAATTCGACGACATGGAATGTCCCATGTGCGGAGAAGACAATCCATTGCTGATGGGCGCAGCCGCGAAATATCACATTCCGTGGATTCGCTATGACTTTCCGCTGCCGTTTCACGCCTGGAGTTTTCAGGCGGCGGTGGACGCGCGATGGTTCGATACCAAATCGAAAAAATTGGGCGATGATTTTCGCAATGCGGTATTTGCCAACCAGCGCAGCATCGAGACGCCGGCGGATTTGCGCTCTTTCGCGGAGAAGTTTGCGCAGGAACATGGCACAGGATTTCCCTTTGTGGTCGATCCGCAAGGTAAGTTGGCGGCGGAAGTGAAAGCAGATTATGCGCTGGGCCAGCGCGTCGGAATCGAACACACGCCGACCATCTGGGTGGTGACGAATCAGACCTCCGGCGTCCCGTATGTCGAGGTGGTGGATCCCAACCAGCTGTATGCCATCATCGATCAGGCGCTTGCAGAGACGGCGAATGAAGCTCCGGTCCACACATCGCACGCGCATCACCACCCAGCCGGTCGATAGCGGAGTGGTGATGCACGTTGTCGCGCTGCGAGTGAATGTGACGGCAATCAGCGGTTGACGTGTTGCATGGCGGACTCGGGATAGCGCGGCCCGGCTGCGACTCCCTGAGGAGCCGCTTCGGCAATGTGTTTTAAATCGCCAGCCGTCAGTTGAATCGAGGCGGCGCCGACATTTTCTTCCAAGTAGCGCAGTTTTTTCGTCCCCGGAATTGGGACAATGTCCTCACCCTGCGCCAATACCCAGGCCAGGGCGAGCTGCGACGCGGTGCAGCCCTTCTCCCGCGCAAGCTCCTCCACCCGCTTTACTAAGTCGAGATTGAGGGCGAAATTCTCTCCTTGAAAGCGCGGCGAATTTCGGCGATAGTCGTCGTCGGGCAGGTCTTCCAGCTTGCGAAATCGCCCGGTAAGAAATCCGCGTCCCAGCGGACTGTAGGCGACAAAGCCAACTCCCAGTTCACGGCAGGTGGCGAGAACTTCGTCTTCCGGATCGCGTGTCCACAGGGAGTATTCAGTTTGCAGCGCCGCGATTGGGTGTACCGCAACTGCCCTGCGTAATGTCGCCGGAGCTGCCTCCGACAGGCCAAGGTGCCGCACTTTCCCCTCCCGCACCAGATCTGCCATGGCACCCACAGTTTCTTCAATGGGAACTTTCGGATCGACGCGATGCTGGTAATAAAGGTCGATGGTGTCGACCCCGAGCCGCTGCAGGCTGGCTTCGCAGGCACTTTTTACGTAATCAGGGTGACCGTTCACGCCCCCCGGTGCGCCAGTCTTGGGATCGCGGAGAATGCCGAACTTTGTGGCCAGCACCACCTTGTCTCGCCGGTCGCGAATTGCTTTGCCCACCAGCACTTCATTCTTGTGCGGTCCGTACATGTCGGCCGTGTCCAGAAAATCGATCCCTAACTCCAACGCCCGGTGAATCACGGCAATCGAGTCCTGATCGCTCTCTCGCCCGCTGTAGAAATCGGACATCCCCATGCAGCCCAGGCCCAATTCAGACACCTTCAGGCTGTTTCCCAGTGTTCGTTGCTTCATTTGACTGCTTCCTCCGTCGACTTCGCCTGCTTATCTTATATGGATGCCGGTTGTCCTTAATCTGCGGCACCCCAACATGACGAATGCTATAACTCTGCCGGTGCAAGGCGATTTGGAACAGTTTGGCGTGTGGGAAGTCTTTCTCTTCGCAGTACACTGAACTTTCATTCCGCTCTCATGAAAAAACTGCGTGTAGGCATTCTCTTTGGCGGTCGCAGCGGCGAACATGAAGTTTCGCTGCTGTCTGCGGCGTCTGTTCTTCAGGCCATGGACCAAAACAAGTACGACGTCCATCTGATTGGAATTACCAAGGATGGCCGTTGGCTGACCGCAGGTGACGCGGCGCATTTGCTGCCTACCTCGACTGGCGAAGCACAGCATTTACGCGCCGGCGATCCGGAGGCGACTCCAGGTGCTGTGCTGTTGGAACATGGCAAAGAAGTTGTGGTACAGCCTGTCCCCTCGTCTGCCGAACATGGCGGCAGCTCCCTCGCGACCCTGCGCACCAGCGCGGAAAAATCGCTCAACGTGGATGTGATTTTCCCAGTGCTGCACGGCACCTTTGGCGAAGATGGCACGGTGCAGGGTCTACTGGAGCTTGCGGACATCGCCTATGTCGGCTCCGGCGTTCTCGGGTCCTCGGCTGGAATGGATAAAGACGTCATGAAGCGTCTGGTCGTCGCCGTCAAGCTGCCCATCCCGAAGCATGTAACGCTTCTGCGCAGCGACTGGCAGCAGAATCCCCGCCGATCCATGCAGCGGGTCGAGACTACGCTCCGCTATCCTATGTTTGTAAAGCCGGCGAATCTTGGCTCGTCCGTGGGCATCAGCAAGGCGCATGATCGCAAGGAGCTGGCAGTCGCCATCGATCTGGCCGCCAGCTACGATCGCAAAATTGTGATTGAGGTGAGTATCGGTGGCAAGCGAGGCAAAGCACGCGAGCTGGAAGTCGCCGTGCTGGGCAATGTCTCGCCAGAAGCATCGGTGGTGGGCGAAGTGATCCCATGCAAGGAGTTTTACGATTACGAGGCCAAATATCTCAGCGAATGCTCGCAGT
>JAJYSL010000434.1 GCA_021793595.1 Acidobacteriota bacterium
GATTGGAGTTCCCCACAAGTTTGTCTACGGGGAAGTGGAAGCCGACGAAACCATCCAGAGCATTGTCAGCTTTGCGCAAGCCGCACATCTGAAGAGTCTGCTCAATCTCTCCACCATAGGTACATTTGGCGGCCGAGGCATGGGGCAGACTTGTGGGGCCGCCGATCCCTCGCAATGGATGCGAATGTTTGGGGTCGACATCGATTCTCGCGATACCTCAGAAGTTATCCGTACCGCCGAAAGTATCTCGGCACAAGAAATCAGGAGTCTCGGGCCGCGCCTGCGGCAGCTGTTCGGCGTCATTCCAGCTGAGAATCTGGTGAATGAGCGCTCCATTCGACTCTACCTGGCTCTCAAAAAGATCGTTGATCGCGAGAGGTTCGATTTCTATACGATTCAATCCTTTCCTGGTCTGGCTGACGACTACTCCGCCACTTGTTTTGCTCAAAGCATGATGCTCGAAGATGGTTACGGCACATCCACGCTAGGCGATTTCAATACTGCTCTCACGGTTTTTCTGCTCACGAAACTCAGCAAAGAGCGGGTCTACTATGGCGATTTGCAACATATTGATAAGAACACGAACGAGATCAAAATCATTGGAGATGGTGCCTGCCCTCCCTCGCTGGCCTGCAAGCTAGGTCCGGCTGGATTTGCTGAACATGGCATTCCCACCGAGGGCGACGCTGGCGGACTTTCCGTCAAGCTGGTTTGCAAGGCGGGAGAAGGCGTATTGGCGCGTCTGGGCCGCGTGAATGGAGAGTTCACCATGGTGCTAACGCGTGCCAGCATCTTTGAACCCGCGAAAGACCAGTTGCAACGACGACTCATCGAGTGCAACATCCCGTTCTGGCCTCACGGTTTTGTGACTGCCCACTGCGATATCGAAGCTTTACTCCAAAACTGGACCAATGAGTATGCCTGCCTTGGGTATGGAGAGGATCTGTATCCTGCGTTAGTCAATTTCTGTGAACTCACAGGTATTCGATCGATTTTGGTGTGATCTATAACGAAAGCTTTGCTGCCTGCAGTAAGAATTATGAGTGCAATAGTGTCATCCAAACAAAATGGATGCATCCGTCATCGACCTTCTAAAGGGCCCCAGGAAGCTGCTCCTGGATGGAAACTGGGTGGAGGTATGCATCCGAGAAGACATTCGCAACTCATAACCCAGTGACCGAAACCCCACTCTGAGACTCCCTGACTATATCGCTCACATCTTCTTCGCCGTCCGTTGCACGCGCGCTGTTGAGTTGGCCACGACCGCGGCGCGGATCAGTTGCTGCAACGCAGCTTCTTCCTCCATCCCCCACTTGCAACAGGCCATGGTGAATCTTCTCCAACAAGTTCTGCTGCAGCAATCCGCAAGCCTCTTCCACGGAACCATCCGCTATACCGCGACAGGCGCTGTAATTGTCGAATCTGGGGACATAGAATCGAAAGCCGCCCGAGGCCACACGTCGCAGGTTTCCTCAGACCCTTGCGGCCCTCTCAAAAATCGGGGACCGTACCGCCCGTCAGCTCTGGTTCTCAGCCAGCACTTCGCGAATCAGCGCCTTCAACTGCTCCCGGTCCTGTTCCTTATTTGCACCCTGCAACTGCAATTGAAAAGGTTTGCTTGCCTCGCCAAAGTAAATACTGGTATGGGGGAAGGGAATTTCGATGCCCACCTCATCGAACTTCTTCTTGATGCGGCGATTCATCTCGCGTCCCACTGTCCACTGCTGGATCGGAGCGGTCTTAAAGCGTGCCTTGATCATCACCGCGGAATCTCCGAAGGAATCCACGCCGATGACATCCAGCGGTTCCAGAATGATGGCCTTGAACTTCTCTTCCTCCATCAATTGATCGGCCACCCCCTTCAGCACTTCAATCACATGGTCCGTGTCTTCCTTGTAGGCAACTCCAATATCAAACAAGTAGTAGGAATAGCCGTGAGTCATGTTCGAAAGCGTCGTGATGGCTCCGTTGCGGAAGATGTGCACCGTGCCGTCCTGCCCACGCAGCACCGTAGTGCGCAGGTGAATTGCTTCCACCAGTCCACCCGTGCCATTCAGAATGGCGACATCGTTCACACGAATCTGATTCTCCAGCAGCAGAAACATGCCCGAGATCACGTCATGCACCAGGTTTTGTGCGCCAAAGCCAACTGCCAGACCAAGAACGCCCGCGCCGGCCAAGATCGGCCCAATGTCGAATCCGGCTTCCTTCAGTGCCATGATGATAGCCAGAATCCAGATCGTGATAGCTAATGCCGTGCGGATGATGCTGCTTAGCGTTGCAGCGCGCTTTTCCAACTCAATGTCACTGCCGCCGCGCTGTTGCACCATGTGCTTCACGATGCGTTCGCGAAGATGCGGAAACCACTTATGGATGAGTGTGGTAACCATCCAGGCAGCCAGCAGAATAACCACGATGCGGACCAGATGCCCGGCAAATGCGTAGATTGCAGCGGTAGTTGGTAAAGCAAAGTGTGGCAGCAATGCGATAGGTTCTCCTGACGTGTAGGAATTTTTTTCGATCGATCTAACCAAACTCTAACGATTCGGATGCAGAAATGCACGCCGCTACAACCCGTGCATACGGTGCATGGAGGCCGTGTGCGGGTCCTTTTGAGGCCATGAGATTGCCATTGATTGCGTCACAACAGGCGGTCTATGGCAGGGAAGGCGGGTGGCTCATTCAAGCCGTCTGTTGGCTTGAGTGGGGTTGAGCGGATGGACTGCAATACGTGAAAGTAGAAATCACCGTCCGCTATTGCGCGGGCAGGGAGGCGTTTTGTTGCTCCGGCAGAAACAGACTGAACACAGTTCCATTCCAGCCCGGTTTCTGGCTGCTTCTCAGCGCCAGCGACCCATGATGCCGCGACACGATCCCACGAGCGATCCAAAATCCCAGGCCGGTACCCTGAGGGGCGATATACTTGGGACTATCGCAAGGTAGGTGGACGTTGACCGCTAATCCATTTCCATACAGAATCTTGATCGTTGACGACGAACCGAGTTTGCGCGAGCTTGGGAGAATGTTGCTCAGTGCGCAAGGCTATGAGGTGCGCGGGGCGGAAGATGGGTTTGAGGGTTTAGCGGCGCTCAAACAGTCGCTGCCGGACATTATCATCTCCGACCTGGTTATGCCGAACATGAGCGGGTTTGAGTTCCTTTCAGTCGTGCGTCGACGATTCCCGATTATCCCGGTCATTGTGATTTCAGGAGAATTCTCTGGTCTGTCCGTGCCCGAAAGCGTGCTTGCGGACGCGTTCTTTCCCAAAGGCGGTTACAGCCCCAAGCAACTGTTCGAGAAGATCATCGATTTGCTGCATGAACTTCCTACCCGTTCTAAAACGGGGAAACCCAACCAGGCTGCGGTCTGGGTGAAGAACGATAAGGGGACCATCGCTGTCACCTGCTCGGATTGCTTGCGTACCTTTCCCGTATCGAACGTTGCAAAAGGCGTGAATGAGGCCGAGTGCGATTTCTGTGCCTGTGTCGTGCACTTTGAAATCATCGGGGAACAAAAATCCAAACTGGGACACACGAACCTGGTACTGCCGAAGAGTTAATCTCTTCAATATTGGGCTGTAGTCCACACCGAACTTCCCAGCCAAGGTCTCCAATGGCTGCTCTTTTTGCCAGGGACGTCCTCGCCCCATTCCCATTAGTGAGTCGGTTTAGACGGATTTTCTTCATCCGGGAGAAACAGCATGAAAACAGTTCCATTGCAGCCCGGTTTTTCACTGCTCTTCAGCGTCATCGTGCCATGGTGCCGCTCCACGATGCCGCGGGAAATCCATAGTCCCAGCCCGGTTCCGTGCACTTCCTTCGTCGTATAGAAAGGCTCGAAGAGGTGCTTTTGCACTTGCGCGGACATCCCATGTCCCGTATCCGCCACCGTGATGCGAAGCCCGGCACGCCCGGTCTTCCAGTCCGTCGCATCGCGACTGCATAACGCCAGGCGTCCGCCTTGTCGCATGGCATCCATCGCATTGGCAATCAAGTTGTTTAGCACTTGCCGGATATCGTTTTCGTGACACAGAATCTTTCGGGTCGCTGTATGT
>JAJYSL010000435.1 GCA_021793595.1 Acidobacteriota bacterium
TGAGCGGACAAGCGAAGAAAGGTTCCGAGCCGGAACACCAGGACGGATAGGCGCCAGATGGATACCCTCACGGCGGAACAACGCCGAGCTTGCATGCGGGCCGTCGGCGACAAGGACACTGCCCCTGAAATGTGCGTCAGGGGGTTGGCCCATGCAATGGGATTCCGTTATGGGCTCCACGCCAAGAATCTTCCTGGCAAACCCGACCTCGTTTTCGTTTCAAGACGGAAGATAATTTTCGTCCATGGCTGCTTCTGGCATAAGCACAACTGTGGCCATGGAAGCATCTCCCCGGTCACAAACACAGATTATTGGTGCGGGAAGCGCGAAAGAAATGCGCAGAGGGACAAGGAGAACATCAAGGCACTCCGTAAGGACGGCTGGAAGGTGCTTGTCGTCTGGGAATGCTCGACTCGAAATCCAGAGTCTCTCCGCAGGAAATTGGAGCGCTTTCTCCGTGGGGCCTCTGTGCAAGGGAACAAATCAAACTAACCCAAGCTCTCTTCTGGCTGCCAAGCATGCACGGATTACCCCAGACGGAGGGATATTCAGCGCTTGCCGTAATTTGACGTTTGCACAGATGGCGACGCGAGGCGGCAGCATGCTGGACGCAGCCGCTTTGCCGGGGTTCGGCGTCGATGATATATTTCCTCGACTGGCTGGAGCGCGGCACAGCCGCGTTGAATACAGGCCGAAGGCACCGGCTCCAGCTGCGGAAAGTAACATCCCTGCGACGAAAAAGGAGTTTCCCTTGGTCCGTCTTATGCGTGCTCTCGGCACCGCGTTCCTGATGATCCTGATAGTTGGCGGAATGCCCACCCTGGCGCAATCTCAACCAGCTCCCGCCGCGGCCACACCACCCACCCCACCAGCACCGGCGCGGCGACCACAGCGGATCTGGCCGACGCGCGATCCCCACGCGCCCGGATTTGTCGCGGCAAAGGAATTGCCCGATGGCGCTGTTCCCCCGGCGAATGCTGACGGAAACTTTATCATTGGCCCCACGCACACGCCCGCGCCGGAAATGACGGTGCAGCCAGGCGTGCCGCAGGGAACGGTGATTGAATTCACCATGAGCTCGACGGACAGCAAGCTGTATCCCGGCATTGCGCGCGACCCGGGGACGTTTGGCACGGCCGACCCGAACGACCCCGCGAAAATGGTGGTGACAACCAGCCACCCCGCTCCGTATGTTCGCCGCGTTGCGGTGTATGTGCCGAAACAATATGTGCCGGGCACAGTCGCGCCGTTCATTGTGGGCGCGGACGGACCCGATCACCTGCTATTCACGGCGCTCGATAATCTGATCGCCGAGCATAAAGTACCGGTGATGATTGCCATTTCCATCGGCAATGGCGGGGGCGACGCGCAGGGCAGCGAACGCGGGCTGGAATATGACACGATGTCGGGCCGCTATGCGGAGTTCGTCGAAACGGAAGTCTTGCCGCGCGTGGAGGCGGAAGCGCATGTGAAGCTGACCAAGGACCCCGACGGCCGCGCGACGACGGGTGGCAGTTCCGGCGGCTCGTGCGCTTTGATCATGGCCTGGTATCACCCGGAGCTGTATCACCGTGTGCTGACCTATTCCGGCACCTATGTGAACCAGCAGTGGCCACCCAATCCGCAGACGCCGCACGGCGCATGGGAATTTCATGAACACCTGATCCCGAACAGCGCGCGGAAACCAATTCGCATCTGGATGGAAGTGGGCGACCGGGACATTCTCAATCCCAATGCCATGCACGACAACATGCATGATTGGGTGATGGCGAATGAGAACATGGCCAAAGTTCTGGCGGCGAAGGGCTACCAGTACCAGTTTGTGTTCGCGCGGAACGCGGGACACGTCGACCACGCCGTGCGGCTGCAAACGCTGCCCGAGGCCCTGGAATATGTGTGGCAGGGCTATCCCATCGCCGGGGCGAAGGACTAATTGAAGGTAAGGTCACAGCGGGGAGAGAGGATTCAAAACCTCCGAACCCTTCGTTCTCGAAACCGCGGTTCCAAGAGTTGCGTTATCCTGGAGCTGCTTCTGTAGCCAATATGTCTCTATAGAAAACAGCCCCGATGCATA
This sequence comes from Acidobacteriota bacterium, assembly GCA_021793595.1. Next base: position 2,075 of record JAJYSL010000435.1, read on the forward strand.
ATCGCAATTCAGAACGTCTGGATCTGCGCAACTTTGCCGTTTTCAAAATGGAGTATCCACCGATGGCCAGCCTTCAGGTAATACCAGGTTTCCTTGAAAGTGCTGCCGGAGCTGTCTTCTACTTTTTTCTGTTCCGGGTCGCCAAAGCTCAGTAGAACCATTTCGTAGGTCATACCGTTGATGACGGTGTGGTTATCAATGGCGGTCTGGTCGGCGGCGGACATTTTCTTTACATCCAATTGGGTCTCGATCCCACTCACATCCACGACCCGGCCCATGAACTTGAAAAACTGGCTTGGCTGCAAATCTGCATCGGTTAGCTCTCTCTGGTAGCGGAAGTTGATGCGGGAACCCCCAGCCCGCTTGAAGCCCGCGTTCACCTTATTGGCATGGTTGCTGCCGCGACGGCCTTCTCCGCCCCCGCCCAGGTGAATTTCGATCATTTTACTGTCTACCTTCACGTTGGTAATGGTGACTTCCTCGCCCTTTTCGACTCCGACACCCTTGGCCTTCAGCCACTTGGTCAGGCCCTTCAAGTCGATCCCGCGATCATCCGTGCGCTTGTCCGATGGCGGCGTGTAGTAGATGTCGATCCCTTCCTTGTAGGCAGGCATATCGATCAAGGCCTGTACATCTTTGCCCAGCAGCGCCTTGCTAAATGCCTCCTGCGCAGCTTTGGACGTGGAAGCCTGCATTGTGCTGCTTACCAGTGACAGCGAGATAGCTGCAAGACACAAAATAAACGTTCGTTGAAGTTTCATTGTGATCTCCCATTCGGTCGAGCTTCTTATTGCACCGTGACATTTACTGTCGTGGTGTTCTTGGTGGTGCCATCGGTCGCGGTGACGATGACTTTATAACTTCCAGCCGGAGTAGGAGTATTGGTGGTATTGTTCGTGCAGCTCGAATTGCCTTGTATGCAGTTAATGGCTTTCTGAATAGAGCCGCATCCCGTCAGGCTGGCCGCACTGCCTATTCCGGCGAACAGTAAAACCAGCATCAGGAATTTGCGCATGGATTTGCTATTTTTCTTGCGGCGGCGCAATCCCAGGAGAGCCAGGAAGGATCCAGGCAGCCACAAGGCCATCGCGGAATAGATGGGCGTGGAGGAATCCGGGAACGGCCTGGCCGGAAGCATCAAGCCCGCAGTGGTCACGCTGGTGACGATGGTCAACCCGGCAGGCTGACTTGTCGGGCCGCTAGCAGTGAAGGTGAGCGAAGTTGGATTCACGCTGCATGTAAATGCGGGTGAAGAGGGCGCACACGTAAGGTTCACCGTCCCGGTGTAGCCCCCAGTGGCCGTGATAACCACTGGTAGCGTTCCGCCGCTGCCACTCGGAATCGTAATGTTGCCGTTGTTGGCTGCCGTAGTCGAGAATGTCGGGGAGCCTGCCGTGACCGTCTCCGTGATGGCTGCGGAAGTCGAGGGGGCGAAGTTGGTGTCGCCGCTATACTGCGCCGTGATCGTATACACCCCCGCCGCCAGTGAACTGGTGGTGTAGGTTGCCGTAGCGCCGGACAGCGTTCCAGTCCCCAGCGTGGTCGTACCGCCCATAAACGTAACGGTCCCTGTCGGCGTGCCTGTGATGCTGGAGGTAACGGTTGCCGTAAAGGTTACGGATGTACCCGCGCTGATGTTGGCGTTCGATGTAGCCAGCGTGGTCGTAGTTGCAGCTCCAGTTCCCGTCGTCGCCGTCGCTGTTCCGCTGAAGGAGATCGTCTGTACTGCGTTCGTCCCATTCAGATTGTTGTCGGTAAGTGTCGCCGTCTCGCTCAACGCACCCGAAGTCGTTGGCAGGAAAGCATACGCCAGGTCGCACGAGCTGCCCGAAGCCAATGCCTGCGCAGTGCTTGCGGTCACCGTGCAGGTACTGGCGCTTTGCAGCGGAAAGTCCGTCGTAGTGGTCAGACTCGCAATATTCAACGCCTGATTGCCAATGTTGGCCAGTGTCACCGTCTGCGTCGCGCTGG
>JAJYSL010000436.1 GCA_021793595.1 Acidobacteriota bacterium
ATCGCACCTGGTCGAACAACGATGCGATCACGTTCACGCTGCCCATCGGCTTCCGACTCACTCGCTACACGGGTGCGGACCAGATCGCTGCCGGGCCACGCTACGGACTGGAATATGGTCCAATCTTAATGGCCGTGATTGGAGATGCAGACACGGTCTTGCAGGTGAAGGGCGGCAAGTTCCCCGAGGATGTGCTGCAGCAGATCAGTGCCAAGCCTGGTCAGCCGCTGCATTTCGAGGTCGAGCATAATCCGGGTATTGAATTGATGCCGTACTGGCAAATTGATAAGGAAATATTTACCTGCCTGCCAGTGGTTCAGGTAACGTAATCCGCTCAGCCGCGAATTGGCGTGAACTTCAATCTCTGTTCCACCAAAATGCCGTTCCTCAATCTCATAAGTTCGCGGAGTTACGTCATTGCCAGTAGATGCGTCGAGGCGCGACCGCCGACAGGTCCACTTTCACCGGGGACGCAATTGCCGCCAGTATGTTGTAGTCAAAGTCGCGATACAGATCCAGGCACATCACCTCAGGAGCTTCGTCAAAAGTAAGAGGATGGCTAAAGGCATACTCCAGACTGGAAATGGATTCTCGCGCTTCCAATTTCGAAAATAGTTTCGGCCGGATCGCCGCCGCCACCATGGCCACTGTTTCCGAGCGCAGCCCGGTCGTGATAATGCGGACCCCCGGTACTGGCTTGCCGCGGTGCGTTTCATAGTTCTTGGGCGTCGCAGAACCGTGATCCAGATCTTTTCCCAGCCAGCGAACCACGGCATTGACCTGGGCGGCTTCCAATCCCAGCGGACGCTGGCCAAGTGCATCTAACAGGCCGGCAAAGATTGCAACTCGCGATCTTCGTTTGTCGGGAACATTCTGGCCGAAGAATAACGGATCGAGGACCAGAACTCGCTGTCCACGGTCGACCTCATCGGCTACATCGACCATGGTCGACGGCATCCCGGCATCGGAAATCAGGATCGTCGTGGGCGAATTCTCTGGAACTGTAACGGACCGAAACAGTACGCCCGTAGCGCTGAGTCCATTGCTGAATTCGAAGCGATAGCTATGGCTCTCCACGCCCGCTTCATGGGTCGCACTGATGGCCCAAGCATGGGTCACCGTAACCGGAGCGTAGCGGACAACATTCCGCAAAAGTGTCTGCTGTTGATTGACCCAAGCTGCGCTGGACTGCGCCGGAACTGCATGATGGATTGATTTCGCCAGAGACTGCGCCAGCGAAAGAATGGTGAGATTGTCTTTAGGAAGACCGACGACCAGATCCTCGAGGCTTTTCACTTCGAGGTCCGTGTTTGGGAACTCCTCCGACGATGCGTCGATGTGAAATTTCGAATCGAAAAACTTGTACGATGCCTCGCGGTTATCCAGCCCGTAATTATGCGTGCCAGGATCCAGGTTCAGGTGCCACTCAAGATTCTCCGGCTTGCCATACAACTGGAAGAAGGGCTGAATGTCGGTATAAACACCCTGTTTGACGATGCCGGCGCGAAAACAGCAATTATCCATGGCGTTGTAAATCAGCAGAGTTGGCCGGGGTGCGCGTGCTGCCATCAGTTGCGCATAGTCCACGCCCTGACGAAAATCCGCGGGATTCTGCTCGGCATCGTCGCCGGCATATTCGGGGTGTTCGATCGACGTGGTCAGCGAACTGAACCCTGCTACGGGAACCGCCGGTCCCACCCGGGTATCGAGTGAACTGAGCATGATGGTCTGCCATCCGCCGCCGGAGACCCCAGTCATGCCGATGCGAGAGCGATCGACATCCGGATCGTTATAGAGATAATCGAGACCGCGGCGCATCTCGAGATAAAACAGGCCTGCCCCGTTATAGCCAGCCAGGTCGAGCAACCTGAGATGATTGTGGCCATTTCCAGGCTGGTTGAGTTCGCCAAACCCGAACCATTCCAGGCTCAGCGCCAGGATTCCGCGTCGCGCATAGTTGATGCATCGCTTTTGCTTGTGCGCCACCGCCTTGCCTCCGGCCCCATGTCCATTCACGTTCAAAATCGCGGGCATCTTGCCCGACATGCGCTCAGGCTCATACAACAAAGCGGTCGAATAAAATCCGGGCACGATCTCAAAGCGCAGCTTCACAATGCGGTAGCCGTCCTCTGCGATCACGCCTTCCTTCTCAAATTGTGGCGGAGAGTCGATCCATTGCTTCGGCCAGCCGTGATACAGCACAGCGAGTTCACGGGCGCGAATCCGGGCTGCCTGCCGATTCCACTGCTCGGGCGTTGCCGGCAATGCCAGCGGCGGCACATATTGCAGCATAAAGTGGCGCAACTCGCTCGCCACCACGTCGGGCGATTGAAGATCCTGTTGCAGCAAAGGACCCACCACCCGGTTGTTCGCCTGTGCATGTGCGGACCCAATCAGGCAAATCGTCAAGACGGCAGCAAGCAGGGAACAGTTGAGAGTGAGACGTGAGCGAAAAATCGAAGCAGGCATGTCCCTAGTCTAACCAGAGATATCGGCGGGCTGGGAAGCTGCGCTTGCACGATCGTTTCCCAGCTTCACTTATACTGCGAAGGATTGGAGTCTCTCCCGAGTGAAACCGATACCCCCGGTGGAAATTGCAGGGCCCGCTCGCAGCCACGTTCCCGCATTGGATGGAGTGCGCGGGCTGGCCATCCTGCTGGTACTGGTCTCGCATTTGATGCTGTTTAACGACCGAACCGGCAGCCGGTTCGGAGATTCCCTGTCTGCGCTGCGTGGCCTGGGTTGGGCTGGCGTCGATCTTTTTTTTGTGCTTTCCGGGTTTTTAATCACTGGGATCTTGTATGACACGCTGCACGATCCGCACTATTTTCGCAGCTTTTACATGCGGCGCTTCCTGCGAATCTTTCCCCTTTACTACGGATTTCTGTTTTTTCTGATGATCCTGAACTGCTTTGTACCGCAGGCGCATTTTGTTTGGGGTGGACGCCAATATGTGCTGCTGACCTACATGCAGAACACCGGTCTGTGGTTTCCGGTGACGGATTTTCATCCCGGGGTCTGGGCGGACCTGGACCATTTCTGGTCGCTTGCAGTGGAAGAACAGTTCTATCTATTCTGGCCTCTGCTGGTGTTTCTGGTGCGCGGACGCCGCCGGTTGATTGCGCTCGCCCTCGCGCTTTCCGGCTCGGCACTTCTGCTTCGCATCGCCCTCTACCTGCACGGTTCCTCGCCCATGTTAATTTTCATGCTCACTCCCTGCCGCATGGATACGCTGTTGCTGGGCGGTTGCCTGGCGCTAGTGATTCGCGGCGACAGCAGCTGGATTCCTCGCCGATGGATGCTTCCGCTGGCTCTGACCTCCGCAATCGTCATTGCCGCCTACACCTTATGGCATTTGGGCCGCGAAATGCGCAGCTTCTTCTTTGGCGCTACCTTTGGTTACCTGCTCATTGCGATTGGCTGCGTTTCGCTGTTAATTGCCGCACTGGAACCCGAGTCTATCGCGCATCGCATCTTCCGCTGGTCGTTCCTCCGCAGTCTCGGGAAATACAGCTACGGGATCTACGTCCTGCACATCTTTGTCGCCCACCTCTTTGGCACGCTTGTGAACCTCATTCTGGGAACCAGTCTGCGAATCTTCCTCACGCCCTACCTGCACTCCCGGGCGCTGGCTGTGCTGCTGGAGTTTTGTGTCAACGCAGCCGCCGTCTATTTGGTCGCGTATTTCAGCTACAACCTTTATGAGGTTCATTTCCTTCGCTTAAAGCGATATTTCGGCTACGGCAAGCCGACTGCGCCGACCGTGACCGCCGCGCAAATTGCCGCGGAATAAGACGGCTGGCAGCAAATGGAGGGCGCGCCGCTCAGCTATACTTTGCTAGGGAGAGAATCTTGTGCGGCTGCCGGTGCATCTGGGTATCTAGGCATGGGAATTGGGCCATCTTCCTAAATCATCATGAGTAACGTTCTCGATACGATTCACTCGCCAGCTGATATAAAAAAACTGACTCTTCCGCAACTGGAACAGCTGGCGCAAGAGATTCGCGAGCGCATGATTGCGGTGC